>JAEDMC010000162.1 GCA_016303225.1 Kiritimatiellia bacterium
CAGCGAGATGGATGCGCATGTTCCGCTCGCTCTTCACCGTCGCGGCAATGCCTGACATAGCGTATATAAAGGATCGTATCATATTCCCTCTTCCTCTTATCGTCAGAAATACTCGTGAACGGCGAATTCCGCCTGTTCGACGAAGATGCGTTTGAACGCCGAGAGGTTGTTCTGCATATCAATCCCCCTTGCGGCTCAAAACAACTCCATTATACCAAATCTGCGGCTCATTGCGAGCCGCAGATTGGATATTTAAAGGGGAAATGAGCCGCACAATCGAAGACTTGATGGAATGAGATCGTAAGGGATTTTGAAGTTCCAGGTGTTAAAGACAAAAGAGGTCGACTTGCTAGAGCTGTGCGAGTAGCGCCGTGCAACCGACCAGGACGTCGTCATAAGTGGCGTCAAAGTTTCCCGTGTACCAGGGGTCGGCGATGTCACGGGTCTGGCCGGCGAAGGCGAGGAGCTTGCGGATCTTCGGCCGGTCCTCCGGATAGACGAGACGTCGCAGGTCGGCGATGTTGTAATCGTCCATGCCGACAAGATAATCGTACTCCCGAGCCTTCGCTGCGGTAAGCAGCCAGGCTGCGCGGGGCGAGAACGGAATCTTCTTCTCGACGAGCTTGCCCCGTGTCCCGTAGTGGATGTCGTTACCGATCTCGTCCGTGTGAAGCGCGGCGGACTCGACGGAGACATCCGTGCGCCCCGCCCGCCGGACGAGTTCCTTCATCACGAACTCAGCCATCGGAGAACGGCAGATGTTGCCGTGGCAGAGGAAGAGAATTCTGGCCATCAGTCGACGACCTCAATGCCCTTGATCACCACCGGTTCGACGGGAACGTCCTGAAACCAGTCCTTGCTTCCCGTCTTCACCTTCGCGATTTTGTCGACGACGTCCATGCCCTTCGTGACGCGGCCGAAGACGGCATAGCCGTACATCTGGGGATTCGGCGCGCGGTGATCGAGGAAGCCGTTGTCCTTGAGATTGATGAAGAACTGGCTCGTCGCCGAATCGACGACCATCGTCCGTGCCATCGCGATCGTACCGCGCGCGTTCCTGAGACCGTTCGCCGCCTCGTTCTTGACCGGCGGACGCGTCGGCTTCTGCTTCATGTCGGCGGTAAAGCCGCCACCCTGGATCATGAAGCCGTCGATCACGCGATGGAAAACCGTGTCCTTGTAGTGGCTCGCCTTCGCGTACGCGACGAAGTTCGCGACCGTGAGCGGGGCCTTCGCCGCATCCAGCTCCAGCTCGATGTCTCCGAGGGAGGTTCCGATGACGGCGCGGACGACGCCCGGCGCCGCCGCGGGGGCGGCTTCCTCGAACCACACGTTGCGAAATTCGGCCGCACCGCCCTCCGACTGCAGCGCGATCGCGCCCTTGGCGACGGAGAGGCCCGTCACGCGATTGAGTTCGACGCCGTTGAGGCGGTTGACGAGCGTATCGCCCTTGAGCTCGACCTCCAGGACATTCCATTCGCCGAACGGCTTCTCGACGTCCGCCCCCTGGCGCGGGGCCTTTGTGATGCCCGATAGGGGCTTGGCGGGGTCGTAGGCGTCCCGCGGCTCGAAGCCTGCGAAACGGAAGCCCGCGAGCCCCAGCACGTCACCGGCCATGCCGCGGCAGAGCTGGTTCTCGACGGTCGTCGGGATGAACGTTCCGCGTTCTGCGGACAGGCGGACGAAGACGCCCGAGTTCGGCTTTTCCGTCTCACGCCACCAGCGGTATTCGACGTGCAGCCTGCCGTCCGCGAAATCGCCGCGCTTCGTCCGCAGGTAGCCGAACGGCGTGCCCGTCGTGCGGATCGTCCCGTTCGTCGCATACCACGTCGGCTCCGACGCCGCGTAGCAGCCCGTGACATCCTGGTCGGCCACCGCCGTCCAGCCGGAGAGATCCCGTCCGTTGAACAGGTCCGTCCGTTCCCGCGCCCAAGCGGCCTCAGCGCAAAGCGCCGCCGCCAATACGACTGTCATCTTCATTTCCATCATCCTTCCCTTTTGAAAATCATTCCGCCGAACTGCCTGCCGAAGCCCGCTCAGGAAAGCGCGAGCCAATCGCCCTACACCGCGCCGCCTGCGGCGCAAGGCAGCCGGCGAGCGAATACGCCGAGGCGCCGAGGAGGAAGTGCCTGCGGGAAACGAGTAGGTTCATGATGCTTGTTCCAATACGTTTGTCATGGGTGCCGATTATACCAAACCCCCGTTCGAGGGGCAAGCCGGCGCGAGCGTTCGCGACAAGGAAAGAGGGATAAGTGTTAGTCTACTTTCTGGTTATACCGTCGCCAACTTGTCATTTTTACACTTGACTACTTTCCGTTTTTGCAGAACTTTGCTATACTATACTAAGCTAAGGATTGGACCTATGATAGAAAGATGGCAAACTTCAAAGCTTCGCGCAATGCTGGAAGTAAGACGCGGCGTGAATCTGACTGGCGCGAGACAGACAGGCAAGTCGACGCTTGCCGGAATGGTCGATTTGCCTAAATCAAGACGTTATACGTTTGACGACAAACTCGTTCGCAGCATCGCCAATACCGACCCCAATGGGTTTGTTGCCCACGAAAAAGGCGAGACTGTTGTCATCGATGAAATACAGAAAGTGCCTGACATTCTCGAAGCGATAAAGATGGTCGTGGACAGGGATTCGTCATCCGGGCAGTACCTTCTGACTGGCAGTTCCAATCTGCGATTTGCAAGAGCCGTGAAAGATTCGCTCGCCGGACGCCTTGGGCGAATCAGGCTGCGGACGCTCGCGCTCGGTGAGCTGAACGGGAACCCTCCGACATTTTTACGCAGAGCATTCAATCGCGACTTCGACCCGTTCTACACCTATTTTACGCGAAGGGATGTGATTCACGCTGCATTCCGAGGCGGGTATCCAGAAATCTTGGATTATTCGCCTGATGACAGGTCGGACTGGTTTGAAGCGTATCTTGATGATTTAATTGAGAAAGACATTCAAGACGTCACAGAGATTCGCAAGTTGCCGGAACTTCGCGCAACCGCCCAGTGGCTTCTTGCGCACACGGCGCAATTCTTCTCTACGGAGGAACTTTCGGCGAAGGCGGCAATATCCAAAGTGACCGCACAGAACTACATGGCTGCGCTCAAGGCGCTGTATGTGTTCGACAGCATTCCCAGCTGGACTAAAAGCGATTATGAAATGGTGGGGAAACGGGAAAAATGGATTGCAACGGACTCCGCGCTCGTGGCCAGTATTCTTGGATGGAACGAGTCGGAATTGTACATGGACGAGAGCCGAAACGGCAAACTGGTCGAGACGTGGGTCTATCAGCAACTGGCGGCGATAGCAGATGCCGATGGTGGCTACACGATATCGCACTACAGGGACAACCGCAAGCGCGAGATCGATTTCATGGTCGAGCGCAAGGACTGTGCGATTCTTGGAGTGGAAGTCAAGGCCGGGCAGGCATCGTTGGATGATTTCAAACACCTTAAATGGTTTGCCGAAAATCTCGCCAAGGTGCCGTTTACAGGCATCGTCCTATATTCGGGCGACAAGACGCTTCGCTTCGGCGAAGGGTTGTACGCCGTCCCCATGAGTGCTCTTGGAAGTTGAAGGATGCGTGAAGAGAGCAGCCCTGAGGCAGAAGGCGGAAGTGTATCATGAGGGATGAGACGACACAGAGACGCATATCACGCAGCATTCGCCCGGCTGAAGAAGTCAAAGTTCCGCTCCCGGTTTCATTTATCGCAAGCCGATAGGAAGTACATCGCGGACAAGGGGCTGGAAACGATCCGTCTCCATTGCGACGACTTCATCCAAACGCGCGTAGTCGGTCACTCAACACCGCTTCGCGGCATTGAGCGCCCGACTACCGGCTGAAGCCCGCTTTACTGGCCTAACTGAAAACTGCTATACTACCAACCAATCACAAGAAAGTACTTGCCAGACTCTGCTACTCAACGAGTGTTGCGTTGGCTACTGGAAGACGGGGCGGATTAAGCAACGGAGGACTTACAATGAAGACAAGAAGAGACTTTATCACGGACAGCGCCGCGTTCGCGGCTTTGGGACTGGGCGGCTGCTGGGGTGGCACGCGGAGCATCCTGCCGGCGCGGGCGCTCGCGGCTTCGCCGAACTACTGGTGCACGTGGTGCGCGCAGGACGCGGCTTTCACTGCGGGTGTCCTGGCGGACCGCTCTCGGCGTCCGAAGGGAGGCAACACGACGCGCGACGGCATTGACGAGATCACGGCGTTCGGAAAGGGCGGCTTCGCCTCGTTCTTCCCTGAATCGCGCAGCGAGCTCATGCTTGTCTTCGACGACGGCTGGGACGTCCCCTACGGCGCGCAGCCGCGCGATTGCAGGGAATTCGCCGCGATGTTCCCGCATCCGCAGCGTTTCCCGTCCTTCAAGGGAACGCCCGCCGAGCGCCTTGCCGAGCTGGTGGCGCGGTCACGTGACGCCGGCTGGGGCGGGGTCGGGCTCTGGACGTGCGCCCAGACCCAGTGCGAGTATGACCATCCCGACTGGAAGGGGCTCTCGGCCGAGGAGGAGTGGAAGCGGAAGTTCGACTGGTTCGCGAAAGCCGGTGTCCGCTACCTCAAGGTGGACTGGGGCAATCGCTGCGGGGACGTTGCGTTTCGTCGGATGCTGTCACGCGTCCGCGACCAGGTTGCGCCGGAAGTCCTGATCGAGCACTGCGTCTGCCAGATTCCGCTGAGCGGCTTCGACGAGAAGCATCGTGGCGGCAGCGGACGGCGTCTCGTCGGTCCGGAAGACGCGAAGCTTCGGGACCTCGAACGTCAGATCCTGCCGTTCTCCGACTGCTGGCGCATCTACGACTGGTATGATCCGCTCGTGGTGCCGCAGGCGCTCGATCGTACGCTCTGCGACCTGAAGCTTGCGGAAGAGACAGGCTCGAAGGCGATCGTCTCGACGGAGGATTGCGTCTATCTTGGCGTCGGCCTCGGCTGTGCGTTTGGAGGCATGCGCGGACCGTGGCAGCCGCATCCTGGCATCTTTCCGGAAGGACAGGAGAAATGCCTGCGGCTCAAGGAGCTAGATCGGGCGGTTCGTTGGGCGCGGCTTGCGCCTGCGTTCGGTCCGACGGACGGTTTTGGCGTTCGCTGGAGCGAGGAAGTCCTCTCCGACAGCTGGCGCGTGACCAAAGAGAACTTCTGGTTCGCGGCCGCCCACGGGCTTGACGTCGTCCAGGGCGCGCCTGCGCGCATTTCGCGCGGACTGCCGCTGCCCGAGGTCCGTACGGCCGGATCCGCCACGCCGTACGTCGCATGCGCGCGCCATCCGAACGGGGCCTTGTCCGCGCTCGCGCTGCCGCGTGTGCAGGAGGGCGCCTGGCGGACGCCGCTCGCCGACGTGACGCTGGCGGCCGAGCTGACGCCGGGCGTGCCGCTCGGCGTCTTCGGACGCTTCGGATCGCTGGCCGTCCGAGTTCAGCCGGGTTGCCGCGTCTTTGCGCAGGATTTGGCGGACGGACGCGTCCATGACATAACGGAAGAAGTCCACTTCGAGTCTGGCAAGCTCGTGCTTCCCGGCGCGTTGCTTGCGCGCATCGGCAAGGAGTGCGACACGGATGCCTCCCAGCCGGGCACGCTCGTCTGGACGGCTTGAGGCGACCTGTCCGTTCGGAGGGGACCGAGAAGGGTTACCCACCACGGTTGCTAAATCGACAAGAGGATACGTTTGCGGAGATAGTCGTATACCCGATGATATTGGTGCTGGTGACGTCTGCGGCAACTGCTCCGACGTTGGCGAAGGACGAGCGGGGGCAAGACCCCCACCCGATTCCTCATCTTCACTCATCGCTCTCCCCCACGCCCCTTATTGACGACCACACCAGCCCCAGTTCGCTCTCAGGGCTACCCCTGACGCCTTGCGAGGCGCACCCCAACACCCCATCAGGGCCTGCCCTAAACGCGATTAGGGTGCACCCCAAACCGCCGCGCCGCACTCCACGATCCCGCTCGACCCGCCCCTCGCTCTCCTGCATAAACCTCTGCCGTTCGCGGCAGACAAACTGCACAGTTCCATTGTTAAAACCGCCGCGTTACGGGCTTCCGCAGTGCGGCGGTTTTGTCGGGTACAACCGGTAGGGGCGGACGTCCTCGGCCGCCCGCAACCCGGGCCGCCGAGGACGTCGGCCCCTACCTCGGACTATCGAAAACCATGGCCGCCCGCAACCGCCCCACAACGTGATTTCGTTTGATCGCGGTTGCGGGCCGCCGAGGACGTCGGCCCCTACCGACACTTTGACTTTCCATTCGTGCGCG
>JAEDMC010000163.1 GCA_016303225.1 Kiritimatiellia bacterium
GGGGTCTCGTGAAAATCCGGGATAAATTATCCCTGAAAATCCGGGATAAGCGTGGTCCTTAACGCCGCACGTCGCCGTTTATGGTATAATTACCACATTGGAGAAAACGCATATGAGAGACCTTTTCATCGTTGGGGCGGGCGGATTCGGGCGCGAGGCGGTTTGGACCGTCGAGCGCATCAACGCCGCCGCGCCCGAACCGCTGTGGAACGTCATCGGGTTCGCCGATGACGATCCGCAGAAGGCGACGGGCAACTTCGAGGGCTATCCGATGCTCGGATCGGTGGAGAAGGCGTCCCGGGACAACCCGGGCGCCTCCGTCTTCATCGCGATCGGCGACAATGCCATCCGCCGCCAGCTGTACGCGCGCCTGAGGGGACACGACTTCCCGGCGCTCATAGATCCGTCGGCGCAGGTGTCGCCCACGACCGAGTTCAAGCACGGTACGTTCATCTCCCAGGAGGCGGTCGTTTCCGTCGGTACGGAGATCGGCAAGTTCGTGATCATCCATTCGCGGGCGGGGGTCGGACACGACTGCGTCGTCGGCGACTTCGCGAACCTCGCGCCGGGCGTGTCGCTCTCGGGCCACACCAAGGTCGGGGCGGACGTCTTCATGGGCGCCAACAGCTGCACGGCGCCGGGCGTGACGGTTCCGGACGGGACGGTCGTCGACTGCGGAATGCCGGTGACGAAGTGAGCGGTTAAGCGGTTAAGCGGTTAAGCGGTTAAGAGGTTAAGCGGTTAAGAGGTTGAGCGGTTGAGCGGTTAAGAGGTTAAGAGGTTAAGAGGTGAAGTGGACGATTTATAACGTTCTTTTTGCGTTGGTTTATCCGTTTCTGCTGCCGGGATTTCTGATGAGGATGCTCCGGCGCGGCGGATATGCCGCGCGAATGGGCGATCGTTTCGCGCTCTACCCTGCGGGCTTGTTTGGTAAGGACAGGCCGCTTTACGACAGCCATAAGGACTTTAGACGGGAGACGGGAGACTTTATTTGGATACATGCTGTCAGTGTCGGCGAAGTTCAGGTCGCGGCGCAGCTGATGCGCGAATGGCGCAAGGTTGAGCCGAATGTTCGGTTCTGCTTCTCGACGACGTCCTCAACTGGTTGGAAGATCGCTGAGAAAGAGCTCGCCTCCATCAACAGCTCAACCGCTCAATCGCTTAACCGCTTAACCGCTTCAGACATTCTCATCTACAATCCGCTGGACTTTCCGAACTTCGTGAAGAGCGCGCTGAGGACGGTGCGGCCGCGGGCGATTGTTTTGACCGAGAGCGAGATCTGGCCGAACTTCATCTTGCAGGCGAAGAAGATGGGGATTCCGCTTTTCCTCATCAACGCGCGGGTGAGCGACCGGAGCGCGCCGCGGTACAGGGCGGCGAAATGGTTCTTCGGCGATGTGCTGAGCGCGTTTACGAGAATCTTCGCGCAGTCCGATCTCGATAAGGCGAGATTGGTCGCCGCGGGCGCGCCAGAGGCGAAGGTCGAGGTGACGGGCAGCTTCAAGTTTGACGTCGCGCATCGGAACGAGGCGAAGGAGAAGGAGCTGAGGGAGTGGATTTGCGCAGGGATCAGGGATCAGGGATCGGGGATCAGGATATTGCTGGGTGGTTCGACCTGGCCGGGCGAAGACGAGGTGCTGCTTCGAATATACAGGAAAATCTTAGATTCCGCTGTTCGCCTTCACCTTTCACCTTCACCTCTGCTTGTCCTCGCCCCCCGTCACTTCGAGAAGGCCGATGCAATCGAGGCGAACATCAGGAAGGCGGGGTTTGGTTGCGTGAGGAGAAGTCGTGAGGTGAAGGTTAAAGGTGAAGGTGAACAAAGGAAAGGGTTAAATTCCACTGTTCACCTTGAATCTTCACCTTCACCTAAAGTTTTTTTGGCCGACACCACCGGCGAGCTGATGGGGCTGTACGGCATTGCCGACGTCGTCTTTGTCGGGAAATCGCTGTGTGCGCACGGGTCGCAGAACATGATCGAGCCGTGCCTGTGCGGCAAGCCGACGCTGGTGGGCCCTTACACGGAGAACTTCAGGCCGGTCATGAGCGATTTGCTGGCGGCGGATGCGATTGTGCAGGTGAAGGACGAGGGGGAGCTGGAGGAGAAGATCGTCGATTTGTTTGGAGGGGATGACGCTGGGCTTGGGGCGCGGGCGAAGACGGCGGTGGAGAAGCGGCTGGGGGTGGTTGCGAAGTGTGTCAGCGAGATTCGGGGGGCGCTGTGAGACGGATTGCGGCGATTGCGCTGGCGGCGTTGGTGGCCGTGGGGTGTTCGAAGGAGGAGTCGTCGGACAAATCGGTCTTGCAGCAGGAGCCGTGTCCGGCGGTGGTGGAGGCGACAACGCGCATCCGGGCGTTGGAGCATTGCACGGACGTCGATCCGTCTGGCGATAAGCTTGTTGTTACCAGCGGGAGTGTGCGCGGAATGACGGCGGATGCGTTTCGCCGCCAGTTGGAGGAATTCCCTGGGCGGGAGGTCCATGTCTGGATGCCCGGAGAGAGGGACTGGGTGCTGGTCGGGCACGCTGGCACGAACCGCGTGTCGCTCGCAAAGGTCATGAATGAGTTTGCCGCGGACACGAACTGCACGATGTCGGTTGCGGAGGTGTTCGCGAGCTATGTGGGAACGCGCGAGGAGGTTCTGCCGGCGTTCGAGCGGAAGCTTGAAGGCGAGGTCGTGCCAGAGTGGTTCGTCACCAAGGAGATTCCAGAGATCAAGTGGCTGGATACTTCAGACATCGACGAGGACATCCTGACGGCGACGATGTCAGAGATCCGTTCGATGCAGGTCGTGCGCCGGCTGTTGCTGGAGGGGAACATGCTTGCGGCGAAGGCGAAGGACAAGAAGGGCGAAGAGGAGGCCATCGACCGCTGGGCGCGCGCGGCGTTGCGCAATCCGTTCGATCCGATGCTGCGCGAGCGGATTGAGAACCTGAAGCGGAACGCCAAGGGCTTTCTGGCGCTCAACAAGGTGCTGCAGGCGCTGAAGTGCTATGAGACGATCGTGCTCATCACGCCGAACGACGCGGCGGCGGTTTACAATTTCGGCGCGTGCCTGATGAAGATCGGCAAGCGCGACATGGCTGAAGAGGTCATGAAACGAGGAAAAGAGCTGCTGAAACGGCAAGAGGCGCTCAGCACGGCTCCGTAATATTGACATAATGGAGAAACCATGAGAATTCTGACTGGCATTCAGCCTTCGGGCAAGCTCCACTGGGGCAATTACTTCGGTGCGATGAAGTCGATGTTCGACCTTCAGGAGAAGGGCGAGAACTTCATGTTCATCGCGAACTTCCACGCGATGACGACGGTGCGGGACGGCAAGGCGCTGCGGGACGCGACGAAGGAGGTCGCGCTCGACTATCTCGCGTGCGGGCTTGATCCGAACAAGACGGTCATGTACCGTCAGAGCGACGTTCCCGAGGTGCAGGAGCTTGCGTGGTACCTTTCTTGCCTCACGCCGATGGGGCTCCTCGAGCGCTGCCACAGCTACAAGGACAAGATGGCGCACGGGTTCGAGGCGACGCACGGACTCTTCGCGTATCCCGTGCTGATGGCGGCGGACATCCTCATCATGAACGCGGACCTCGTGCCTGTCGGCAAGGACCAGAAGCAGCATCTCGAGGTGACGCGCGACCTCTGCCAGAAGTTCAACAACGCCTATGGCGAGATCTTCAAGATGCCGGACGCGTACATTCCCGAGACGGTGGCGACGATTCCGGGCACGGATGGACAGAAGATGTCCAAGAGCTACCACAACACGATCGAGCTCTTCGACGTCTCGGCGAAGAAGAAGGTGATGGGTATTCAGACCGACTCGACGCCGATGGAAGAGCCCAAGGAGCCGGAGGGCAATTCCGTCTACGAGCTCTACAAGCTCTTCGCGACGAAGGAGGAGACCGAGGCGATGGCGGCGGCGTTCCGCGCCGGCGGCTATGGCTACGGCACGGCGAAGAAGGAACTTCTCAACGCCTATCATCGTCTCTTTGATCCGTTCAAGGCCCGTCGCGACGAGCTGGTGAAGGATCCGGACGCCCTGGAGGACATCCTTCAAGAGGGCGCGAAGAAGGCCCGCGCGGCCGCCGCGCCGACGATGGAGAAGGTCCGCAAGGCCGTTGGGCTGTAGCCCGCTCTAGCATCCATGCAAATTCTCGCGACAAATTCGCACGGTTCTGTGATATAATACTCGTAAATTACATTCACCAACCAGGAGACAGTACATGAATCTGAACAGAAGGACGTTCCTCCGCGGTCTCGCGGGCTCTTCGATGCTGGCGGCCGGTGGCTGCTTCTCGATCGGCAAGGGTAAGGGCAAGATCCGCCTCGCGTGCGTCGGCGCGCTCGGCAAGGGCTATTCGGACTGGATGCCGATGCTGCAGTCGGGTATGGCCGAACTCGTGGCGATCTGCGATGCGGATTCTGACGTTCTTGGCGTCATTGCGGCGAGAGAGGACTTCAAGGCCCTCGGCATTGACATCACGAAGATTCCGTTCTACACCGACTACCGCAAGCTCATGGACGATGCCGGCATGCTTGGCATCCAGGCGATGACGATCTCGACGCCCGACCACATTCACGGTCCGGTCGCGATCAGCGCGATGAAGCAGGGCATCAACGTCTACGTGCAGAAGCCGCTCGTCCGCACCCTGTGGGAGCTCGAGTACTTCAACAAGGCGGCGAAGGACAACGGCGTCATCGTGCAGATGGGCAACCAGGGCAGCTCGCTCGACTCCATGCGCCGCTGCACGGAGATCCTGCAGAGCGGCATCATCGGCGATGTCACCGAGGTGCACGTCTGGACGAACCGTCCGGTGTGGCCGCAGGGCAAGGCGGTCTGCGACTGGGTGAAGGGCCATCCGAACGGCGACGGCACGACGCGCAAGACGCTGAACTGGGACGCGTGGCTCGGCACGGCGAAGAACCGTCCGTTCCTCGGCGAGTACGGCAAGGACGTGAAGGCCTACGATCCGTGGAACCTCGGCCGCAACGTCTACCACCGCTTCACCTGGCGCGGGTTCTATGACTTCGGCTGCGGCGCGTTCGGCGACATGGCCTGCCATACGATGAACCTCGCGTTCCGCGGTCTCGAGCTCGGCACGGTCACCGACGCCGAGTGCGTCAAGATCGAGGAGAAGAACGACATCGCGTATCCGACGAAGTCCGTCGTCAAGATGACCTACGCCGCGCGCGACTCGAAGATTCGCAAGGGCGTCAAGCTCCCGGCGGTCACTCTCTTCTGGTACGACGGCTTTGACGAGACCAAGCCGGGCAAGAGCGGCAACAAGCCGGGTCCGGAAGTGATGCCGAAGGTCGTGAAGTGCTTCGGCGAAGTGCCGGACACGGGCTGCTACATCATCGGCTCGAAGGGCGCGGTCCTCATGCAGGACGACTACGGCTCCAAGTGCGCGATCGCGTTGAACGACGAACAGAAGTTCATCGACGTGTTCGCGCACGAGGCCTGCAAGGCCGTGCCGCGTTCGATTCCGTTCTGTGCGGGCTCCAAGACGGTCGACGGCAAGTCGACGGTCGAGATGAAGGGCTTTGCCGAAGGCCACTACACGGAGTTCCTGCACGCGATCCGCGGCGACGGCAACTACTACGACCAGACGCACTCCCAGTGCTTCGCCGACATCGAGTACTGCGTGCCGCAGATGGAGGGCATCCTCGTCGGCTGCATCGCGCAGCAGGTGCCGGGCAAGCTCAAGTGGGACTGCGCGAAGCAGTCGTTCTGCGGCAATGCCGCGGCGCAGGCGCTCGTGAAGCCCTTTATCCGCGAAGGCTGGGCGTTCTAAGCGCGCACGGTGGATGCGTACAATCGGCGTCGGCAGGTTGTCCTGTCGGCGCCTTTCGTTTGTTTTTTTGCTTGCGCAAGCGGCATTTCGGGACTCTTTGGTGCTGATCGGTCGCAGTGGCCCTTAGCCTAAAAACGGCAGTAGGGGGCGAATTTTTCTCACGCAGAGGCGCAGAGAGGCAGAGAATGCTGAGAAAATTGCAAATTTGTAGTTTTATCGCAGCGACCTGAACAATTTGTTGTTTCACCCTTTAGGTGATTTTTGCTTCAAGTAAATTTGATGCATAGCTCATTGTATTCGCAAGATTCCGAGCATTCTCTGCGCTCTCGGCCTCTCTGCGTCTCTGCGTGAGACATTCAACTGACGAATCTAGGCTTAGAGCTTGAGCAGCTGTTTCTTGAGGGCGATGGCGGCCGCTTCCGTGCGGTT
>JAEDMC010000164.1 GCA_016303225.1 Kiritimatiellia bacterium
TTGCGGTGCTTGCCGCTTGCGGCCTGGCCGTCTCTGCGGCGCTGGCGGCGCCGTCCTATCAGGCCATGCTGACGGTGCAGGGGTATGACGGCGCGGAGCTGGAGAACTTCCCGGTTCTTGTGCGCCTGTCGCCGCAGACGGTGGACGGCTTTCACTACGGCACATGCAAGGCGGACGGCTCTGACGTCGTGTTTGTGGACGAGAACGGCAATCCGCTCGCCTATCAGCTGGACACGTGGAATCCGTCCGGCGAGTCGCTCTTCTGGGTGAAGCTGCCGCAACTGGCGAAGGGCAAGACCTTCTTCGTCCAGTGGGGCGACAGCCAGTCGAACGTGGACAGCGCGCGTTCGGCTGCCACCTGGAACGAGAACTATGGAGCCGTCTGGCACATGGGCGAGGAGAGCGGCGTCTGCGCGAACTCGACGAGTCATGGGTCGGCCTATGATGCGACGCCGATGGGCAATCCGATGAGCAATGCGGACCAAAGCGTCCGCTACGATGGCTCCGATGCGCCGGTCGGCGGTGCGCGCACCACGTCAAAGGGCGGGAACGCCTATCTCGTGGTTCCTAACTATGACGCGCTTGAGTGCGGCGACACGTTTACGTTCTCCGGGTGGATGCGCCTGACGGGCACCTGCAACTGGGGGAATCCGCTCTCCCGCAAGTGGGCCCCGGAGGAGAACTCGGGCTGGGAGATGATGCTGATCGGGTCCAGCCGCTCTCAGGTCAGGGCCTATGGCGGGAACGCTAGACTCGATGTCCTGTTGGATAAGGAGGAGGAGAAAGAGCTTAAGGCTTTCTGGGATCCGGGGTTTAACAAGACCTGGGCGCATTTTGCGCTCGTCTACAGCGGTGCGAACGTGTCGGTATACGGCAACGGCGTGCTTCTCAAGTCTGGCGCGGTCAAGGCCGTTAACGACAACGGCAAGCCGCTCTACATCGGCAATACTGGGAAGGCCGACACCCATTACGTCATGGGCGCCTTCGACGAGCTGCGCCTGATGAAGGGCGCGGCGAGCGCCGACTGGGTCCAGGCCGAGCATGACACGGTCGCGCAGGCGGACTTCCTGGCCTATGGCGCGAGCGGCCCAGCGTGGATCACCTCGTCGCTGGACATCAGCAGCGTCGCGGTCGTGGCGCGCGGCGACAGCTTCGTCGACTTGAGCGCGATGCTGCACGGGCTGGGGGAGAACGCCACGGAAGCCTCCATTCAATTGGCCTACGGCCTTGACGAGACGAGCCTGGTCAAGACGCAGACCGTCTGGACGGCGAAGGCGACGGGGCCCATGACGTTTCGCCTTGAACGCCTCCTGCCGCAGCGCGTCTACTGCGTCCAGGCCGTGGCCGTCAACAACCTGGGCGAGCGGGCTGTCAGCGCTCCCGTCCGCGTGATGACCGCCGGCTCCCAGGACGCTTTCGGCGTGGCGGGGCTGAACCAGACGTTCTTCACGGACGCGAAGAAGGACTGGACCAAGAGCTATGCCGAGCTCCCGTCGGGGACGAACTGGCGTGACTACACAAACGACTATCGCATCTACCGCCGTGAGCTTGGCGTGCTGGCCGCCTACTCCGGCGGCTGGCCGTTGGATGAGACGAAGCGCAAATCCCAGGTCTGGGGCGACGAGGTCTACTGGCCGGTGAACAACGGCCAGTGGGTCTACTGGGGCCAGATGCGCCTGGAAGGCGGCAAGAGCTACCACTTCCGCACGCACATCGACGATTGGGCGCGCGTCCAGGTCACCGATCCGAACACCGGGATCACGACCAAGCTTCTCGACGACGTCAAGGACGGGGCCGCCATCGTCACCTCTACTACTCCGTTCGAGCCGACGGAGACTGGCTGGTATCCGATCGAGATCCGGCTGGGCGACGGCGGTGGCCGCGCCGGCGGCTTCACGTCGACAGACGACCGCCTGAACACGAAAAACATGGGCTGGTCGGACGATGGCGGCACGACCTGGAAGCTGATGATGGATTCGGGGGACGGATCGCTCCTGAGAGCCGGAGACCTCCTGGCGATACGGGTGGACGAAGTCATCGCGGATGGCGAGCTGCAGAAGCTGACGCTCACGTTCCCGCCTGCGGAAGAGGCGCGCGACCTGTATGTCGCCTGGGGGGGACAGCACGGCGGCGCGACGACGAACGGCTGGACGCACGTGGAGAAACTGACGACGGTCGCGGCCGATTGCGGGACGTATGAGTATACCCTGCGGGACGACTGGGGAGAGAAAGACAACAGGGTCATCCGCTTCTTCCTTGACGGCACGCCACGGTCCTGTTCGTCCAGCGTCTATTGGCGTGACTACTCGGAGCCGTGGCTGCCCGAGCTGTCCCTGGACGGGCGGGGCGGCGACACGCTGACGGTGACGGGAATCCTGGAGAGCTTTACTGGTTCGCAATGCACGCTGAAGGTGCTTGTCGGCCGGAGGCCCGAGGCGCTTGACCAGGAGTGGACAGAGCTAGAGGGGAGCGACCTCCAGGCTCCGGGCTCCTTCGCCCTGACGCTGTTCTCGGAGGACACGGAGTCTTCGCAATATTTGACTCCGGGCGAGACGTATTACGTCTGCGTTGAGGCGACGGCGGACGGTTCCGTCTCGCGCAGCCAGGTGATGCGGGTGACGATGGCGAAGGTGGTCGCGATTGGCTACGCCACGCACGCGGTCACCCGTCGCACGGTGAAGTTCAGCGGCGACCTGGAGGATCGCGGCATGGGCGAGTCGGCGACGGTCTCGCTGTGGGTCGGCGAGACGGATGACGCGGAGGAGTTTGTCAAGGTGGACGAGAAGCTCGACGTGCCGGGAGGGGTGTTCGAGTTGTCTCACAAATTCGACGACTGGGAGCGGACCTACTACTGGCAGCTTCGCGCGGTCTCGACATCCGCCGGCGGCACGGCCGTCGTCACGACAAGGACGGACGTCGCCTCCTGCAAGACCAAAGACGACGCGACTTACACGTGGAAGGGGGGCGCGGGCGACGAGTGGGAAAATTCCGCGAACTGGAAGAACAACGGCGGTGACGTGATTGGCTATCCGAACAACGAGAACAACGCCGTCTTCTTCCCGGCCGGCGCGAAGGCGCGGATCGTTCTGCGCACGGCGACGAGCGTCGGAACCCTCAAACTGGAGCAGCCGGGCATTGATGTCACGTTTGCCCGTGCGGACGGGCTGGGAGCGGAAGATGCGAAGCCGAAACTGTCGGTGAAAAATGCTCCGACACTCACCGGGGCGCGCCTGCGTCTGGCCCTGGACGGCGTGGCGCTTGACACGGGTGGCACGACGATATTGAATGCCTTCGACGGCGAGGTGCGGCTGTCCAACGGGGCGAGCTGGTATCTACAGGGCCGTCTGGAGAACCGCCAGGGCGGCAGACTGTGGCTCGGCCCGGGCACGTCCCTCTCCTGCTCGGACTACTGGTTCGGCGGGGGCCTGACGGTGATTGACGATGCAACGCTTGAGGTGCGGGGAAGCGCGCTGCTCGGCACGGTTACGAATGGCGGCAAGATTCGGTTCGTTGGCAAACAGCCGGCTTTCCGTTGCTCGGCGCAGGGCGCGAATGTCCGCTCGGATCTGGAGGCTGCGAACGTGCGACTGGAATTTGCGCTGCCGGTTGGAGGCTATGCGACGCCGCCGATCTTCAACGCTTTCGCCAACCCTAGCTATATCATGGGCTCCAACAACAACACGAAGCGCCTGTACCCGATTACGGTCGACGTCGCGCCCGACTCGCCGGGGGTATTCGACCTGCAGACGACGAACACGACGCTGATCAGCTGGGGTAAGGGCATCTGTTCCAACATCATCCAGACAGCCGCTCAGCCGGGCGCGAACGCTACGTTCGTCTGGTCGGAGAAGAACGTGAGCGGGAATCCGGTGTCGCTGGGCGTCCGCCTCGTCTCCTCGTATACGAACGAGCTGCACGTGACGGGATCGCCGGAAGAGGTCGTCTCGGAAGGCCTCGCGCCGGGCTATGGAGTGACGAACGTGCCGCTGGGCGAGTCGATCACGTGCAGGGCTCCCACCGGGCCGGTTTATCTGTCGGAGTCGGAGACGAAGCGCGCGACGTGCGTCGGGTGGAAGCTCTATTCCGTCGATGCCGCGACGCGCACGCGCAAGCTCGTCCGCAAGGGCGCCGGCACGAGCTGCACCTATACGAATGAAAACGGACTCTGGCACGAACTCGTCTGGCAGTGGAAGGTCGAGTACCGTGTCACGGTGACGACGGACGGGAACGGCACGGCATCCGTCGAGCCCGAATGGGTCGAGACGGGCAAGCGCGTATGCGTCACCGTTACGCCAGACAACGGGTATGCCTTCGGCAAGTGGACGGCTGGCGCACCGGCCGACCATGACAAGGACCCGTCGCTGACGTTCACGGTCCTCGATCAGGCCTACGACTTCACGGCGAGCTTCCTGCCGGTCGTCTACGTCAACCCGGAAGGCGATGACACCAACGACGGAAAGAGCCCAGCGACGGCGTTTCAGACGATCAAGAAGGCGCTGGAGTCCGAGTCGCCCGTCTGCGCGCTGCTCGCCGACGGCACGTATGAGGTGACGGAGCAGATCGTCATCGACAACGGCTCGATCGTCGCGGGCGCGACGCCCGGGGCGAAGGCGGTCGTGAAGCTGATGAAGCAGTTGTCGTACTCGGATGCGCGCGGCTCGGTCTTCAAGCTGGCGCATGCGGATGCGCAACTCCGCAACGTGACCGTCACGACGGACTTCGACCGGGGCGATTCCAACAAAAACAAGGGATTCGGCCGGGGCGTCTGGATCGAGCAGGCGGGCCTTGTCGACGGCTGTGTCATCACAAACTGCCGCACGCTCGAGTGCAAAAGCAGCGGCGGAGGCGGCGTCTACCTCAACAATGGCGGAATCGTGCGCCGGACGCTCCTGACCCACAACTGCACCTATAGCCTCGATCCCAACAACCCGGCGATGGGCCACAACGCCCTGCTGAACGGCGGCGGCCTGGTCGAAAGCTGCCGCCTCGTCTGGGGCGGCGCAGGCGAGACGACCAAAACCCGGTGCGGCGGCGTCTACCTCAATAAAGGCGGAGTCGTGCGCAATTCGCTGGTCGCCTACAACAAGCAGGTCTATGACAACGCCGCGCGCGGCATCGCCGTCCACCTGGTCGGCGGGGTGATGGAGAACTGCACGGTCGCGGGCAATTTCCCCTTGACCTCGTCGCCGGCCGTCTATGCGCAGAGCGTCGACAAGGACGTGAAGAAAGACCCTGTCATCCGCAATTGCGTGATCTGGGGCAACACGGGCGACGGCGCGGGTGCGAACTGGGGGCTCGAGCCCGGCCGTTGCGTGGTTGCCAACACGTGTGCGTGGCCGCTGATGCCGGGGGATGGGAACATCGCCGCCGATCCGAAGCTGCGCGGATACGGAAAGTTCGCCTTCCGTCCGACGTCCGAGTCGCCGTGCATCGACGCCGGCTGTCCGCTGCCGTGGATGGGCGAGACGGCTGTCGACGTCTACGGTCGTCCGCGCCAGCAGGGCAAGGGCCCCGACATCGGCGCGGCGGAGTTTTCCCCGGCCGGGCTCATGATTCATGTCAGATAAGGGGCATTGGATGAAAACGTCGCTGTTGATAATCGCCATGGCCGCCGCGTTGGCCTCTTCGGCCGCGTCCGTCGACCTGGTCTCGGCCAAGGGGGTGGACGCCACCGCCTGGGTCGAGCTTGCCGCGCCGGCGGACGGCGCCTTTGCCGTGACGGTGACGCCGCCGAAGGGCTTTTCGGCCGTGCTTCTCCGCGAAGTGCCGGAACTGCGGGATCCGAATGCGTTCTACACGGACGTCCCGGGGCTCGGTCCGAAGGCGCTGGTTGGCGTCGGGCTGGAGTACGCTGCCAAGGGGCGCGCGGCGAAGGCCGGCGAGCGTGTGCGCTTCCGCCTCGTCGTGCCCGTGGCCGCGACGGCGCCGGCTGGCCTTCACAAGGGCCGCCTGACGCTGTCGAGCGGGACTGTCCGCACCGAGACTGACCTGCTCCTGCGCGTTCTGGACTTTGAGCTTCCGCCGGCCAAGAGCCGGTATG
>JAEDMC010000165.1 GCA_016303225.1 Kiritimatiellia bacterium
TGAAGGAATGGAGCAAACACATGAAGAAGGAAATCAAGCTGGAGAATCAAGATTCGATTGATATCTCCAAATTCGAGGATTTCATCAAAGCGTTCCACAAGGCTGCAGAGGACGCTGGTCTGACCTACGACCTTGCGCTCGTCAAACGTTTTGTCTGCGCCCTTCTTGCCAAGCCGTTTGTTGTCCTTACAGGCTTGAGTGGCAGCGGCAAGACGAAGCTGGCACAGGCATTCACCCAGTGGATCGCCCTCTCGGAGACCGCTCGCATCGTTCCCGTTGGCGCAGACTGGGCGAACAACGAGAAGTTGCTCGGCTATCCGAATGGGCTTGACCCGAACAACTATGTCCTCTCGGACACGGGCGTCTTGAAGCTCATGATCGATGCGAACGACAACCCGACAGTCCCCTTCTTCCTCATCCTCGACGAGATGAACCTTTCCCACGTCGAGCGTTACTTCGCCGACTTCCTGAGCGCAATGGAAAGCAACGGCTCCATCAAGCTCTACGACGGCAAGAACCGCACCGCCGACGATGGCACGCCCGTGCCGCCGACGATTCCGTTCCCCAAGAACCTCTTTGTCATCGGGACGATGAACGTGGACGAGACCACGCACATGTTCTCGCCCAAGGTTCTCGACCGCGCCCAGGTCATCGAGTTCCGCGTGACCGCCGAACAGATGGCGAACTATCTCGACAACCCCCAGAAGCTCGACATGACACAAGTCGACGGTAAGGGCCTCAAATTTGCCGAGGCGTTTCTTAAACTCCACAACACGCCCGCCGAATTAGACGGTGACGACAAGAAGACAGTCGCGGACGCGCTCAAGCAGTTCTTCCCAACCCTTGCCGAACTCGGATCCGAATTCGCGTTCCGCACGGCCAGCGAAGCCAAGCTGTTTTGCGCCTTTGCTCGCAAGGCGAATCTGTCCGTCGAAGAGTCTGTCGATGCCGCCATCATGCAGAAGCTCTTGCCGAAGCTCCACGGTTCGCGGCGTCGTTTGGCATTGCCGCTCGAAGCCTTCTGGGAGTTCTGCCGTGAAGACGGAAAGACTGAAACACTTGGAGACATCTGCAAGAAGGACGCAACGGTCAAAGTCACCGACGTCGCCAAGTACAAGGTCAGCGCCGAGAAGATCAAGCGCCTCTACAAGGCCGCCGAGACAAACGGCTTCGCGAGCTACGCCGAGGCCTAATCTCCCATGAGCAGCGCAATCAAGATTCCGCTTCAGTCCATCCGTCCCACCTTTGGCGCGGGCGCGATGGAACTGTATCCGGTGAGAGACGCGTACTACGCCGAAATCGACGCCTCCGAAGCCAAGTCCAATGGAGAAGTACCGTGGCAGATCCGTGAAGGTTGCGAATACGAATACACGCTGCCCGAGGGGTGTCGTTTTCAAAAGCATCCGGCGATCTCGCAATCTGCCCGCAAGGCAAATGAGGGACGAATCCGCCCAGGCAACTACGTTGGCCGGCTTGCACTCAAAGTCGTCGACAAGGACGAACTCGACGTAGCCGTCGTTGAAATGGAGTCCACCAGCGTCAAGATGGACTATCGCACGGATTATCAGACGATGCTGAACGATCTCGCCGAGAAGTCAGCCGAGCTGTTGATGTCCAGCGATGAATATGTGTTTCAGCATTACGAGGTCGATCCGACGGCGGACGCCGAGACACTCTATCAGCAATTCTCCTTCGCGAAATCGCTTATCGTCTCCGATGCGTTCGACGCCGCCGTGGCGAAGGTCTGCGCATCGCCCCTCAAGGCAATGCGGACAATCCGCGAACTGCGGCCCACAACACGCGCCGGTCGCATTGGCCGCGACGGGTTACGCCAGCTCATCTCCTCGTCGAATCGAGATTCCCTTCCATCCAACCATTATCTCGCCAAACGTTTTCATTGGGAAAGCGTTCCCCTCGCCATTGCACACGATGTCCGGGAAGAGACGGTTGATGTTCCCGAGAACCGCTTCGTGAAGTTCGTGCTGGAAGCTTTCATGGTCTTCTTGCGCGATATGTCCACCCTCGACAATGCGTCCGAGAATCTCAAGGCTGAAGCGGAAGCATTGGCGGAGAACCTCGACTATAGACTCGGCGATCCGCTCTTCCGCAACGTGTCCCGCCTCGACCGGTTGCCTCTTTCCAGCCCAGCCCTCCAACGGCGTGAAGGTTATCGCGAGATCCTTCGAGCCTGGCTGATGTTCGAGTCGGCGGCAAAGATCGCCTGGGAAGGCGGCGAAGACGTTTATAAGGGTGGCAAGCGCAACGTTGCCGTGCTCTATGAGTATTGGGCGTTCTTCAAGCTGCTGGACATCGTTTCTGGAATTTTCGACTTCCCGCAAAAAGAGCTCGAACGTCTTGTCGTCCGTGACAAGAACAAGCTCGAGCTTTCGCTGCGCCAGGGAAAGACGATGACGTTCGAGGGTGGTTTCGAGCCCGCCGATGGTTCGCGTCCGCTCAAGGCCCAGTTCACCTACAACAAGACCTTCAAGTACAAGGACAATCTCGAACTCCAAGGCAGTTGGACCGTCGATATGAGGCCCGACTATACCTTGTCCATCTGGCCGCGCTACATCAAGAATGTCGAGGATGCAGAGAAGATCGATGCGGTCGTCCACATCCATTTCGACGCCAAGTACAAGATCGAGAAGTTTCTCGAGTTCTTCTCCAATACCCCGAAGACGGATATCGAGGATTCTGTCACCGACACGGACACGCAAAAGGACGAATTGAGTGCGATCAAGGAGGAAGAGGACAAAGGCGTGTACAAGCGCGGCGATCTCCTGAAGATGCACGCCTACAATGATGCCATTCGCCGTACCTACGGCTCGTACATCCTCTACCCCGGAGACAAGGATGACCCCAAACGGCGCTACCACGAAATCATCCCCGGCATCGGCGCATTCATCCTCAAGCCCGGTGCACAGCTCATGGCCGGCGCGAGCAAGATCGAACAATTCATCCGCCGTGTGACATACTCCTTGCAGAACCGATTGACGCAACGCGAACGCACTGCCGTTTACGATTGGAGCGTTCGTCGGTTCAATCCCGTCGATCTCCCTGTGGCCGCTCGCAAAATCGTCCTTCCCGACAAGAACACGCGCGGCGACGCTTTCGTGCCTGCGGAGGAACACCTCCTTATCGGATACTATCGCCCCGAGAAATGGGAATGGATCCAGAAGAACGGCTACAACTTCCGCATCGGTCTACGCAACGGATCGTTGGGCATTTCAAGCGAAGAGCTGAAGGCGGACTATATTCTCCTTCACAGCGGAACGTCGATCACCGACAAGCTTTTCAGAATCAACAAGAGCGACGGCCCGAAACTCGTGACGAAGCAGGACATGGTGCGACTCGGCTACGACAACCCGTCCAGTGACGCCTATCTGCTTTTCAAGCTGGAGCCCATCCAAGACGGCGAACCATTGCACGGCATCACGTGCGACATCTCCAAGCTCCCGCAATACGCAGGCGGTTCCCAGTCGGCAAAACCCTTCACTATCACATTCCAGGATCTACTCGTCCACTCCGTGTGCTAAAAAACAACAACTTTGGGAGTAAAGGTATTTGCGAGGAAACCATCTGCCAAGTGATCACACAAGCCTTCACCTGCACCGGCCCGTATGCGATTCTTATCGCTTACAGGCTTAAGGTTGTTGAGAACCGCAGCCACTATCCTTCACCAGCACAAGGACGGTGTGCAATGTCAGTCTCAAAGAAGTTCAATCGAGCCGAGTGGCAGAACTTCATGCTTTGGGCGAACCGAGCGATGCCGCCAGAGATGTTCGCATCCTTGCCCTCATGGGAGACCGTCTCATCGTGGCCGGGCAGGATTGTTGCCACGATGGACTACGAGGCCACGATGGATGCTCACCCCGGAGAGCCATGGTACGAAGGCTATCCGACATGGTGGCGTCTAAGCCGCGTAAAACGCCTTGTAAGTCCGATCCCGTGTCGGGGCAATGTAGGAATGTGGGTCTTGCCTGAAAGCGTTTCTAGGGCCGTTTCTGCCGCTGATAACCAAGGAGGATTGGATGAATCCCATAGCTGACACGAAAACGCCCCCTAAAGTCTTCATATCCTATTCTTGGCTGAAAAAGGATCGTGCCGTACAACTTGCCGAGCAGCTCTATAGAGATGGAATCTATGTCGTCATGGACGAATACGATTTAAAGCCCGGGGACGACCGTTTTAAGTTCATGGAAAGTTCGGTAAACGATCCGACCATTTCTTTCGTCCTGCTCCTGACAGATGAGTCGTACTGCGAAAAGGCAAATAACCGCAAAGGCGGAGTCGGAATTGAGACAAGCATCATAACCCCAGAGGTTTACGAATCAACAGACAGCTCCAAATTCATCCCAGTTGCCCTTGAGGTCGATGAACAAGGAAGCCCCTATCTGCCAACATTCTTGAAGAGCCGTTTTTGCATCATTCTCACCAAGGGCTTTCATGACAACGCCGAATACAGAAAACTGGTATCGCACCTCTGGGGTGAGCCCATATCCCCTCGGCCCGCTATTGGCGTTCGCCCTCGATGGCTCGACTTGCCCAGACTCGACACTCATAAGATAGATGCCTTCGCCCGCTCTTTAGGCCGAGAGGAATCTAGATCCTTGACAGCGCAATCCTCCTTGCTTAGATCCGCTGGAGAGGTGGCTGCGCTATTGAACGACGTTTACCGCCAAGTCAGCGATAAGACACCGCTTGCAGATGCAATCGCATTGACCGAATCCGTCCGTAACGCTTATCTTGAAGCCGTTGAGTCGTTGCTCCAGTCAGGACTATTGTCTGGAGAACGGCTGGCATTATCCATAGAGAAAATACACGAAGACATTGCTCTTGATGGATGCAAGCATTCAGCGATTATCTCTGAAGCCATGTCATTCTTCATGTGGGAGCTTTTTATCTACATCACTGCACAACTCCTTGAATATCGTTCTTTCAAAGAACTGCGGACGCTGCTTCAACACACATACTTCCTGCGTGACATAATCGGCACTCGGAATACGAGCAAACCGAAATATTATAGAGACATCTACCCAAAGCTCGACTTTATCACCAGCAGATACGGTGAGAAAACACAATGCGGAGAGGCAAAGCCAAACATAAGAGAGATTGCCAAGAGCCGAATCTCCTATCCAGGCCTTACTTTTGATTCCCTTGTATCAGCAGACCTTTTCCTGTCCCATTACGATACCTCTATGCCGCACGACCAAAACGAGTGGTGGTATCGAGCGGCTCTTCTGGCTGGCTATGGGCACAACACAGATAGACACGCATTTTGGAAACGACTCGTCTCACGGGCGACGGCAACGGAAATAATGCCGTTGTTTGAAGTCAAAAGCATTGATGAACTCAAGAGTATGATTTCAGAGATGAGAAGTACTTGGAAAGAATGCTCTGCCTCACACTGCGGACTTGAATTCGGCGGGATTGAAGGAATCAACATAGAGCCCGAAGATATTGCGACACGCCCCTAAGTCGCCGCCATAATCGCCCTTAAATCAAGTGTGGTTCGGCCTCCAAATACACCTGCTGCCCCCTAAACGAACTCTCGTCTGAAAATGGGCGAGTTTCGGACTTTAGAGAGACTTCGCCGAATAAAACAAGGGGTGAAATGCTTGTCCGAAAAATAGAGTCGAAATAGGGAATAGGGAGAGTATAGGGGATAGGGCCGCAGAAGACGGGCGCAGCCGTCCCTATTTGCACACGCACCTCAAAACCCCGAAAGCAAAAAGCCCCCGTTTTATTGGGGGGGGCTCGCTTGTTTTCGACCGTCCGATTTTTCGGACTAATCGCCTATCTCTCTCAAACGCCAATCTGGCGGTGCTGCTCCGCCCACAGCGGGGACGTCGCCTTCATGAGCATCGTAACGGATGCTTTGTCGAGCTTACCGTTCATGACCGCCTCAACGATGTCCGGCGAGAGGAACGGGAGTTGTGTCACGCGGGCGAGGTACGAGCGCGACAGCCCGATGGCGTCCACCACGACCAGCTCCTTCCGAGCCCGCCGGATGAACTTGATCAGCAGC
>JAEDMC010000166.1 GCA_016303225.1 Kiritimatiellia bacterium
CCCGAGAATATTTTTCGCCCAATGTTTTCGGGGGTCTCGTGAAAATCCGGGATAAATTATCCCTGAAAATCCGGGATAAGGGTGACCTTTATAGACCAATTCTCTTTTAAAAATGGTATAATTTATTTCGTCAAACAAGAAAGGTTGCGAGCGTCAGCTAATGAGAGGCGGATATTGATGAAAAGGTGCGTCATCGCGCTATCGGCAGCGGTTCTGTCCGTCTCCCCGCTATCGGCGGAGGATGGTGTTGAGCAGGAAAAAAGCGCGCAAGCGAGCGCGCCGTATCGCCATTGGAGGATTACGGCGTGGGAGCTAAGAGATCGAACCGATAATGTGGGCGAACTGGTGCACAAGCGCGAGTGGCTGCTGCTGCCGGGTACTGAGAAGTTTGAGTTCGCTGGCAATCTTGCCGATATGCAGGATGTTGTCGCTGGCGAGGGAAAAGTGTATTTGCGCCTTGCGCCGTTGCCGGGTTCGCGCAGCAGGGAAGGCAACGATTTTGTCGTCGACCCCGATTCGACACCCGTGCTTGCGACGATCCCGCGCGCCTGTCGCACGCTGGAAATCCCCTATTCCGGCGGGGACCTCGGCCGTCGCGCGGCATTGACTTGCGCACAGCGCCGGCTGCGGGCGCGCGTGAGTGGACGCGACGGACTTTTCCTTTCCAATACCTGGGGTGACCGCAATCGAGACAGTCGCCTGAACGAAAAGTTCATGCGCGAAGAAATTGCCGCAGCGGCCAAGGTGGGGATTGAAGTCGTGCAAATCGATGACGGCTGGCAACGCGGTCGCACGGCCAATTCGTCTGCCGCCAACGGAAAAGGCGTCTGGAACGGCTATTGGGCGAGCGATCCCGATTTCTGGCTGCCGGACCCGGTTCGGTTTCCGCGCGGGCTTGGCCCGCTCGTAGAATATGCCGCCGAGCGCGGATTGAGGCTTGGGCTTTGGTTCGGTCCGGATTCCTCCGAAGATGCGGCTAACTGGCGTCGCGACGCCGACTTGCTCGTGAAGATGCATCGGGAGCTTGGAATCGATTATTTCAAAATCGATTCCTTAAAGACCAACAACGAGCTTTCGCTCAACCGCCAGCGGAATTTTTTCACCACAGTGCTTGCGGAGTCTGACGGACGAGTGGTTTTCGATCTCGATGTCACCGCCGAGCGCCGTCCCGGGTATTTTGCCTTGCCGGAGATAGGGCCGGTTTTCGTCGAGAACC
The DNA here is from genome assembly GCA_016303225.1 of Kiritimatiellia bacterium. Taxonomy (GTDB): domain Bacteria; phylum Verrucomicrobiota; class Kiritimatiellia; order RFP12; family UBA1067; genus UBA1067. The sequence goes on from JAEDMC010000166.1 coordinate 1,217, forward strand.
GTTATACAGATTGGCACAAATACTGGCCGCATCAGACCTTGCGTCAATTCTGGGCGCTGTGCGAGGTTATCGATCCTGTACGTTTGCGCATGGAGATATTGAATCCTTTGCGCAACCGCGAATATTACAAGGGAGACCCTTTGGCTCCGGCTAACTGGCCGGTGGAAAGCATCTTCGCTTCGGTGATGCTGTCGAGCCCGCTGGGATGGTTCGAGGCGAGCGGACTTTCCCCTGAAACCGCAGAACGGCTCTCGAAGATAGTTGCAACCTGGAAGCTTCATCGCGGACGCTTGCACGGCGGAGTCGTTCATCCAATAGGCACCAAGCCCGATGGGGTCGCATGGACGGGATTTGCAGTGGCCAATCCCGGGACTGTAGATTTGATTCTTTTTCGTGAACTTAATGATCAGGCGTCGTTCAAGTTTGACCTTTCCGCATTCGGGCAGTTTTCACGTGTGCAGGTGTTTTCTCCGCGCGGCAGGGCTCGGCTTGAAGGCAATGTATTCGAGGCGATGCTCAACGACAAGCTCGATTTCGTCTGGGCTCAGTTGCAGTAGCGCGCCTTGATTGCCTTGTCGTAAACGCAGATAGCGTGTCCGAGTAAAGAGCGCGTGGGGGAGAGGAGGTGAGTTTTGGTATAATGTCGGTCAATAGGAAAAGAGGAGAGCGAAATGATTCTGGAAACGAATGCGAAAGGGCTGGCCGTGCGGAAGGTGCTGGCCGCCGCGACGCTGGCCGTCGGTTGTGGAGCGGCGCGTGCTGCCGAGCCGTGGGAAGATCCCGCGGTCAATGCGATCAACCGCCTGCCGGCGCGTGCGATCGCCATTCCGTGCGAGACGGAAGAGCTGGCGATCGCGATCGCCCAGGGTCAGGCGAACCGAGACGAGTCGCGCTGGATCCTGCCGCTGAACGGCGAATGGGACTTCAGATGGAAGCGCGCGACCTCCGCCTCCGACTGGGAGAAGACGGCGAAAATCCGCGTGCCGGGCTGCTGGCAGCTCCAGGGCGACTATGACCCGCCGCTCTACACGAACGTGCGCTACCCGATCGAGATGGATGCGCCGCGCGTGACGAAGGAGCCGACGGACAAGTCCTGGACGTCCTTCACGTACCGCAATCCCGTCGGTCTCTACACGACAACCTTCAAGCGCCCATGGCGCTGGTGGTTCCGTCGGACGGTCCTTCACTTCAATGGCGTGTCGGCCGCCTTCCGCGTCCGCGTGAACGGCCGGGACGTCGGCTATTCCGAAGACAGCCGTCTGCCGGCCGAGTTCGACCTGACGCCGCATCTCCGCGTCTTCGGCGCCAACACGCTTGAAGTCGAGGTCTACAAGCACTGTGACGGCTCGTATCTCGAGGACCAGGACTTCTGGCGCCTTTCGGGCATCTTCCGCGACGTCTATCTCGTCTCCGAGCGCAAGGACGCGCCGTATGACCTTATCGTCGAGACGCAGCTGTCGGACGATCTTCGAAGCGGCCGGTTCGTCGTGCGCGACGAGAATGGGAACGTGCTGAAGGAGCGCGATGTTCCGGACGTGAAGCTCTGGTCGTGCGAATACCCCTACGTCTACATGACGCCGATCGAGCACAGGTGGGGCTGGTGGATCTTCGGCGGGACGGACTACCGGGCGGTCACGTTCGGCTTCCGAAAGATCGAGATCCGTGACGCGGTGCTCTACCTGAACGGCAAGCGCCTGCTCGTCAAGGGCACGAACCGCCACGAGATGGAGCCGAAGACGGGCTACGCCGTCACGCTGGAGGGGATGAAGCGGGACATCGCGCTGATGAAGGCGTTCAACGTCAACGCCGTGCGCACAAGCCACTACCCGAACGTGCCGGAGTGGTACGACCTCTGCGACCGCGAGGGCATCATGGTCTGCTGCGAGGCGAACGTCGAGACGCACGGGTATGACAGGGACGACAGCAACCTTTCCCTCTCGTTTCGCAAGGACTACGAGCAGTCCCACGTCGAGCGCGGCACGCGCATGGTGGAGACGTTCCGCAATCACCCCTCGATCATCTTTTGGTCATTGGGCAACGAATCCGGCTATGGCCCGAACTTCAAGGCTTCGTACAAGGCCATCCGGGCGATTGATCCAACGCGGCCAATCCAATACGAGAACTTCTGTCGGGCGCGCATCGGTCATCTGGGCGTTAAGGATGCCATCGCCGGCGACGAGTATGCGTTCACCGACTTCGAGAGTCCCATGTACAGTCGCCCGTGGGCGTCTGAGAAGTATGTCGCGAACCATCCGAAGAAGCCCTACATCCTCGCCGAATATGCGCACGCGATGGGCAATTCGACCGGTAACCTCCAGGCATACTGGAATCTCGCGCACAAGTATCCGTCGTTCCAGGGCGGCTTCATCTGGGACTTCGCCGACCAGGCGCTCTGGAAGACGGACGCGCGCGGCACGTGGCTCGCGTACGGCGGAGACTTCGGCGACAGGCCGAACGACGACAACTTCAACTGCAACGGATTCTTCGACGCGCTTCGCAATCCGCACCCCGGAGCCTTTGAGATCAAGCACGCCTATCAGAACATCCGCTGCACGGCGTTCGACTTCGCCTCCGGCAAGGTCAAGATCTGCAACGACTTCCTCTTCAAGCCGCTTGACGATTATGTCTGCGAATGGACGGCGCTTGACGCGGACGGCGCGGTAGCGGCGAAGGGCGAGTTTGACCTGGGCGGCGTGAAGCCGGGGGAGACGGCCGAGTTCACGCTGGACCGCTTCGCCGGCGACAGCGTGACGTTCCGCTTCTTCGGCGACGACGACTGCGAGGCTTGGGACTGCTTCTCCCGTCCGTTTGTCCCGAAGGCCGTTCCGTCCGGAACGCCTGTCCAGGCGCACACGGACTTCCGCCTCAACTTCTGGCGCGCGCCGATCGACAACGACCGGGGCTGGGACATGGGCTCGGTCTGCAAGGTCTGGAAGGCCGCGACGGACACGCAGAAGCTGCCGGAAGGCGTGACGAGCGCGCTCAAGACCTCGCGCCTGGCGGACGGCTCGACGCTCGTCGACTGGACGCTGACCGTGCCGAAGGGACTGCCGCCGATCCCGCGCGTCGGCCTGACGTTCACCGTGCCGAAGGCGGACAAGGTCGAATACTTCGGCTTCGGCCCGTGGGAGAACTATGCCGACCGCGCGTCGAGCGCGATTCTGGGCGTCCACACGGCGTCTGTCGGGCTCGTCTCGGGCCTGGCGGACCCGGAGACCGGGACGATCGCCTATCCGAAAGACCGCCTGAACCCCGACAACTACAGCGAGCCGGGGGAGCAGGGCTACCGCACGGGATGCCGTCGCCTCACGGTCGGCAACGTGACGGTCTCCGCCGTGAACGCGCCTTTCGGCTTTAACGTCTGGCCGTATCCGCAGACGATGCTTGAGGGCAAGAAGCACCAGTGGGAACTGACGGCTGCGGACGAGCTGACGGTCAATGTCGATGCCGTCCAGATGGGCGTCGGCGGCGACAACAGCTGGGGCACGACGGCGCACGATCCGTACATGCCGGGCGCGGGAACCTACCGCCTCGTCTTTGCGGTCAAGGGGCTCTGAAGGACAGGATTCGTCATTCCTCCTCCTCCAGGGATATCTCCTCGGCCGCGTCGTCCAGCTCCAGGCTGCGGGCGGACTTCTGGCTCTGCGGCGTGTTCCGGCGGATCGCCTCGCTCATCTGGCTGACCAGGCTGACGACCTGATTGTACTTGTCGCCAAGCCGCTTCCGGTCGACCGTGCTCGCCGCCTCCGCATAGGCGTTCATCGCGGTCACGTAGTCTTTCTGCCGCCGCGCCGCGTCGCCCTTGCGCATGAGCGCATGGTAGCTCCTCGCCCGTGCCGCCGGATCAAACCACCTTATCGCCTGCCGATAGCGGCCGAGCGTGAAGTATTCCTCGCCGATCATCATCGCCAGGCCATTCGGATGCATGGCGGACTCGCGCGACCCGATGGCCTTCTTCAGCCCGCCTTCAAACAGGCGCTCGCCGACCTCGATGGCCCCCTCGTGATCGCCGGCGGCCGAAAGCGCCCGCATCAGCCGGATGGACATCGCGACCAGGTAGCCCTCACCGGCACGCTGCCTGTCATAGAGGACGGCCCGGTCCAGCGCCTTGCGGGCCGTCGCGAGCGCCGAGGCGGACGGCGCCCAGTTGTGCCGCGTCGGCGTGAGGCCGAGGAACCCGCGCTCAAGGCGCGCCTTCGCCTTTCCGCCCGGCGAGATCCCGGCGTCTGCCTCGATCTTCGCGAGCGTCGCCGCCGCCTCCTTGACCAGGCGCCGCCGCAGGAACCCGTCAAGCGCCTTGAACAGGGCCTTCTCCGTCCCCTCCTCGAGCCAGGCGCGGCAGGCGTAGTCGTACATCTGGCGACTGGCATAGCCGTCGCCGGACATCTTCTGCGGCTTCGGCAGCGGCAGATCCTGCCTCGGCCGGGCGGGCGGGGCAAACGAGGCGACGTCAACGCCCGCGCGCGTCAGCGCCTCCTGCAGGGAAACGATGCGGCGGACGATCTCCGCGCGGATGTCCTCCATGTCCGCCTTGTGGTAGTCGCACGTCTCCAGCCAGGCGTCGAACAGGCGGCCGTCGCGGACGAGCGCCTTGTCGCCACTCGCGCGCGCGGCACGGCAGAGGCGCTTGAGTAGCGTCGCATAGCGCATGTCGTCAATGCCCTCGCGCGCGGACTCCCACTGGATCGTGTCGATGACGCCGTCGCTCGTCGGCTGGACCATGCAGAAGTTCTTGTACATGCTGCTGG
>JAEDMC010000167.1 GCA_016303225.1 Kiritimatiellia bacterium
ACTACAACCCGGTCGGCGATGCCATCGTGACCGTGCCGGGGATGACGACGCCGATCGCGCCGGTCTCGAACCTCGTCGACTTCACGATTGCGCACCTCCTCGAGATCGAGACGTGCCGCCAGTGCGTCGAGCGCGGCATCGTTCCGCCGGTCTGGAACTCGGCGAATGCGCCGGGCGGCGACGAGAAGAACGCGGCTTACCTGAAGAAGTACCGTCCGCTCGTCAAGTGTTTGTGAGAAGGTTGAGAACGTGATAGGAACTGCGTTTTTGCTGGCCGCGGCGGTTGCCTTTGAGCAGCCGCATATCGTGCCGACGCCGGCGAAGGCCGACTGGCAGCTCGACCAGTGCGTTGAGCTGAAGCCGGAGCTTCAGGTCGCGATGAGCGTGGTGGATGACCGCCAGCGTGAGGCGTGCGCCGATTGGTTCCGGCGTCACGCCAAGGATGCCTTCGGCGTCGACTGGAAGGTTACGTCGTGGACGCATCCCAGCGGTCTGAAGGACGAGAAATACGTCCTTCACGTGAGCGCGGGCAACATCACCGTCGGAGCTGCGGGACTGGATGGCGTCCGTTACGCCTTCCAGACCTTGCGGCAGATCGCGATGCCGAAGCGCGGGACGCTGAAGGTCGAGGGGTGGATCGCGCCGGGATGCAAAGTCGTCGACGAACCGAAGTCGAAGTTCCGCGGCATCCATCTCTGCTGGTTCCCGGAGACGAAGGCGTCGACGCTCGAGCGGTGCATCCGGCTTGCGGGCTACTACAAGATGAACGCCGTCGTCCTCGAGACGTGGGGGACGTTCCGCAGCGAGAAGTATCCGTGGTGGGGATGGAAGGACGGCGCGATGACGAAGGCGGAGATTCGTCGGCTGAAGGCGATCGCGGACGATCTCGGAGTTACGCTCGTCCCCCAGTTCAACGTCTTCGGACACGCCTCGATGAGCAGGTCGCAGAGCGGCAAGCACGCCGTTCTCGACTTGAATCGCGCGTATCAGCCGCTCTTCGAGCCGCATCACGGCTGGAACTGGTGTTTGTCGAATCCGGAGGCGCAGAAGGCCGTGGACGGACTCGTTGTCGAGATGCACGAAGCGTTCGGGAATCCGCCGTACTTCCACATCGGCTGCGACGAGGCGCATCCGCCGAGCTGTCCGACCTGCCGGGCGCAGGACTACGTGGGGCTCATCGCCTCGAACATCACGCGCGTGGCGACGCTTCTCGAGAAGCGCGGCGCGCGGGCGATGATGTGGCACGACATGCTGCTCAAGCAGGGTGCGTGGGGACGCTTCTACGCCAACGCGAAGAACGGCGAGGAGAAGATGCTGGGCGTTTTGCCGAAGTCGATCGTCATCTGCGACTGGTTCTACAACGAGGGCGTGTCGCCGGAGGGATATCCGACGTTCGCTCACTTCCGCAAGGCCGGGTTTGATGTCCTCTGCTCGCCGTGGGAGAGCGTGACGGGGACGGCCGCGCAGGCGAAGGCTGCGCAGGCGGCGGGCGCGCTCGGACTCTTGGGGACGACCTGGCATCACGTCTACAAGCGGGCGATCGCCAACCAGTTCGTGTCGACGGCGGCGGGCGCGTGGGGGACGGAGGCCGATTCGTACGGCTTTATCGACCACTGGCGGCAGATGGGCTGGGACATGGGCGTTGACGACTACGACGACTGCGGCTATGTCACCGAACAGGTGCCGCGGATCACCAACATCGAGATCAAGCCCGGCGGCTGAGGGATTAGGGAGATTTGTTTCTGAAAGGAGTAATATGAACCTCAAGAAGATGAACAAGGGGCTCGACTTTCTGCGCGAGAAATACGGCGCGGCGAAGGGCGAGATCACGATTAAAGACGGACATTGCTATGTTGACGCGACTCCGCTCATTCCGGGCCGGATGGAGCGCAAGATCGTCGAGCTGAAGAAGATGACCGAGAACGGGACGCTCGAAGGCGTCTCGACGCTCCGGTTCGCCAGCTTCGGTCCGAAGGGCTCGGACCTCGAGGCGATGCTCGCGAAGGAGTTCGACCTCGCGGCGCTTCTCGGCGCGGCGGACGTCGTGCGCGTGATGGCCGTCGCAAACGGCAACGCGATCAACGTCCTCGCGAAGCTCGCGAACGACGTGAATGTCTCGATCGAGGTCGGTGCGGGACTGCCGAAGGGCGAGCTCGGCTATGACCGCCACGAGATCATCGCCAAGCGCGGCGTCGCGTGTGACCAGACGGTTGACACCCACACCCCGCATGCGTCGATCCGCTGCTGGGACGCGAAGGATGCGGTTGAGTATACTGACGTCGACACGGAACTCTTCGGGATGACCTACGAGGAGGTCTGGAACGTGCGCGCGGCATTTGCGCTCCTGCAGAAGCGCGCGTCCGCGAAGATCTGGAAGGCCGCCTGGGCCAAGGCGACGAAGGCCGCTGCACTTGCATTCAAGGCCGACAAGACAAAGAAGGCTCAGACAATTGCCCTTAAGAAAGGCGTTGACACCAATGCCGCCATCAAGGTCGCAGAGGTCCGCTAAAACTGCCAACAACCATCTACCAACTGCCAACTTCTTATGAAACCGGTTAAGATCGCGATGATGGGCATGACCCACGGCCATACCCGCAAGTACTATCAGACGCTGTTGGACAACAAGAAGCTCGACTGGGTCGCCAGCTGCGCGCAGGACGAGGACGCCAAGAAGACGTACGAGCTCTACAAGACGGGCGTGCCGTGCTACCTCGATCCCGAGGAGATGTACAAGAAGCATCCCGACATCGAGGCGGTCGTGATCGCGTCTGCGAACGACCAGCACTTCGCGCAGATGAAGTGGTGCGCCGAGAAGGGCATCCACATTCTCTCGATGAAGATCCCGACCTTCGACATGAAGGAATACGACGAGATGATTGCGATGTGCGACAAGGCGGGCATCGTCTGCCAGATCGAACTCGAGATGCATTACAACGCAGTCGTGCAGCGCCTCAAGAAGCTCATCAAGGACGGCGCGATCGGCAAGATCAAGGCCATCCAGATGACCAACATCACGCTCTCGCCGGTGTGGGCGTTCCCGTGGCAGGGCGACCCGCAGGCGAGCTTCGGCAGCGTGCAGCACCTGAAGAAGGGCGATCCGCGCTACAAAGGCGGCGCCCTGTGCGACCATCCGCACATCTTCGACCTGATCCGCCACTTGACGGGTTCGGACTTCGACTATATCTACGCCGAAGTCGCCCCGAACCTGCGTGACGGACTGAAGGTCGAGGACATGCTGATGGCCATCGGCAAGATGAAGGACGGCACCTCGTTCCTCTTCGACCCGAGCTGGTCGCGTCTCGAGGAGAAGATCAAGGTTCCTGGCCCGGGCTGGGAACGCTTCCCGAAGCGCATGGAGGTGAACGTCACCATCACCGGCGACAAGGGCATGCTCACGTGCGACTGCTTCGGCCCGAACGTCTATCATAACGGCGCGCCGAACGACCGCTACACCGTGCAGTACACGTACTTTGACGAGTGGATCGGCCTCATCGACGAGTTCGTCGCCTGCATCCGCGAGCACAAGACGCCGCTCATCAACCTCAAGTGGCACAAGCAGACGATCCAGTCCATGCTCGGCTGCTACGAATCCATTCAATCCGGAAAGATCGCGAAAATCGCATGACGCCGAAAGCTGCCCTGTCGGCGGCGATCCTGATCGCGTCCTTCGGGGCCTTGTCCGCGGCGGCGCGGTCGGTCGTCGGGTTCAACTCCGCGTGGGAGTTCTCCAAGGACGGCGGCGCGCCGCGGCGCGTCGACCTGCCGCACGACTGGGCGGTTGACGGCGGGTTTACCCTGGACGTCGCGGGATGTGAGGGACACTTGCCCTATCCGGGCGTTGGCATCTATCGCAAGAGTTTCGCGACGCCCAAGGACCTGACGGACGGCGGACAGCTTTGGCTGGAGATTGACGGGGCGATGAACCATTCGTCCGTCCGACTCAACGGACAGCTCGTCTCGCCCGACCGTCCGTTCGGCTACATCTCCTACAAGGTCGACCTCACTCCGGCGCTGAAGCCGAAAGGTGCGCAGAACGATCTCGAGATCCATCTCGACGTGCCGGTGAAGTCGTCGCGCTACTATTCTGGCGCGGGACTCTTTCGTGACGTGCGGCTCGTCACGGTCGCGAAGAGCCACATTGCCTACAACGGCGTCTGCGTGCGCACCGAGACGCTGAAGGACGGGTCCGCGAAAGTGAAGGTCGCCGTGGAAGCCGAAGGGCCGAACGAAGGCCTCGAGTGCCGCATCCGCAAGGACGGCAAGCTTGTCGCCGTCCGCGACTTCAAGGGCCTGACGGGAGAGCTGACAATTGAGAAGCCGCAGCTCTGGTGTCCGGAGGCGCCGCATCTCTATCGGCTGGAGATTGACTTGAAGGCGGATAATGCGGTTGTCGATTCGGTGGCGCTCGACTTCGGCGTCAGGACGGTCGAGTTCCGTCCCGGACAGGGCTTTTACCTGAACGGCAAGCACCGTCAGATGAAGGGCGTGTGTCTGCACCACGATTTCGGTCCGCTGGGCGGCGCGTTCTTCAAGGACGCCGCGCGGCGTCAGCTGCTGCTCATGAAGGAGATGGGCGCGGACGCGATCCGCACGACGCACAATCCGCCCGACCCGAAGTTCCTCGACCTCTGCGACGAGCTCGGCCTCATGGTGATGGACGAGTCGTTTGACATGTGGGAGCTCAAGAAGAACGACAACGACTACCATCTGCAGTTCAAGGAGTGGCACGAACGCGACCTGACCGATTTCGTGAAGCGCGACCGCAACCATCCCTGCGTCATGCTCTGGTCCATCGGCAACGAGGTGCAGGAGCATACGGCGGATGCGGTTGCGGGCTATCGCATCGGCACGAACCTCACGGAGATCGTGAGCCGCTACGACGAGCGTCCGACGACGGTCGCGTGCTGGAGTCCTGTGGCGCTCACGAACGGCATGCAGAAGACGGTGAAGGTGTTCGGCGGCAATTACATTCCGTGGTATTACGAGCAGTTCATCAAGGCGAACCCCGACAAGTGCATCATCGGCACCGAGACGGAGTCCGTGCTGTCGTCCCGCGGCGTCTACTTCTATCCGTGGCCGGAGCAGGCCAACAACTTCTGGAAAGACGATCCGCAGCCGTTCTTCTACGGAAAGGGTCCGGACGCGACCGGCAAGTGGAACCTGCTGCCCGAGGTCTACAACCGCATCTTCCGCGACGGACAGGTGACGGGCTATGACGTCGCGTGCTATCAGGCCGAGCTTAACCATCCGCCGGACACGCAGTTCAAGTATCAGGAGCTGAATCCGTCCTGCTGCGGCATGTTCACCTGGACGGGCATCGACTATCTCGGCGAGCCGACGCCGTACTTCGAGAAGGACGCGAAGAACCGCAGCGCCAACTTCGGCGCGATGGACCTCTGCGGATTCCCGAAGGACCGCTTCTGGCTCTTCAAGTCGCACTGGCGTCCGGACGTGCCGACGGCGCACATCCTCCCGCATTGGAACTGGTCGGCGGGCATGGAGATCCCGGTGCACGTCTACGGCTCGGGTGACGAGGCGGAGCTTTTCGTGAACGGCAAGTCGCAAGGCCGCCGCGCGAAGGGGAAATTCCAATATCGATTTGTCTGGGACAAGGTCCGCTACGAGCCTGGCGAGGTGAAGGTCGTGACCTGGAAGAAGGGCAAACCCTGGGCGACGGAGACGGTGAAGACGTCCGGTCCGATGGCGAAGCTGCTGGTCGAGAAGGAGTTTGCGGGCGAGGAGCTCGTCTACTTTCGGATTACGGCGGTGGACAAGGACGGAAACTTCGTCCCGACCGCCAACGTGTCGTTTACGGCGCAGCCGAAGGGTGGCGTCATTGCCGGCGTCTGCAACGGCGATCCGACGGACTGGACCCCGTTCAAGAGCAACAAAATTTGGCTCTTCTGCAAATTGTAGAAAACCGTTTTGCCCCGCGGCGACCCACCCTAAT
>JAEDMC010000168.1 GCA_016303225.1 Kiritimatiellia bacterium
AGGACTTGAGACGAGAGACGAAAGACTGGCGCGAAGACTTGAGACAAGAGACCTTAGACGCGAAGCGACACCCCTCATCTTTCGTCTAAAGCCCCCCCCCTTCCCACGCCTTCGCCCTCCGCCTCTTACGCCGCCGCCTTGACCTTGTCGGCGATCTCCTCCGCGACTTCGGGATGCTCCTTGAGATACTCGATCGCCGCGAGCGAACCCTGGGCGAGCTGACGGTCGCCGTAGGCGAGCCAACTGCCGCGCTTTTCGACAATGCCGCGGTTGAGCGCCGCGTCGAGAATCGAGCCTTCGCGCGAAATGCCGCAGGCGTAGAGGATGTCGAACTCCGCCTCCGTGAACGGTGCGGCGACCTTGTTCTTCACCACCTTGACGCGCGTGCGGTTGCCGACGACCTGTCCGTCCTTCGTCTTGATCGCCCCGATGCGCTGCACCTGCAGCCGACAGCTCGCGTAGAACTTGAGCGCCTTGCCGCCAGGCGTGGTCTCGGGGTTGCCGAACATGACGCCGATCTTCTCGCGCACCTGGTTCGTGAAGATGCAAAGCGTATTCGTCTGCGCCAACGTTCCCGTCAGCTTGCGCATCGCCTGGGACATGAGCCGAGCCTGCAACCCGACGTGCGCGTCGCCGATCTCGCCGTCGATCTCCGCCTGCGGCGTCAGCGCCGCGACCGAATCGACCACGACGACATCCACCGCGCCGGACTTGACGAGCTGCTCGCAGATCGTGAGCGCCTCCTCTCCGCTGTTCGGCTGCGAGACGATCAGATTGTCGAGGTCAACGCCGATCTTCCGCGCATAGCCCGGATCTAGCGCATGCTCCGCGTCGACGAACGCCGCCGTTCCGCCCGCCTTCTGCGCGTTGGCGACGACATGAAGCGCAAGCGTCGTCTTGCCTGACGACTCGTGTCCATAGCATTCGACGATGCGTCCACGCGGAAGCCCCCCGACACCCAGCGCCAGATCGAGCGCCAGACTGCCAGTCGGGATGACCTCGACGGACTTGTCAGCCGCATCTCCAAGCCGCAAGATCGCCATCTCGCCAAACTCCTTTTTAATGGTCTTCATGACCTCTTCCAGTGCTGAAGCAAGCTTGTTCATTGATGATTCACCTTTCTTAATTAGGACTTTAGACTTGAGACGGAAGACAAGAGGTCGTCAGTTCCAGTTGACAAACCGCTCGGGCTTTGCGAAAAGCCGTACGTTCGGAATGTGATCGATGACCGGCTTCCCGCCGCCGGGAACGCCGTAGATTTCAATGACGTCGAAACGACAGGCGCCCGCCCACTTGTTGATCCGCCGCCAGGCATTGCACGCCCGGCGGAGATTCTGCTGTTTGCGGCGATCGACGCTCCTCAAACGCCGGCCGTACGGCGTGAGGTCCGCATGCTGCTTGACTTCGACGAACGTCATCTCGTCCCGCTCCGGATCCCAGGCGATGATGTCGATCTCCAGCCGTTCGTCCCGTTCGACGGGACGAACATTGCGCTCGACGATCACGAATCCGGCGCGGCGAAGATACTCCGACGCGACGGACTCGCCCCAGGCGCCGCGTTCGACGCCGAGGTTGCCGACCTTACGCGGCCGCGACATTGCGCATCTCCTTCGTCTGTTCGCGGTAAGCCGCAGTGTTGTGCGGCACCAGCATCGGGATGCCGAAGGCGACGAGATAGAGAGCCCCCGTGATCGCCTCGCAGATGCCGAGCGCCTCGGCCGGCTTGAAGAACATCCACGCGCGGTTGTCCGCGTTCTTGTCCGTCCGCGAAGAACGGTAGATCTCGAGCAGGTAACCGGGCACGGGATCGACGTGGTGGCTCAGGCGGATGCTCGTCTGGCCGACGGGCGAGCGGTGGTAAAGCCCCTTCTCGCCGTTGATCGACTCGCACTCGCCGCGGAAGACCTGCAGCATCTGGCAGAGGTCGCCGAAGTCGAGCTTGACCGTCATCGCGTTCTCCCAGTCGAACGTGGCGAACGTCGGATTCGGTCCCATGGGGTTGCCGACCGTCATCTGGTTGGCGATCTTGAGCATGATGCACCCGTCAGTGTAGTCATGCGCAGGATGCAGGTTCATCTTGACCGCGCTTCCCGTGCCCTTGGGATTGGCGTGGTAGAAGCAGAGGCTCGGGCGGATGGATCCGAGCGCCGGCGGCGTGTTTTTTGCGGGCGTTGTGGTTTGCGTGTCGGTGTTCATTTTGTTTTTCCTTTCCTTTTCCTTGGTGGACAAATCGTCAAACCCAGAAGGCGTTATCCTCGCTGTCGAGCTTACGGTAGGTGACAGCAGCCAGAATGTCGCTTTCGCGCACGGCCTCCGATCCGTCGAGATCCGCCAGCGTCCGTGCGACGCGCAGAACCTTATCATAGGCGCGAGCGGAGATCTTCATCCGCTCGATCGTGCGGATGAGACACTCTCTCTCCTTCGCCGTGAACAGGCAGACCCGGTCGAGATCGCGGCTCCGCACGTCCGCATTCGTGTGCACGCCCGGCATGTTGCGGTACCGCTCGGCCTGAATCGCCCGCGCCTTAAGAACGCGTTCGCGGATCGTTGCGCTGGATTCGCCAGGGTCCATCGTCGGCAGCCGCTTCACGTCGACCGGCGGAACCTCAACCTGGATGTCAATGCGATCGAGAAGCGGGCCGGAAACACGGCTCTGATACTTGACTATCGCATTCGTCCGACAGCGGCAGTCGTGGTTGGGGTCGCCGTGGTACCCACATGGACAAGGGTTCATGGCCGCAACCAACATGAATTTCGACGGAAAGTCGAAGGCTGCCGCCGCACGGGAGACACCGACATGCCCGTCCTCCAGTGGCTGTCGCAGCACCTCCAGCGCCTGCCGCGGAAACTCGGCGAACTCGTCGAGAAAAAGGACGCCCCGGTGCGCGAGCGACACCTCGCCCGGCACTGGATGCGTCCCGCCACCGAGCAACCCGATGGAACTCACGGTGTGGTGTGGCGCACGGAATGGCCGCTCGGTGACAAAACCTCCTCCGCCCTTGGCCTCACCAGCAACAGAATGAATGCGCGAGACTTCCAACGCCTCCTCGACCGTAAGCGGCGGCAGGATCGACGGAATCCGCCGCGCCAGCATCGTCTTGCCGGAACCAGGACTGCCGATCATAAGGATGTTGTGGCCGCCCGCAACAGCGACCTCGATCGCCTGTTTGGCCGTGTCCTGCCCTTTCACGTCGGCGAAGTCGTCCAGCGACGAGCCGCCGCCGGCGATGAGATCGCCGATGTCCGTATGCCGCGGCTCGATCGTGAGCTCGCCGTTCAGATACTGTACGGCCTCCTGCAGTACACGCACGGGGATGACATCAATGCCGGAGACGACGCTCGCCTCCTCGACATTCTCCACCGGAACTATAACCGCTCGCAACCCCACGCGCCGCATCTCCATCACCATCGGCAGGATACCATGGGCCGCGCGCACCTCGCCGGAGAGCGCCAGCTCGCCGATGAGGCCGTATTCGTCGAGATGGCGGTTCCTGATCTGTCCCGACGCGCCCAGCAGTCCCACGGCGATCGGCAGGTCGTAGATCGAGCCTTCCTTCCGGACGTCCGCAGGCGCGAGATTGACCGTGACGTCGTACTCCTTCTTAAGCGCCAGTCCCTGGCTTTTGAGCGCCTTCGGAATCCGGTCCTTCGCCTCCTTGACCGCCGTGTCGGGCAGGCCGACGATCGCGAACTGCGAAGTGCCGATCTGCGAGTACACCTCGATCTCCACCATCCTCGCGTCAACCCCGTTGATCGCTCCGCTATAACACTTTGCCAGCATTTCGTTCGCACCTTTCTGTCCCTTGAAGACGCGAACATTATCGCAATTATCGACGAAAAAAGAATAGAGCCAAACTCAAGACAACCTCAAGATTTCTCTAGATTGGCTTGAGATTCGCTTAAGGTTTTTTCATCCGGCATTTGCGATAATGGCCTCACCATGAGATTGTTGTTGATTTGCGGAGCGCTGGCGGCGGGCGAGTACCTGGCGTCATTCGTCCCTCAAGCCGCAGGGGCGTGGCCGGTCGCAGCGATTGTTGCGACGCTCTTCGGGCTTTTCGGCTACGGATGGGGGACAAGGTGGATATGCTACGCGGCAGTGACGCTGTTTGGCATTGCGCTCTTCCTCTTCGCTTCGCAAGACCAGGAGCAGACATACCGCATGTCGCCGTGGATGCGCGGCAAGGAATGGCGTACCGCACACCGGCAGGAGAAGCGGGAGGGCTTGGCAAACGAGATGAAAGACGATCTTTCGCGCCGCGTCGGCATCGGCCTTGAGGAGGACTGGGAGTCGGCGTCGCTCGCCCGCGCGATCCTTCTCGGCGAAAAGCGAAGCCTGTCGTATCGAACCAAGAAACTGTTTGTCGAATCCGGGACGATGCACGTTTTTGCGATCTCCGGTCTTCACGTGATGGCAATTGCAGAGGTGCTGGCGCTTTGTCTCGCGTTTCTCCTCGTCCCCATACGATTCGCGGGGCTTGCGTCAGCGCCGCTCCTGTGGGGCTATGTGGCGATGATCGGCTTCGCGCCGAGCGCCGTGCGGGCGGCGATGATGGCGACGATCATGGGGGCCGCGCCCGCATTCTGGCGCCGGGCAAGCGGACTTCGGGCATGGGAGCTGACGTTCCTGATCGTTCATGTCGCCAATCCTCTTATGATCACGAACATCGGCAACGCGCTTTCCTTTGCCGTGATGCTGGCGATCGTCATTGCGGGCGACTACGGCAAGTCGATGGCGCGGTGGCAGCAGACGCTTTTCGTGACAGTTGCGGCATGGGCGACGGGCGTTCCGATTGCAGCGCACATCTTCGGCCGGGTGACGCCCGGAGGGATTGTCGGCAACCTCATCCTCATCGCCACGGCCAAGGTAACGGTCGTATCCGGGGCACTTGGGGTCCTGACCAGCTACGCTTCCGAAACGCTGGCGGCACACGTCAACAACTTGAGCGCACTTGGAATCAAGCTGATGGTCTTGGTCGCGGAAGGCGTCTCACGGTTGCCGGGAGCAAACTTCGAGACGGGACCGTGGTCGCTCCTGACTTGCATCGAATGGTATGCAGCGCTTGCACTGACTGCATTCCTTTTGAAGATGATTTCCGGACGGCGCACGATATGATGCCGATTGACGCACTCTCACATTTCCGTGTGCTATAATACCACTTACAAGGAGAACGTCCATGTCCGAGATACTGATAGTCGATGACGAGCGGCTGATCCGCGAGGGGTTGAAGCTGACCTTGCAAGGCGAGGGATACGAGGTGCGCACGGCGCGGGACGGCGATGAGGCGCTGAATAAGATCGCGGAGAGACGACCCGACCTCGTCCTCCTCGACGTGATGATGCCGCGCATGAACGGCTTTCGCTGCTGCGAGGAGATTCGCAAGACGGATCCGCTGCTGCCGGTCATCTTCCTGACGGCGAAGGACTCGGAGGCTGATCAGGTGCGCGGCATCGGGCTCGGCGGCGACGACTACGTGTCGAAGGCAACGGGCGACGCGCTGCTGCTGGCGTGTATCCGACGGGCGCTCGAGCGCACGAAGAGGATGGGAGAGCGCGCCGTCATGGAAACGGACTCGAAGATCCGTCTCGGCAAGGTGACGGTCGATCTCAGGGCCTTTTCAGTCACCGAGGGCGGCAAAGTGATCGCGACGCTCACGAAGACCGAAGCAGACATCATGCGAATCTTTAATTCGCAACGCGGCGAAATGATCGTTCCCGACGACATCATCACGGAGCTGCGCGGTAACGGATTCGCCTGCGAGGACGGCATGCTTTACTCGCACATCAGCAACTTGCGCAAGAAGCTTGGTCCGGCTGGGGACATGATCGTCAACATGCGCAACGTTGGATATGGGTTGAAGAGGTGAAGAACCGTTGGCTCACCGGATTTGGACCGCGAAGCCGGGCTGCGAGCAGTCGGTGGTAACGCGCAGG
>JAEDMC010000169.1 GCA_016303225.1 Kiritimatiellia bacterium
CTCGACCAGCTGAATGCTGCGGCGACGGTGCTGAACTCCGCCTTCGCGATGTCCGGCACGACGCAGCGCGAGCGCTTCGAGTCCATTCTCAGCATGGTCGACGCCTACTTGGCAGGCGGACAGCCGCAGGCGGCGATCGACTATGCCGAGGCGAGGCTTCAGGACACGAAACTGTCCGGTCCCGACAAGACGGCTCTCTACATTCGGGAGGCGTCCGGCTACATTGCCATGTCAGACTGGGATGCGGCGGCTCGAGTCTACCGCTTCGCGCATCAGGAGGGCGGACGGATCGGACGCGAAGTGCTGAAGTCCGAAGGCTGGGTCGCCGAACAGCGCGAGGATTGGAAGACCGCACAGAGCTGCTATGGCGCCGAGTCGAAGATGTACGGCAGCGAGGAGGAGGACCTCAAGGCCGGCTGCGTCGCGCGTTGCGCGCGTGTGACCAAGAAGCTTCGCGAGAAGGAAAGGGATGTCGTCCTTGACGCCGAAGACATCATCAACGGCACCATCGACATCGAGCTTGACGAGTGACCGCCGTCCCTATGGTATAATACTCAATTATGAAACAAACGTTTTGGCTCTTCGTGGCGGCGGCGTCCGCCGGTTGTAGTTCATTCCTTTCGGGTCCGGCACCGGAACCGCGGCAAGTCCTGCCGCGGACGACTCCCGTCACAACGGTGTGGTTCCCTGGCGGAATCTACGGACACGTTGCGCTCAGCAACGGACTGGCTGTCACATGCTCCGGCTGGAGCCGCGAGGACACCTCGGCCGTTTTCGACGTATCCAATCCGGCGAAGCCGAAGTTTCTGGCGCGCTTTCCCGCGAAAGGCTATTCGTGCGCGGAACCGGTTTTCTTCGGGACTCGCTGCTACGTGCCGAACGGTTTCAGCGCGACGGTCATCGACCTGAGCGACCGTCGTGCGCCGAAGCTGGCGGGCTATCTCAATCCGCATTTTCCTGAGAACGGCTGCAGCCGGCTCTGGACCGAGGGCGGCAAGCTCTACTTCTCCGCCTTTGACGGAAACTATCAGGTCGGGGACGACGGTTTCTCGTTTGTGAAGACAGACAAGGTTCCGCCGAAGCCGGCCGGAAGGAAGAAATCCGCCGCGGAGGGCGAGATCGTGGCCGAGCTGAGGGACTCGGCTCTCGTCATCGGCAAGACCGAGATCCCGTTTGCCTACAACCTCTCGACGGTGGCGGCGAAGGACGGAACGGCCTACGTTTATGCGCCCGGCCGCAGTGCCGCGCAACTGTTGCCGCTGCCGACTAAAGCAGGAGGACCGACGCTCTTCGGCAACCGTTACCAGACGCTTGCGCTCTCGCGCGGTAACGGCTTTCAGACCGTGGGCATGCAGACCGCGGGATGCGTCACGCGCGTCAGCGACGACCTCTTTGTCGTTGACGACGGGCTCGTCCGCCTAACGCGGCAGGGCAAGTGGGAGACGATTCTCAACCGGACGCGCGCCGTCGCGAACGCGTCTGTGGGCGGGACGCGCATCGCCCTCACGCAGTGCTCCCGATGCCGTATTCTCGATTTCACTGATCCGTCGAACGTCAAGATCCTTGACGTTGCGCCGAAGGCGGAGCTTCCGCTCCACATCACGGGCTGCCATTTGCGCGGCGACCGGCTTTTCCTCGCTTATACGCTGGTTGAAGAAAAAGGGCAGGACTTAATCTACAAGTTCCCGACGAAAGGGTATGTCGCGTCGCTGGACTTGCGGAATCCCTCGGAGGTCCAGTCGATGGTCGAGATTCCCGCGTGCATCGCCCTCGACCGTGTCGGCGACATGCTGTATGTCACGTGCCGCAACGGCGACTTCGCGGTCGTGGATGCATCCGACCCCTCCGACCTGGAAGTGAAGACCATTCGCCGCGACATTCTCGACGGGGACGGCTTCAAGGTGAAGACTTTCGGCGGACGGACCTTCGTAACGTCCGGACGCCGCATCGTCGAGCTCGACACGATGGTGCCCGCGGTTCCGCAGGTGAAGCACCTCTATGACCGTGGTGACGGCACCGCGGCGCCGAGCTATGACGACTTCACGATCGACGGTACTCGTCTCTATGCGCTCGCGCATTCGTCCGTGGACGTCTTCGAGCTGGATGATGCGATGCGCACGACGGACGCGCCGAACGACTGCGGCGTCAATGGCATCGCGAAGACGCCCGCACAGGAGGCTGATGCCGCAGTGTTCGCGGGACACGAGGCCAATCCGAAGGCGCCGGACGGCGTCGTTTTCCGTCCCGGCCGCTTCGGCAACTGCTTCGGCGCGTATGTCTTCGACTGGGCGAAGCTGCCGGATGGACGGTATGCCGTCGCCTACGGCGAAGCGGGACTCGTCTTCTGCGATGCGAAGGGCGGTTTCTCATCCGAACCCCCGCGTGGGCCAGACGGTCTCGCGTCGGTGTTTGCGGCGGAAGTGCTCTGCAAGGACGGCCGCGTCTACGTGAAGGACGGCGACGGCAAGGTCTGGCAGTATTGATTATGGTATAATTTCCGGCTAAGGAGCAAGAGCATGTTTATCAAGCTGACAAGATTTGACAATCGTCCCGTCTGGCTGAACGCCAGTTTCATCGTCACGGTCGAGCCGCGGCGGGACGGCAACGGCGCCGTTGTGGTGCCGATTGGCGACGGACTCGATTACGATGTGCGCGAGACGCCGACCGAGGTGCTGAAGATGTTGGAGGGCGCGCCCGAAGCGAAGGTCGTCCCAGTGCCGGTCTCGGATTGTCTGACGAAGACGCCGGCGGACATTTCGCCGGAGCCGGAAAAGAAGAATCCGCCGCCGCCCGCACCTGCCGCGCCGGCTGCGCGTGCGGTTGCCTCTGCCGAGGAGGGCGTCCCGCCGGTCGAAGAGTCCGGCAAGAAGCCGCGCAAGCGCGCGACGCGCAAGACGGCGAAGCCCGCGGCCGAGAAGAAGCCGCGCGCGGCGAAGAAGGCGGACGAGCCTGTTGCCGAGGCGCCGAAGGCGGAGGCTCCGGTGCCGCCAGCCGCTCCCTTCAAGCTTGAACTATCCGACGATCAGATTGCACGGCTCAGGAAGATGGCGCCGAAGTCGGTCGCTAAGATCAAGAATACGCTGGCGACGCAGTTCCACATCGGCGATGTGGTCGGCACGGTCGCGGCACTCGCCGAAAAGGGCCTTTACAAGATCGACGGCAATCACATCGACTGGCCTTCGGAACCGGCGGAGGCGTAAGCGCATGAACGGAGACATCCTGGCTGCCGGACTGCTGGCCATGCTTGCCGCGGGAAACGTGCGAGCCGGAGAACTGTGGCAGGCGGCACCCGAGGGCGTTCCCGGTGCCGTGCTGGTGACGTCCACCGAAGCGGGCAAGACGACCTTCGAATGCGTTGGCTACGCCGATCTCGCGGCGAAGCGCAAGATGACGCCCGACACCGTTTTCTGGATGGCGTCCAACACGAAGGGCGTCGCTGCGGCGACGGCCCTTGCGGTCGTTGGCGAGGGCAAGCTCATGCTGGATGATCCGGTCGA
Source organism: Kiritimatiellia bacterium (assembly GCA_016303225.1). Classification (GTDB taxonomy): domain Bacteria; phylum Verrucomicrobiota; class Kiritimatiellia; order RFP12; family UBA1067; genus UBA1067. The sequence continues at coordinate 3,498 of JAEDMC010000169.1, forward strand.
GAAGTACTTCCCGTCGTGGAAGAAGCTCGCGGCGAAGGAACGTCCGACCCTGCGGATGCTCCTCGCACACACGTCGGGACTGCCGTTCTTCACGGACAAGCCGCTCCCCAGCCCGGGCATGGCGGCACTGGCCGAACGCGCGGCGGAGCAGCCGCTCGCCTATGAGCCGGGCACGAAGTACCAGTACAGCAACTGGGGCATCGGCGTTGCGATGGCGATGGTCGAGAAGGCGATTGGCAAGCCCTTTGACGTCGTGATGGCCGAACGCATCTTCAAGCCGCTGGGGATGACGGACACGACCTTTGTGCCGTCCGCCGACCAGCATGCGCGGCAGGCGGTCGTCTACCGGCTGTCGGACACGAAGCCGCCGGAACCGATGGTGGTCGACCGCGGGCTCGCCGCGCCGTATCTGACGTACGGGACATATCCCGAGGCGGGCGGCGGACTCCTCTCGACGCCGCGGGACATGATCAAGTTCTTCCGTATGATCGCCGATGGCGGCAAGGCTCCGGACGGTACGGTGATCATTCCGCCGTACCTGATGAAGGCCTGGCAGACGAAGCAGACGCCGTCGGGGGACGCGAACTCCTATTCGCTGGGCATGAGCGTCGACGAGAGCGGCAGTCTCTCCCATGGCGGACAGTGTTACACCTGGGGTGAGGCGAACGTGAAGACGAGACGGGCGCGCCTCTTCATGGTCAACTTCTGCGGCAAGAGCGCCGCGTATTCTGACTTCCGAGAGAACTGGCAGGCCGTCACCGACTTGTCGTCCAAGTGGTACTGGTATCCGAGTTGCTACCTCGGGATGGACGGGACCAAGGAACAGCGTCAGGCGCTGATCCGCGAGCTGTGGGACCATCCGGCCGCCGCCGAGACGAAGCTGTGGCCCGAGGGCAAGGTGCCGTTTCGGAAAGACGACAAGCCGATCCGTTTTGTGGAGAACGAACTCTGGCAGCGGAACCTCGTCGTCAGCGACATCAACGATCCGTTCTTCGTCTTCTATCCGGCGAAGGGCGTCCAGAACGCGCCGGTCGCCGTCATCTTCCCAGGCGGTGGCTACTCGGTCCTCGGCTGGAACAAGGAGGGGACGGAAGTCGCCGCGTGGCTCAACGCGAACGGCATGTCCGCCGCGGTGCTTCTCTACCGCGCGCCGGACCAGCGCCAGGCCGCGCTCTGCGACGCGCAGCGCGCGATCGGACTTCTCCGCCGCGATGCCGCGAAGTACGGCATTGATCCAAAGAAGGTCGGCGTGATCGGCTTCTCCGCGGGGGCGAACCTGGCCGTGGCGGTGTCCACCAACTGGCGCCAGCGCGCCTATGAGCGCGTGGATGATGCGGACGACCAGTCATGCCGTCCCGACTTCCAGCTGCCGATCTACCTCTGGGATGTCCTGGAGCGCGATGCGAAGGCGGAGTGGATCGCCCCGCTGCAGGACAACGGCAAGGAGCCGAAGATCCGCGCGGAGTATCCGGTCGACGCCGAGACGCCGCCCGCATTCCTCGCGCAGGCGAAGGACGACTTCTGCCAGATCGAGACCACGACGACGTATTTCCGCGCGCTGCAGGCGGCGGGCGTGAAGAACTGCCATCTTGAGCTGATGGCGTTTGGCGGACACGGCTATGGACTGCGCAAGGTCGGCAATCCGACGGATTTCTGGAGCGACCTCGCGGCGGACTGGCTCAAGAACTTGCTCAAGTAAGGCTATGAAACTCTACGTTGCGACCCACAATCAGCACAAGATCCGCGAGATCGGACAGATCCTTCCGGATTTCGAAATCACCGCCGATGACCCCGAGGGCGTTGAGGAGAACGCCCCCGACTTTGCGGGCAACGCCCTCATCAAGGTGCGCGCGATTGCTGTGAAGCACAAGGGAGACTGGTGCCTGGCCGACGATTCGGGGCTTGAGGTGAACGCCCTCGGCGGCGAGCCGGGCGTCCGCAGCGCGCGGTATGCGGGCGAACCGTCCAACACGCCGAACAACAACGCGCTCCTGCTGAAGAACCTTTCGGGTGTCACCGACCGTCGTGCGAACTTCACGTGTGCGATTGCAATCGTCGATCCAAAGGGTTCGGAGCGCACGGTGGTCGGCAAGTGTTTCGGACGCATCGCCGAAAAGCCAAGCGGTGCGGAGGGCTTCGGCTACGATCCGCTCTTCATTCCCGACGGGTACGACAAATCCTTCGCCGAGCTGACTGCCGACGAGAAGAACGCGATCTCCCACCGCGGCCGTGCGCTGGCGGAAGCCGCGAAAGTCTTCGTTGCGTAGCTCTCGGCGGTACAAGTATGGTAAAATAACGGAACCATGATCAAATATCAGATGTTCATTGCGGTGGCGCTGCTCGTCGGAGTGGCGATCGGGTATTTCGTCAAGGACGAGC
>JAEDMC010000170.1 GCA_016303225.1 Kiritimatiellia bacterium
GCGCATTTCGTTTCGACCACCCAAGTCGATTCGATAGTCTCCTGTTGGCTTCATGCTGACTGAACACTGGCCACGCGGAGATTTCAATAGTAACGAGACTTTACGAAAGAGATTCACTTGCGTTATCGCTTATCCGTTCGTCCGGCGAGACTCGCGCACATCGGTCACCCTTTGCACGCCCCGCCATCCTAACTGTACGTCGACTTCTTTACAGTAATGGTTTCCTACCTCCATTTAGTTCAGCCGAGTTTTGCTCGGCGTACCTGACCCCACGGTGATTGCGAGTGTCCTGCTCACATTCACGGAAGAGGGGCTTGATGTTTCATCCTCTCGAGATCCCAATTGACGCGTCCCCGGGATTGTACCGATAACCAACACCGTGCACCGTGCCGATCGATTGCGACTTGCCGCCGACTTTCTCCAGCTTGCGCCGCAGATTGGCCACGTGCTGATCAAGCGTGCGCGTCGTGCCGAAGTAGTCCTGCCCCCAGACGGCATTCAATAGCGCGTCACGGGAGAGAACTTCGTCCCGATGCGCCGCGAACGCGCGCATCAGCTTCATCTCAATGTCCGTGATCGGTTCGGATCCCTTCGCACCTTGCAGGCAGTAACGCTTGACAGACACCGCCGCGCATGCAAAGTCAAAGTCATCCGCCGCCAGATCAGACGTCTTCTGCGGCGCCGAACGCCGAAGCGCCGCCGCGATGCGCGCGAGGAGTTCACGGACGCCAAACGGCTTCGTCACATAATCGTCGGCGCCAAGTTCCAATCCGACCACTTTGTCAATCTCCGCACCTTTCGCCGAGAGCATCAGCACCGCCACCGAGCTGCCAGCCGCCCGCACCGTCCGGCAGACGTCGTAGCCCGACTTCTCCGGCATCATCACGTCCAAGAGCAACAGGTCAAACGGCTCCTTCGCCGTGCGCCAGGCGTCGATCGCCTTCTCCCCGTCGCCGACCGCAGTCACGCCATAGCCCTCACCTTCCAAGAGGTCAACGAGAGCCTGCCGTATATCTACGTCGTCTTCCGCAATCAGAATGCGCTTCATGCCTTTTCTCCGAACTTGATGATGAAGACCGCGCCTCCGCCAGCACGCGGCGCGAACACAAGTTCGCCGCCCATACCCGCCATCAGCCGGCTCGAGATGCTGAGTCCGAGTCCGCTGCCGGACGACTTCGCGGTGATCGAATCGTCACAACGATAAAAACGCTCGAAGATCCGCGAACGGTGCTTCGCCGCAATTCCCGGACCGCGATCCGCGACCGTGATTTCGCCGCGCTCGCTGACGGACACCTCAACCGTCTTGCCACTCGCGGCATACTTTACCGCATTGTCGATGAGATTAACGAGTACTTGTCCAACGGCATCCAGATCAAACGTGCGCATCACGGGCATCGGCGCCGAACGCACCATCAGCGTCAACCCCGCCGCTTCGACGCGCGGACGCTGCGCCTCCGCGACGGACAAAAGTTCGTTCACGTCGCGCGCCTCCAGATTGAACTTGCGGCGCCCGCGCTCAAGCCGTCCAAAATCCAACACGTTGTCGACGAGCCGCGTGAGCCGTTCGCTCTCACGGACAATAACCTCCAGATAACGCGCTTGCGCCTCTTCCTTGACACGCCCCTCGCGCAACATCTCCGCCGACAGACGAACCGCCGTCAGCGGCGTCTTGAGCTCGTGCGAAACATTTGAGACAAAACTCGTCTTCAACATCGACTCGCGGCGCTCCCGCGTAATCTCAAGCACGAGCAGCACTCCTCCCAGCACCAGCGCCAGAAATGGTGGTAGCAATGTTGTCAGATAACGTAAAGCATGACTTCTCGGCACGACGCGCCAGACTGCCAGCGTGTAACCCGGAAGTCCAATGTCGAGCGCCAGCTCGGGTGACATCTCTTCGGGACGATGCGCCCGTGTACGGACAACGCATTTGTCAAACCCGTCCCGCAACTCGACCGCAAGGCCGTTCGGCAGATTCCGTTTGATGACCGACAGGAACTCGGACAGGACCTTCACCGTCTCAAGCTCAACGCCCCGCACTTCGCCATCGCCCTGCCGCATCCAGCCGATGAACGAAAGCCGATCACCTTCGTACCACGTCCTCCACGTAAAGGACGATGCCGACGGAATGCGTTGTCCCATCTCATCCACGGGATCCCTGAAGCCATCGTCAAACAGCGTCACGTAACGGTCGCGGAAACGCCGCTCCTCTTGCGTAGCCCCCTTCTCCAGAGGATACACAATTTCACCCGACTTCCAGCTAAAGACATTGCGAACAACCGCATTTGTCTGCGCTACGGCGGCGAACTCGTCGGCCGTCGCCGACAGCGGCAGGGACTCTACCGCCCGTTGAGCCGCCAACTTCGCCTGCTCAACCACCGACTGCAATGGTGCAACGATTTGGCAATCAACCAGCACCTCGTCCATAAACCGATCGCCGCGAACGATATCATCCCTGAGCTGACGCGCCGCGCCCCACCCCAGAACCAGGGCGGGCGCGGCGATAAGCAGAACCGCTGTTATTGTATTGGGTCTTTTCACTTGCTTATCTGTTGATTGAACAACTGGAACGACTTTGTTTTCGCCCTCTTGCGAACAGACCCCGACCAGTTTCTTGACTTGAATTCCGCCGCATTCCTTGCCTGCGTATCCATCTCTTCCTGCATCAGCTCTTCCATCCCGTCGACACTTTTCCCCACGTCTTCGACAGCGGCCTGACTCTCGCGGATGAGCCGCTGAGCGTTTTCAAAATCGCCCTTGTCCGCCGCGCGAATCGCGCCTTCAAGCCGCAGGGCGTTCTCATTGAGGACGCGTTCCTTCACGACATTCCGGTTGACGCTCGCCGCAACGGCCGCGGCATCAGTTGAATAGGTCACGGCGGCAACCCCCGTAGCAACGCGCTGTCCGCCCGAGGTGGCATCGTCGTAGGACACCTCCGCTTTGGCGATTTCGCGTGCGTCACCCGCCTTCCCCGGCGCGGCGTCGCACTTGACGATCACGTACTTCTCCTGTCCGCCGTAGAGCTGGTTGAGGTCGATCGTAACAACGCCGTCGGCGATGCGTCCGTCGCGTCCGACCAGTTGCACCGGCACGAAGCCCTCGCCGAAGCGGACCTTCAGCTGCACCTTGGTCGCCGCGACCGAGAGGACGTCACCGAGTTCGGACGCAAAGACCTTCGTCAGGCCTTTGCTGTCGGCTACATAATAACTGTTGCCATCCGACTTCTGCGACAGTCGCGTCATCAGGTCCTCGTTATAGCCATTGCCGAGACCGACCGTCGAGACGGCGATGCCATCCTTCATCAGCATCGCCCCGTAGCGTCCAAGTTCCTCGGCAGTCGAAGGGCCCACATTGGCCTGTCCGTCGGAAAGGAGCAGTACGCGGCTGATCTCGCACTTGCTGCGAAACTTCGCCAGCTCCGATGCCCCCGCCGCGACGCCGGCGAAGAGCGCCGTCATGCCACGGGCCTCAATGCGGCGGATCTTCGCAATGATGCCCTCGCGGTCCACCACGCGTTGCGCCGGAACGACCGTTTCGGTAACATCGTCATAGGCAACCACGGAAATGATGTCTCGTTCATCCAGCCGCTTCACGGCTTCGCACGCCGCTTCGCGCGCCCGTTCAATTGCCGCGCCATGCATCGAGCCAGAGCGGTCAAGAACGATTGCGAGGTTCACCGACGGACGGCTCTTCGCCGCGACCATGTCCGCGGCAAGCGTCACCTTCACATACGCGGTGCCGGGCTTGTCGGCTTCGCGCACGCCGTAATCTGGTTCCACGCGACAGTTCACGCCCGCCTCCGCGACAACCACGCCAACCGCTGACAACACCAGGAAGAACATACGATTCATATTATCCTCCTTCTCGGCTTACATCTGGACCCAGAGCCAGTAGGTAAACGACACGTCCCTCGTTTCGCCCGCCTTGAGCTCGAATTCCCACGTCAACTCGTGGACGGCATTGACGCGCCCATCGGCCGGCGGCAGATCGTGCCGCTTTGTCGGCTCAACATCGCTTTTCACCAGCTCGCCCGAAAAAGTCTTCTTCACGCGCAGCTTCGCCGTTTCCTTGCGGAAATTCGTGAGCTTCATCGAGGCCGTCACAACCTCCTTGCGGTAATCATAACCGTTGAAACGGAATCGTTCCCCCACACCAAGCGAAGACAACATCTCATTGGTGAGAGTCTTACCGGCTCCACGCTCTTCGTATGAGCCCTTCACCGACAGCGCCTTCGTCACCTTCACAATCGCCTCATCGCCAGGATTCGTCCACGCGCAAGGACTCTGCCCAAGGATGCGTCCCTGCTCGACGACCTCCATCGGCGCAGTTGTCAGCGGAAAGGCGAATGGATTTCTCACCTTGACGGCATCCCAAAGCTCGGGCTTGAATTCCTCTTGCACGAGCCGTCCCCAGAAATCACGGCGGTCATTAAGATCCCAGTCCACGAGGCGCTCGACCTTCGTCTCCTTCGCCCCGAGCGGCAATGTCAGCGTCTCGCCCTTCCCGAGCGTCACCTTGCCGACTTCACGGTAATGGATATCCGATCCTGCGCCCATCTCCACCGCGCCATAGGCAGCCGCATTCGGCGCGGCAGCGCCACCAAACGCGCAATTGCTCATCACGCTCTGGGACATCACGCCGCCGAGTCTCGCCTTGCGCCCATAGTACCACGGTTGCTGATCACCGCCCTCCGCCGCCTCAACGGCGTTCTTATAGACGGAGAAATCCACGCCGCCGCCGAGGAGTGACGGCACGTTCGCGAACTTAAGATTGGGAAAGCCCGAGATGAGCGAAAGCTCCACATCCTTCCAATCCGCAAGCTCATTGCGCACGTCGGCGGACATAAAGAGCATGCCCTTCCCATCCTCACCGAAGGCAAGCCGGTAAGACGGTGTCCAACACGCACCGGCCGAAAGGTACTCGATAGCAAACGGCTGGTCCGTTCCCGCGAACAGCCAGGACTCGCAGCCGGCCGCGCCTTTCACGGAAACCTTCAATCCCTTTGGAATATTCACCTTCGAGCCGTTCTTGAGCTGTAGAGTCAGCATGTCGCCGGTGGCGGGATTGCCGGACCAGGACGCATTTGGATACGCGGCGCTTGTCGTCGGGTTGCTGTCGACGATCAGCTTGCCGGACGCCGTGAAGATGCGATCCTTCTCGCCGACGGTATAAGCCGTCGCCTCAACATTTCCATCCTTCTCGGCGTCGGCGAGAACGGGTGCGAAATCGGGCGCCGCACGAAACGAGACCGTGACGCCGTCCAGTGCGGTCGTGCGCGTCACCGTCACCGGCTTCTCGGCGGAATGCCAGAACGTGCCGTAGGCGGGACGCGCCGAGCCGTCAACCACCGCCGTGCCGGTCGAATCCGGTGCGACCTTGCGCGTCACGACGGCAAGTCCGTTCTTGTAGAGTCCAACTTTGACAATCGGCGCCGCGTCGCCCGCACCCGCGGCCAACGCATGAATCGCAACTGCTGCAACGATCAGGCTTTTCATTCTGACATGGTCCTTTCCGTGTTCCGTCCGGCGGTATTGCCTGACGACGCACATATTAAACCATTTCCTTTGTCCGTAATTGTCATTGTCGTGTCAAATGTTTGTAAAGAATTTGTCAAATCGCCAGATCTTGTGCCCGTCGGTCGGTTCCTTCAGCCGACCTGTTCGAACCGCCGCATGCGGTGGCCGTCGACCTCAATCTCCTCGAAGAACATCTTGGCGGGGGAGGAACAGTCGGTGCGGAAATGTCGCCGTTCCCACATGCGGCATAGTATATCAAATAGGAATGAAGTAGAGTAGAGCGGGACGCCCCTTGGGGAACGCCCGCTCGGCCTTCGGCT
>JAEDMC010000171.1 GCA_016303225.1 Kiritimatiellia bacterium
TCGGGAGGCGGCGAAGGGCGATGACGATTGCATCACCAAATTGACTGAATGTCGTTTTCGTGATGGTACGCTCTTGCGGTTGAGGGGTGGGGTTTGATATAATTTCGGGCAGGAGGAAAGAAGATGTTCGTAGGGCGAGAGGCAGATCTGGAAGAGTTGTCGCGGCTCTGGCGCAAGCGCGTGGCTTCGCTGGTCACGTGCCGCGGTCGTCGGCGTATCGGCAAGTCGACGCTGATCGAGGAGTTCGCCCGTCGCAGCGGTGCGCGCTTCCTCAAGCTGGAGGGGAAGGCGCCTGAGCCGGGTATGTCGAACAAGGTGCAGCTGGCGACGTTTCTCGAACAGCTGCGCAGGCAGACGAAGACGCGCGTCCGCTCGCTTGCGAACTGGTCGGAGGCGTTTGCCGCACTGGATGCCGAGCTGGATGCTGCGAAGACGGTTGTCTTGCTCGACGAGATCTCATGGATGGGCAAGTATGATGTTGGCTTTCCGGGTGAGCTCAAGATCGCGTGGGACAATCTCTTCAAGAAGCACGACCGGACGATCGTGTTCCTGTGCGGAAGCGTTTCGACGTGGATTGCGAAGAATATCCTGAACAACACGGGCTTTGTCGGGCGGGCATCCTGCAACTTCGTCGTGCGCGAACTTCCGCTTGACGCCTGCGTGAAGTTCTGGGGACGCAAGGCCGCGCGCACGGCGACGCGGGACATTGTGGACGTCCTGTCCGTCACCGGCGGCGTGCCGCGCTATTTGGAGGAGATAGACCCGTCGCTTTCGGCGGACGAGAATGTCCGGCGGATGTGCTTTTTGCCTCAGGCGCTTTTGCGCGATGACTTCACGAAGATATTCAACGTGGTTTTCGGTGAGAACGCCGTGACCAAGCGGACAATCCTCGAGCATCTGTCGGAGTGTCCGCTGACGGTTGCCGAGATCGCCGAGGCGCTGGGCGTCGAGCGCAGCGGAACGATCTCCACTCATTTGGAGGACCTTGAGGTTGCGGGATTCGTGTCTGAAGACGCGGGGCTCGTTCCAGGTACGGATCGGACGCCCAAGCAGATGCGTTACCGCGTGTGTGACAACTATACGAGGTTCTTCCTCAAGTACATCCAGCCGAACGCACGGACGATTGACAGCGGTTCGTTTCGGTTCAATGCGCTAGAGACGCTCAAGGGCTGGGAGACGATGCTGGGTTTGCAGTTCGAGAATCTGGTCATTGCCAACTTGCCGCGGCTGTTACCGGCGTTGGGCATGGGCAATGTGCTGCTCAAGTCCGCCGCCCCCTATCGGCAGTCGGCCACCAGGCGACGCAAGGGCTGTCAGATTGACTTGCTGCTGCAGGCTGACCGCAAGGTCTGTGTCGTCGAGATCAAGCGTCGGGCGACAATCGGAAGGGAGGTCATCGACGAGGTCGAGTCGAAGGTGCGGTCCTTGTCGCTGCCGGCAGGCGTATCCGTGCGCACGGCCTTGGTGTACGAGGGGACGCTGGCGAAATCCGTTGAGGCCGAGGGCTACTTCGACGCCCTTGTTCCAGTCGAATCGTTGATGTACGGTAGCGAGAAAGAATTGGCATTCGGGAGGCGGTGAAGAATGATGTCATTGTTCAAATCAGTTTTGCGGATCATGGTGCTGGTGCTTGTCGGCATTGAGCTGATTGGATGCTGTTGCATCAATTCGCTGATGTTTCATCCGGTGCGGCAGTATGACGCGGGGCATCCTGGCTATGTTGATATCGGGACGAACGGAGTGAAGATCGCGGCGATCGTGTGCGGACAGCAGAAGGGACGCAAGGCGCTCCTCTACTGCCATGGCAATGCGGAGGACGCGACGGGTTCGATGGAGTATCTCAAGCTGGCGGTCGGCGATAAGTTTACGATTGCGGTGGTGGATTATCCGGGATACGGGCTATCGGACGGCAGCCCCGACGAGGAGGGCTGCTATCGCGTCGTGCATCGGCTTTACGACTGGCTCGTTGAGACGCGTGGGTTCAAGCCTGAGGACATCGTCGTGGTCGGGTTCTCCATCGGAACAGGTCCGGCGACGGAATTGGCGGCGACGAAGCCGGTGGGCGGACTCGTCTTGCAGGCGCCGTATCTATCCGCGCCACGCATCGTGACGAAGGTGCGCGTCCTGCCGATTGATCCGTTCCCGAATTTGAAGCGCATCGGCAAGATCAAGTGTCCGCTCACGATTATCCACGGCACGGACGACTCGATCATTCCGTTCTCGCAGGGTAAGGAGCTTTTTGGCCTTGCGCCCGAGCCCAAGCAGTTTGTCGCCGTCGAAGGCGCGCACCATAACGATCTTATCGCCGTACTGGGGCTGGGTGAGTATCGAAAATTGCTGAAGGGGTTGTAATGAAAAGACGAGACTTTATCCGAGGGGCGGCGTCCGATCGGCAATGCAGGAGTGTTTCAATCGCATAATTTGTCATTATTTCATAAAAAACCAATTTACTTTAAATTACCCCCCCCCCTAATTGCATATAGGCGCGGAAAATGCTAAAATATCCACGCATATTTTGTCCGAGATTAGATAGTCGATTATGCAAAGGAGCTGCGCAATTTTGCTGGTGTCGGGGCTGATTGCTGCGTCCGGTGTTGTCGGTCGCGCGGTCACGGTCGGCGAAAACGCCTTGCTGCTTGATGTGGAGAGCAGCGGGGTGGATTGCTATGCCGACGGCACCCGGGCGGTCGACGGTGAGTATTACGCCTTGGTGGCGATCGCTCCGAGGGTGCAATTCGCCGGTTTTGCCGCCGACGGCTCGTTGGTGGACGGCGAGAACGCGCGCGTCTTGTTCCGGCGGCCGTTGGCCAAGGATGGGCGTTGCCCCAAGACCAGCGTGGCCATCGACGAGACGGCGGTGGCGTCCGGCGAGCGGCTGCTGTTGGCATTGCTCGATACGCGCTCGACGGTGCGCTCCGGGGCGGCGTTCCGAGTGGACGGCTGGGCGGCGGTCGCCGCACCGCAGGTGGCGCCGTCGTCCGGCTTCTACGCGATGACCGGCGCGAGTTCGGCGGCGATGGTTCGTTCCGCCGTGCCGGCGGGGACGCCGCAGCCGCGCATCGCGGCGATTCGCCGCGAGGGGGCGGAGGTGGTGCTGACTGTGACCGGCACGACGCCGGTGCTGGACTACAACGTGGCGGCGGGGGCGGCGCCGGACCGGTTGGACGCCGCCGGGGCGGCGCGGTCGGCGGTGGCCGGCGATGAATCGCGGCCGATCGAGCTGCGCGTGGAGGCGGGCGCGGGCAGCGGCTTCTTCCGGGTCGTGCGCGACGGGGGTGAGCAATGAAGCTGTTGATGGCGACGCTGGGCGCGCTGTTCGCCGCGGTGGCGGCGGCGGTTGAGGTGGATACGCTGAACGGCTCCAACTTGCTGGGGCTGGTGCGGATAACCAGCGACGCCGAGTATCTGCCGATCGCGGTCGCCTGCGGCGCGGTCGGGTGGGGCGACGCGGCGCCGTCGGCTGACGCCCTGGTGCTGACTGCCGGGCTGGCGCCGGGCGATTCGCTTTACGTCTACGACCGCGTCAATGCGCAATACCGGGTGTTCGACCTGGTGCGCAACGAAGACGGCGACGAGTGGCGGGGCCGCAACGTGGTGCATGTGAGCGACGGCCAGGCGGAGGAAGTGGCGGGCGCGGCGGCGGGCGATACGCCTCTCGCCGTCGGCTACGGGGTCTGGCTGCACCGTCCGGGGGCGGCGAAGCGGGCGAACCAGACGGTGCTGGTCGTCGGCCAGGTGCTGAAGTCCGAGGTGACGGTCGAGCTGGCGGCGGCGCCGGCCGGCAAGGCGTTCGGGCAGACGCTGTTCGGCGTGCCGGCGACGGCGACGGGCGACTTCCAGCTCAACGGCGGAGCGGTCGACTGGGCGACTGCGGGGGCGGCGGCAGGCGACGAGATCCGGGTGCCGCAGGCGGACGGCTCGTTGACGACGATCCGCTTCGACGGCACGAAGTGGACGCGCCGGTACTACACGATCGTCAATGGCGTCAAGCGGCTGAAGACCGACAACAACCCGGCGCTCACCGCCGGCACGGCGGCGTGGTATGCCCGCAAGGCCGGAGGCGGCGCGATGTCCGTCACCTGGGAGGCGCTATGAGGGCGGCGGGTTGGATAGTGGCCTTGGCGACTGCGATGACGGCGTGCACACTCCGCGCCGATCTGCTCTACTGGATGATCGACGGCGAGGCCAGCGAGAGCTTCGCGGAGGCGTATGTGCAGACGCTGAAAAGCGCCGGCGACAATGCCGACAACGTGGTCGCGTTGCTGTACTCGCTCAACACGTCCTCCGGCGATCGGATTGACTACAAACCGGTCGTCGGCATCGAGAGCGTGGACGGCGCCGGGTGGATGTTCGACGGCTGGAGCATCTCGGCCGAGATTTCGGCCGATCCCGCCTTGGTCTACGGCGTCCAGCTCGGGGTGCTCGGAGAGGACAACTCCTTCACCGCGCAGTTCTCGTCCGAACAGCTGACCTATAAAAGCCTGGATGAGATGGAGGCCGTGCAGAAGAGCGCAGTCGGCACCTACGACCAGGCCTGGAATCTGGCGACGGCCGTCTGGGCCGTGCCCGAGCCGAACGGGGCGCTGCTGGTGCTGGTCGGCACGGCGCTCCTGGCCTTACGGAGGAGGTGCAATGCGTAGACTCGTCCTTTGTCTTCTGGCGGTCCTGGCGTTCGTGCCGGCCGCGTTCGCCGCCGACGTCTGCACGGTGCGGGTGACGACCGCCCACGCCCGGGGCGACGGCCTGCGTCTGAAGGCTGACGCGCAAACGCCGGGTCTGTATACGGCCGTCGTGCCGACGAACGAGGCCTTCGCCGCGACCGTCCTCGCCGACGCCGGCTATACGCTCTACTGGGAGAAACTGCCGGGCGAGGCGGAGACGGTGCTGCCCGAAGGGGTGAGGTTCGACGCGGTTTTCGGGCGCCTCGAGATCCCCGCGGCGGTGCTGGCCGCGCACGCCGCGACCGGAATCGACCTGTCCGTCGCCGCCAAGCCGATCACCTACACGATTCGCTACCATGCGCACGGCGACGGCGAGCCGGCGCTCGCCGCCGGCGCATCGCTGGAGGGCGTCGCCGGCGACGCCCGTTCCTGGACGCAGGCGGTGGACGCGGCCAAAGGCGGGGGCAAGGTCGTGCTGGCCACGACCGGCAGCCTGCACGCCGCCGGGTGGACGTTCCTCGGCTGGTCGCGGGTGCAGGGCCATACCGTGCCGGACTACCAGCCGGGCGCGAGCGTCGACCATCTGACCATCAAGCATCTGGCGCAGGTGAAGCTCTACGCCGTCTGGAAGACGACTCCGGAGGAGGGCAAGGTCTCCTATCCGGTCGTGCTGCAGAACGGAGGCTTCGAGTCGCCGGTGATCTCGACCTACTACAAGCACTTCGCCGGGGCGGTCATCGGCGAAAGCGCCATCAAAGACCCCAACGCCATCGGCTGGAGCACGACGGCGAGCGACAACATGGTCGAAATCGGCCGGCTGACGGGAGATGCGGCGGCGCAGTACGGCCTGTCCGGCGTCCGCGAAGGTCAGCAGTTTGCGGAGCTGAACGCCAATACGGCTGGCCTGCTGTACCAGCGCATCGCCACCCTGCCGAACACGACGCTCTACTGGGGCTTCTCGCACCGTGCGCGCGGATCCATGGGCATCGAGGAGGAGACGATGTCGATGTGGATCGGCTCGGCCGAGCAGATCGAGCAGGCGCGGCAGATCTACGACCGGTTCGCGAACACGAAAGCCGGGGACGCGAACCATCTGTCGGCCGAGGAGGCCAGGGCGAAGATCGCCGCGCTGGCGGAGGATCTGCAGTTCACCAACATCGTCCACA
>JAEDMC010000172.1 GCA_016303225.1 Kiritimatiellia bacterium
GCCTCGTTCGAGAAGATGCCGCGGGCGATGCCCTTCTGCATCGCGATGAAGATCGTGCCGACCATGCCGCCAGTGAGGGCCGACGGATTGAATGCCGCGCGGACGATGAGTTCCAGCGCCGACGTGATCTTCGAGAGGTTCCCGAGGAGAAGGAACGCGATGATCACGACATACATGACCGCCATGAACGGTACGATGACCGTCGAGACCATTGCAATGCGCTTGAGGCCGCCAATGACGACAAGCGCCGTCGCAACAGTGACGATAAGGCCTGAAATGACGACTGCCCAAGAATATGTCGTGTCAATGCCAAGCCAGGAAAGCACCGCCACGCCCGTCGTCGGATCGTTCGGCGCAAAGTTCGGATCGAAGAAGCGGAGCGTCGCCGAAGTGATGCCGTGAATCTGCGTCACCGTGCCGATGCCCATGATGCCGGCCGCGACGCCGAAGAACGCGAACAGGATCGCCAGCCACTTCCAATTCTTGCCGAGGCCCTTCTCGATGTAGTAGAACGGACCGCCCAGAACACGCCCGTCCGGCGTGAACTCGCGGTACTTGACCGCGAGGAGGCCTTCGGCATACTTCGTCGCCATGCCGAAGAACGCCGCAAGCTCCATCCAGAAGAGCGCACCGGGGCCGCCCGTCCCGATCGCCGTCGCGACACCGACGATGTTGCCCGTGCCAATCGTCGCCGAAAGCGCAGTACACAGCGCGCCAAAGGACGAGACGTCACCTGCCGTCCCCTCCTCGGTGTGGAACATATACCGGAAGGCGTTCTTCAGGTTGAAGAGATGGTTCAGGCGCAGAACGCAGGTGAGCAGCAGGCCTGTCACGAGAATCGCCGCGATGAGCGGCACTCCCCACACGTAACCATCAATCTTGTCCACCCAGCCGGTAAACGCATCCAACCAGCCGGACGACGCCTCGACCGTCTTGGCAACCGGACCCGAAAGCGCGGCTTCAGTATCGTTGGCAATGGTCTTGAGCGCCGTATTGATCACCACATTCGTCATTTCTGCACCTTTCTAGCCTCTTATCGGATTTTTAAGTATTATGCCGAAAACCAATTGCGCTTCTAGGCCCGATAGACCTCATCTTCACGCTTCCGACCATGAACTTCAGACTTCCTGCGCAACCTTGTCGAACTCCGCGAGCATATCGGCGGACGGCTTTTTCGTCAGGAGCGAAACGACGACCGTCGTCACGAACGAGAAGAGGAAGCCCGGCGCAAGCTCGTAGAGCCCGAAAATCTCATGCGTCCCCGCATAGCCGGCGAGCACGAACTTCCAGACAAAGCAGGTCGCCGCGCCGACCACCATGCCGGCGACCGCGCCCGCGAGGTTCGTGCGCTTCCAGAAGAGCGCGAGGAGGATGAGCGGACCGAATGCCGCGCCGAAGCCGCCCCACGCGAACGAGACCATGTCCATCACGACCTTGAAGAAGTCGCTCTCCGTGTTCATCGCCATCCCCAGCGCCACGAGCGAGACCGCGCCGACCGCGAGACGCGACACGCAGAGCAGCTCCCGGTTCGACGCCCGCTTGCGGATGACGATCTTGTAGAGATCGTTCGAGAAGCTCGAGGCGGAGACCAGGAGCTGGCTGTCGGCCGTGGACATGATCGCCGCCATGATCGCCGACAGGAGGATGCCTGCAAAGACGCGCGCGAAGAACCCGCCGTTGAAGATGCCGTTGATCATCACCATGAACATCTTCTCGGGGTCGTTGCCGACGTCCGCAAGCGTCAGGCCCCTCTGCTTGAGATAGAGGTGGAAGACGAGACCGATCACCGTCGCCGCGCCGAGCGAGATTGTCACCCAACTCATCGCGATGCGACGGGAGCCCTTCACCTCCGCCGGATTGTTGATCGACATGAACCGGACCAGGACGTGGGGCATGCCGAAGTAGCCGAGCCCCCACGCCATGCACGAGGCAAGGCCGATGAAACCCGCCGCCTTCGCGGTCGAGGCGTTCGTGAAGAGCGACTGCAAATACGGATTGATCTGATTGAGCGAGTCCACCGTAGAGGCGAAACCGCCCGCGTTGCAGACGACAATCGCCGGCACCAGGACGATTGCGACAAACATCAGCGAACCCTGGATGAAGTCCGTCCAGCACACCGCCATGTACCCGCCGAGCAGCGTATAGCTGACGACGACGAGCGCGCCGATCCAGAGACAGAGCGAGTAACCAGTCATCGTGAGCCCGAGGAACGAAACCGTGTCCGGAATGCCGAAGGTCGTCGTGAAGAGCTTCGCGCAGCTCACGAACCCGGACGCCGTGTAGAACGTGAAGAACACGAGAATGATGATCGCCGCGATGATGCGCGAGACGCCGGACGGATCGCGGAAGCGGTTGCAGATGAAGTCCGGAATCGTGATCGAATCCCCGCAGGCGTGCGAATAGACCCTGAGTCGGTGCGCCACGATCTTCCAGTTGAGGTAAGTGCCCACGAGGAGCCCGATGCCGATCCACGCCTCGGAGAAGCCGCCGACGTAGATGGCGCCCGGAAGGCCCATCAGCAGCCAGCCAGACATGTCGGAGGCCTGCGCCGAGAGCGCGACCACCCACTTGTTCATCTTGCGGCCGCCGAGATAGTAGTCGCCGAGCGACTCCTGGCGCTTGGAGAAGAAAAAGCCGATCCAGAGCATGAGCGCAAGATAGCCGACGAATGAACAGAGAACGTACCAGTCGAACATAGGGGTTAGGGGTTAGGGGTTAGGGATTGGGGGTTAGGGTTCGGGTTAGGGTTAAATGGACCAGCCCGTGTAGCCGAGAACCGAGCAGACCTGCTGCACGAGAATCAGGATCACCAGGACGGGCGCGAAGTACTTCACCATGAAGCGGTAGAGGGTTTTCGCCTTGAAGCGATTTCCGTCCGCCATGACCTCATCATCAATCGCCGAGGGCTTCAGCACCCAGCCGATGAAAATGCAGGTCGCAGCCGCGATGATCGGCATCAGCACGGAGTTCGTGATGAAATCGAAGAAGTCCAGGAACTGGAAGCCGGCGAAGGTCTCCGTCCGGAAGAGGCGGACGTCCCCCCATGGTCCGTACCCCAGCGCCGAGAACGTCGAGAGGAACAGGATGATCGCCCCCGTGAAGAACGTCGCGGCCTTGCGCTGGATGTGCAGCAGGTCGCAGAACGAGGCGACGCACGCCTCATAGAGCGAAATCGCCGAAGTGAGCGCCGCGAAGATGACGAGCGCGAAGAACGCGAGGCCCACCCAGGGCCCGCCCGCACCGAGCGTCGCGAACACCTTGGGGAGCGTGATGAACATGAGTCCCGGGCCAGCGTTCATCGCCTCCTTGACGTCTGTTCCCGTCTTCACCGCAAACATGTAGACGACAGGTATGATCATAAGACCGGCAATGATGGCGATCAGCGTGTCAAAGATCTCGATGCGGCGGACGCACTTCTCGATGGAATCGGTCTTCCGCATATAGCTGCCGTAGGTGATCATGATGCCCATCGCGAGCGAGAGCGAGTAGAACATCTGCCCCATCGCACCGAGAATCGTCTTCCCGAGCTGGGCAAGGGAGAACGTCATCTGTCCGTCCGCACCCTTCACGCTCAGCGCGTCCATCGACGGGACGAGATAGTACTTGAGTCCGTCACCCGTTCCCGGCAGGCAGATGACATAGATCGAGATCGCGACCGCCAGGACGAGCAGGGAGGGCATCAGCACGAGATTCGATTTCTCGATGCCGTTCTTGACGCCCATCACGATGACCGCCGAGCTCGCCAGGACGAACAGCGACCCGTAGCCGAACGGTGCGAAGTTCGCGGAAATGAACGCATTGAAGAACGCGCCCGACTCCGCCGCGGCCTCGCCCATCGGCGTCGCCCCGCAGAACGCCATCTGGCAGTAGGTGACGAAATACTTGAGCACCCACCCGCCGATCACGCAGTAGTACGGCACGATCAAAAGCGGCACAACCGTCCCGAGAAACCCGATGAATCCCCAGCCGCGATGCAGTTGCGAATAGGCGGTGAGCTGAGACTGCTGGGTCTTCCGTCCGATGGCGATCTCCGAGAGCATCAGGGTGAAGCCAAGCGTCACCACGAGGCAGAGGTAGATGACGATGAACGTGCCGCCGCCGTACTGCGCCGCAAGATAGGGGAAACGCCAGAGGTTGCCGAGGCCAATCGCAGAAGCAGCCGCGGCCAGCACGAAAGCGAGCTGGCCGGACCACGAAGCGCGTTTGCGCGTATTAGACATCAGATCTGCTCCTCGGTATTAGAAGTCATAGTAGGCCGAGAACTGGAAGCGGTCGGAGTAGGCGTTGCCGCCGCGCGCGCCCTCGCCGCTCGCGTAGCGCGTGTTGAGGCGCGCGTACTCGACGCCGATCTTGAAGTTCTGCGTCACCTTGTAGAACGCGTCGATGTAGGCGCGGTCGTTGTGGGTGATCGACTGGCTCAGCCCAGCGTCGGACTCGATGTAGTCGTTGTAGATTGTCGGATCGTCGAAGCCGTAGCCAATGCCGACGGACCAGTCGCTGTTGATCTGATAGGACAGGTCGATGAAGCCGCCGACCGTCGAGACCTCCTTGCCGTAGCCGTACTGGTTGAACGCGACCGTCTGGCCGACGCCAGCCTGGACGCCGCCGAGGTTCTCGCCCGCGAAGATCTGGCCGGTCAAGGTGAAGTTCCAAAACGGCAGGACGCCGCCGAGCATCACCATCATCGTGTCGTAGTCGCTCTTGTCGGCCTCGTCGTTCAGGTCGCGGATGCGCGTCTGGCCGTACATGCCGCCGAGGCCGATGAGCCAGCGGCGCTTTTGGTCGTCGTCCTCCGGATCCTGCCAGAAGGCGTCGTGGTCGTAGACGGCCGCAGCCTCGAAGATCGGCCAGGCCGACGCGGAATTGTCCTGAATGAGGTCCTCGTCACGGTCGCCGCCCATACCAGGACCGTTCTTGACAATGCCGACGCGGACGTTGAGCGAGCTGTCTTCCCACTCCCAGTTCCTGGTCACGCGGATCTGCGGGCTGCGGCGGTAGGGGTGACCGGTGTTCTCCATCCACGCGCCGTCGATTTCGGTCGGGGAGACCATCTTCCAGAGGTGCCAAGTCTGACCGAACAGGATCGACCAACTACCTCTCTCGCTGCCGAAGATGTTCCAGTCGTCGGCCTCATGCTGGGCGTCGAAGTAGAGGTGACGCCAGTGGAAGGCGTAGTCGTTACCATGGTCGCCGGCCAGGTCGAACTCGGCGCGGCCGATGAACTTCCACCCCTTGTGCGCCTCGGGCGTCTCGAACTGGAGACCAAGAATCGAATCTTGCATCGACAGACTCGAGGTGTGCTCGCCATAGGCGCGGGAGTGCGGATTGTAGAGCCAGTCCGTGTAGGTGTCGCACACCGCCCCGTGCGTGTTGTACACGCCCTCGAACACGAGGTAGCCGTACGGCGTGATCTTGAGGCCCGACTCGGAGAGCGGCTCGAAGATGTGCGCGTTGATGTCGGCGAGATAGTACTTGAAGCCCTGCGCCGTCGTGAAAATTCGGCCGGTCTCATTCGTGGTCGTCCCCTCGCCCGCCGCGAAGCTCGCCTGCGCCATCTGGCTCAACCTGTCGTTCTGAAGCTCCCACTTCTTGTCCTGCTCGGCGAGCTTCAGGTACTGGGTGTCGACCCTCTTCCGCATCTGCTTGTCGTGGTTCTCCAGTTCGGCGATACGCGCGGCCTGGGCCTTGTTCTCGGCCTCGAGCTTCGCGAGGCGCTCAAGCAAGGCCTTAAGATCAGCCTGAGTGACGGCATCAGTTGGCGCAGCTTCAATGCCAGTGGCAACACCACAGGCAAACGCAAGCGCTGCGAGTATCTTTCTCATTTCTC
>JAEDMC010000173.1 GCA_016303225.1 Kiritimatiellia bacterium
AGGCACAGTACGATGATGTCAAAAATGCGAATAGGGTGCGCTATGGTCTTGCTTTATTGCATCGTTTGCAGCATCGCTGTCGAGGTTACTGGACGGGGATTTTTCATGTTGGTCGGTGATATTGGCACGTTGCAAGGTGGTCGTGAAAGCCCTAAATGGGTGGGGCATGCTTTGGACATTGTTACAGGGCCAGTTCAAGTCACTGTTCTATGGCCATTTCTTGCGATTAAAAGTATGTGCAAGCATGCTGTGGACAAGAAACAGGAGGCCTTATGAAGATGATTGCAGATTATGAAATTACCGCCAAGAGGCAGCTGGGGAAGCCCCGCCGACCGTCTTGCAGAAAGGCATCCACACATGGCTGACGAACCAAAACCGGAAGAACGCGCCAGAGTGAAGATCGACGAGCAGCTCGTCGATGCGGGATGGCACATCGCCGACCGCCGCCACTTCACTTATGACCACAACGCGACAGCCCTGACCGAGGGGCTGCTTGATGGCAACCACGAGGCCGACTATCTTCTTTTTGTCGACGGCAAGGTGATCGGAGTCCTTGAAGCGAAGCGCAGCGACGTCGACCTCGAGTCCGCAGCGGGAGGCCAAGCCGCAAACTACGCGCATATCATACCCGAAGAGTATCCCCGCTGGAACGACGAACCGTGTGTTGTCCTTCTTGCAAACGGCGAGAAGATTCTTCTTCGCAATCCCGGCACAGGCGAGTACAATTCCGTTTCGTCAATGCCCACGCCCAAGAAGTGCCTTGAGTTATCCGGCATCAAGTCTTACTGGGGCGGACTTCCCGAATTGAAGGATTCCGAACGCCGATTCCTCCACGCCTGCCAGGTCGAGGCGGTGACGAATCTTGAGTCGAGCTTTCGGCGTGGTGCTGACAAGGCACTTGTCGTCCTTGCCACGGGCGCGGGCAAGACCTATACAGCTTGCATGGCCGCGTACCGGCTTCTGTCCTACACTCCCGCCAAGCGCATCCTTTTTCTCGTTGACCGAAACAACCTTGGCGAACAGGCCCTTAACGAGTTTGCCACATTCCGCCTTACTCAGAACGGCGCTCCATTTACGGACATCTTCATCACCGAGCGCCTCAAGGGAAATCAGGCGAACCCCAAGGCGAGCGTGACGATTGCGACCATCCAGCGCGTCTATGCTGCGCTGACCGGTACCGCCGCGAAGAGCGACGAAGACGAGGACGACGAAGACCGCGAAGAGGTAGCCGCGCCAGTCACTGTGGACGGACGTCTTGCCAAGCTGCCGCACGACTGGTTCGACGCCATCATAATCGACGAATGCCACCGCTCGATCTATGGACGCTGGCGCGCCGTCCTTGAATGGTTTAACACGGCCCGGTTCATCGGCCTTACCGCCACGCCGTCGGCAGAGACTGTCGAGTTCTTCGATAAGAACACGGTCGTCAACTACACTTACGAGAAGTCGGTTGCCGACGGCATCAACGTCTACTACTCGATCTACCGCATCCAGACGAAATCCGCCACGGACGGCGTCGATGTTGAGGCGGGCGAGACGGTCGATGTCTATACTCGCCGTACGCAAAAGACCGACACGCTTGTCACGGATGAACCAGCCCACTACGCGGTGCCGCAACTTGACCGCGCCGTAGTCCAGCCTGACCACATCCGGCTTGTTCTCGAAGCCTACAAGAACGCCGTGTATACGGAGATGTACAAGGACGACCTCGCCCGCGATCCGGACTTCGCCTCTCTTCCGAAGACTCTCATCTTCGCCAAGTCTGAATCCCATGCGCGGCACATTGTGGAGATTGCCCGCGAGGTTTTTGACGGCCAGGCACCAGACTTCGTCCAGACGATTACCTACTCCTCTGGCGATCCGCAGAAGCTCATCCGCGAATTCCGGACTTCCCGCACGTTCCGCATTGCCGTGACAGTTACCCTTGTCGCCACCGGCACGGACATCAAGCCGCTTGAGGTCGTCTTCTTCATGCGCGACGTGAACGCCTACTCGCTCTACGTGCAGATGCGCGGTCGCGGATGCCGCACCATCAACCCAGATCAGCTGAAGGCCGTCACACCGAACGCGAACGGAAAGGAGCAGTTCTTCCTTGTTGACGCCGTTGGCGTGACGGAGCATCCGTTTGACGATGGCGCGGTCAGACCCGACACCCAAGGCCCCGCGCCGCTAACCTTGCCTCGACTCCTTGAGAAGCTCTCCCTCGGCATCGTGTCCGACGACAACCTGCGGCTTCTCGCCTCGCGCATGTCGCGCATCAATGCCAGATCGACTGAAGCGCAGAGGATGAAGTTCTCCGCTCTCGCGTCCTTTACGATGCAGGATATGGCCGAATCGCTCTTTGAGGCGTTGTCCGATGACTCTCTGCCGCCGTTCGCGTCTGCCTCGGAACCGAACACGCGCCGTCGCGCCCTTGTCGCGCCCCTTATTAACAACATATCTGCCCGCGACTATCTCCTTGAGTTGAACGCGGGGTACGTGGTCATCCAGAAGCCGGGCAAGGACGAGATCATCTATACGGGCTTTTCGGTTGCGGAGGCTCACAACGTCCTCGACGGCTTCGAGGCGTTCCTGAAGGCCAATCCCACGGGCAACGAGGTGATTGCGGCCATAAAGGAGGCGCGTGAGATGCGCTTCGACTATTCAGCGCTCTCTTCCATACGCGACGATTCCATACACTTCAACTCCTCCTTCTCCTGCCCCAAGGTCTGGAACGCTTACGCGCTCGTCCGGCAGGAGGACGTGGTAAAGCTCTCCTCCCCGACCGAGCGGGACGCGATGACGAACTGGCTTGGCCTTGCGCGGTTTGGGCTTGGCCGTTCGCAGAAGCTGTATTCGCTTCTTTCCTCTTCGCAGTACTTCTCCGCCGCGAAGCATTATGAACTCTGGAAGGGCCAGAAGCAACGTGGCGCGATAACTCCCGGACAGGACGACATCCTCAAGGAGGCTCTTGGCATAATCCTCTCCAACGGGGCGGTCGGTCGAGAGGACCTCATCAAGGAGGGGAATGTACAGCTGCTTGCCGAAGGTGTACGCGCATTCGGTTCGCCGCAGGCGTTTGACGTCGAACTCGCATCTCTTTCGTCATTCTTCATGAAGGCTATATGAACATGGAACACAACGAACAGTCTCTTGTGCAGAAGGTTTGGCAGCTCGCGGACGTCCTTGCGGCGGCTGGAGTGGCTTTCACCGACTACATCGTGCAACTCACCTACATTCTCTTCCTCAAGATGGATGCCGAGGCGGAGGCGCTTGGCATCGAGAGCAAGATCCCGAAGGATTGCCGCTGGGCGAATCTCGTGGACAAAGATGGTTTCGACCTTCTCGAACGCTACGAGAAATCGCTTAAGAAACTCTCTGAGCAGCCGGGTCTTATCGGCACGATATTCTCCAAGGCGCAGAACAAGATATCCCAGCCCGCCCACCTCGCCAAGGTCGTGGCGATGGTTGACGCGCAGGACTGGCTTTCGCTCGACATCGACACCAAGGGTGCAATCTACGAGGGCATACTTGAAAAGAACGGACAGGACAAGAAGTCCGGCGCGGGTCAGTATTTCACGCCCCGCGCCCTCATCAAGGCGATGGTGGACGTGACGAACCCGAAGATTACCGAGACTGTGTGCGATCCGGCCTGCGGCACGGGCGGATTCCTTCTCGCGGCGTTCGACCACATGAAGCGCGAGTCCCAGGATCGCCGCAAGCAGATGTTCCTCAAGACCGAGGCGTTGACCGGCTTCGACATTACGCCGCTTGTCGTCACGCTCGCCTCGATGAACCTCTATCTCCACGGTGTCGGCATCGACTCAAGCCCCGTCATGTGCGAGGATTCCCTTGAGAAGGAGCCGTCCCGCCTCTACGATGTCATCCTCGCCAATCCGCCGTTCGGAACCCGTCCCGCCGGGCTTGGCGAGATATCCTCGATGCGTCAGGACTTCTTCGCCAAGACATCCAACAACCAGCTGAACTTCCTTCAGCACATCATGCTTCTCTTGAAGGTCGGCGGCAGGGCGGCGGTCGTTCTCCCGGACAATGTGCTTTTCGAGGGCGGAGCTGGCGAGACTGTGCGCAAGAAACTCCTTGCGGACTACAACCTCCACACGATCCTGCGGCTTCCGACAGGCATATTCTACGCGCAGGGCGTGAGGGCGAACGTGCTTTTCTTCTCCCGCGGCGGCAAGACCTCCGAGACGTGGGTTTACGACTACCGCACGGGTGTGAAGCACACGCTTGCGAACAACAAGCTTGAACGCCGCCACCTCGACGATTTCGTCGCCTGCTACACGCAGAAGAAGCGCACCGAGACAGAACGCTGGCATCGCTTCGCCGTGGAGGAGCTCGTCAAGCGAGACAAGACGAACCTCGACCTCAAATGGCTCAAGGAGCAGTCGGACGACGATGCCGACGTTTCTCTCAAGGAGTTGCTTGCGGACATGGAGAAGTACCGCGATACGATAAACAAGGCCGTTGTCGAGTTGACAGAGCTTGCAAAAGGAATAGTAGAATGACAAATTTAGACGAACCCACACATGGGGAATACGACGGTGCAGTCCAAATCATCAAGGCTGCGATTCTGCGGAGTCAGTACGCAGCCGCGCGTTCGGTGAACGAAGAGCAGCTGAAACTCTATTTTGGCATCGGCAAATATATCTCGCTCAATTCCCGCAAGGGTTTTTGGGGAAAAGGCGCCATTGATGCCATCAGCGAGCAACTGCAACGTGAATTACCAGGCTTGAGGGGGTTTTCGGCGAGAAATCTGCGTAACATGCGTACATTCTATGAGGAATGGTCTATGCTTGACTCTTCTTCTCATGCGATTGATATGCAACTTTGGGCACCCGAAGGCGCCAATATAGGAGGCGGTGGTTCTAATTTGGCAGTTGCAACTGCCAAATTGCCAGATGAATCGTTTTGGCAGTTGAAACTGCCAAAATCGGCAGAATTTCCTTTAGAGGAGTTTCTAAGAATAGGTTTTACGCAGCATATCGCCGTGCTCACCAAAGCAAAATCATTGCCGAAACGCCTTTTCTACATAAGGCGGAGCGCAGAACAAGATTACTCCGTCGAAGAGCTTGAAGCGGCAATTGCCCGCGACGATTACCGCCATCAGGGTAGTATGCCGAATAACTTCACCAAGACTATTCCCGCCACAAGTCGGTCGCTTCGTGCCATTACGGCATTCAAGGACGAATATCTGCTTGACTTCATCAATGTCGAGGAACTTGGTGCACGGGACGGGCAGGATGTAGATGAACGGGTTGTGGAGAATGCCATCGTCCACAACGTCAAGAATCTCATTCTAGCTTTCGGCAAGGATTTTACGTTCGTCCGCAATCAATATCGTCTGGACGCATTTGGCGAAGACCAGTATATCGATTTGCTTTTCTTCAACCGGGAATTGAACTGTCTTGTGGCAGTGGAACTCAAAACAGGGAAGTTCAAGACGTCATACCTCGGACAGCTGCAGGGGTATTTGAGCGTCCTTGACGGCTTCGAGCGTAAGCCGCACGAAAATCCGTCTATTGGAATCATCCTTTGCAAGGACATGAACAAGTCATTTGTTGACTATGTCATACAGGACTACACCAAGCCGATGGGTGTGGCGACATACAAGACGGCAGATGACATGCCGGAAAAGCTGCGAAAGGCTCTGCCGGATGTAGAGTCTTTGCGGAAACTCCTTGACAGTGAATCCGATGGAGCTAAAGTATGAAGGTCGTAGAGCAGTTCAAGCGGCGGATTCTCGACCTCGCCATTCGCGGCAAGCTCGTTCCTCAGGACCCGAACGACGAACCGGCGAGCATTCTTCTGGAACGTATCAAAGCGGA
>JAEDMC010000174.1 GCA_016303225.1 Kiritimatiellia bacterium
TTGCCCATCCGCTTGTCACTGCGCCGAAATATCGTCCGCCGGATGTCAGGCAACCGTATTACACCATACAAGTCAGGAATTACACGGTTTATTACATCATCCATGATCATGTGATGGAAGTCCGCTGGTTCCGCTACTCGCCAAGTACAAGAGAACTGGTTGAGAATCCGGAATATGAAACTTCGGATCCCGTTAGTGATGTTTAAACCATGCTGAAGGATTGATGTTGAAATGAATAAGGCCTTATTTAGCAAGGGAAAGTCGGTGGTCCGTGCCTAACCCAACCACTTTTACCCCTCCATTACGGTTGCTGACCCTCGGAGTCTTCTGAGAGGCGTACATACTCGCTGAAGAGCGTTCCCCTGCCAATCCCTGTGCGCGCGGAGATTGTCCCGATTGTCATGCCTCGAAAAGCTCAGATGCACTTTTGCTCAGATGCTCAGATGCCGAGGTTGGTCAAGACCGCGCCAGCGGTTTTGACCGACCGAGTACGTTGACATCTTGGGCGATGTTGTGATATGATTGATGCAAGTGATATTTTGCAATAACAATCCGCAAAGGGATCAATCATGAGTAAGCTCGGTAAGTTCGCCGCGGCGTGTGCTGCGGTGTTGTGTGCAGTCGGCGCGTTTGGTGGCGCGAAGTTCGGCGCGGAACTGAAGGTGAGCGGCTATGACGGAGCGTCAACGCTCGAGAACTTCCCCGTGTTGGTGAAGCTCGCCGAGTACGACGAGTCGAAGGGAACCGGCATCGAGGGCTTCGACTACAACGACCTGGCCTTTCCCGAGACCGGAGCGGACATCTGGTTCTCGTCCGACGCCGCCGGCGACAACGTGATCCCGCACGAAATCGACGAATGGCACCGGGACGGCACCTCGCTCGTCTGGGTAAGTCTGCCGACGATGACGCAGGGGACGTCCTTCTATCTCCATTACCGGGACGCCGCCCCGCCAGAATACACGCCCTCGAACGTCTGGCTCAATGCGAACTATGCCGGCGTTTGGCACATGAACGAGCCCGACGGCAATGTCGCCGACGCGACTGGCAACGGCCTTACGGCGGTGCCGAGCGGTACCTGCAAGGCCGACAGCATCCGCGAAGACGCCGGCGCGATCGGCGGTTGCCGTCAGAACTCCAAGGGAAAGCACGGCTCTGGCAACGACACCACCTGGCTCAAGGTTTCGAATTCGAAGGCGCTCAATGAGAATGGCCGAGCGACGATCTCCTGCTGGTTCAAGTTCCGGACGAATACGGAAAACACCGTCTCACGAGTTTACTCGTCGAAGTCCGGTTATTCCGAAAACTCCGGCTTCTGCGGCGAGACGCCGGAGGACGGCGGGTCGATCACGCTTCGCGCGGGTGATGGTAGCGGCTATAAGCTGACCCTCAGCAGCTACGGCAACTGGAACCACATGGTCGTTTCGTATGAAGGCGCCTCGATGAATGCCTGGCACAACGGCGGCGCACATAGCACCAGTTCGACGTGCAGCTCGATTGGTTCGATTTCGACGGACATCGGCCTCGGTTGCAACCGTACAGGTGGAGAGCCGTCGCTGAACGGGTGGATGGACGAGTACCGTCTGCGGTCCGTCGCTTCGTCCGCCGACTGGGCGAAGGCCGAGTACCAGACGGCGACGAGCGATGCGTTCGTGACGGCGTCGGCCGTCTTTGACGCGTCGATGATGGTGGCCGTCATCGGTTCACCCGCCGCCTACGGTAAGCCCGACCCCGACTACAGATCCTACATCGGCATTGAGGTCGGACAGTCACTTGTCTACACGGCGCCGGAATACGTCTATCTCAACGCCGCGCAGACCGAGCGCGTTCGCTGCATGGGCTGGAAGCGCTATGACCTCGACACGGGTGCGTTAGTCGACGAGACGCCGGCGGACGGCGAGAAGACGCGCTGTGCCTTCAACTTCGAGAAATCAGAGAAGGTCGTCTGGGTGTGGCAGAAGCAGTATCGCGTCACGACCGATGCGGTCGGCGGTACGGTGACGGCGTCGTTCTGGGCCGACGAGGGTAGCGAGGTGACTATTGAGCAGACCGCCGGTGACGGCAGCAAGTTCTACGGCTGGAACGGCGATGTGGAGCTTGTCGGCGCGGACTTCCGCCAACAATCGCTGACCTTTGCCGCCACGCGACCGCTGACGCTTCAGGCCATGTACACGCTTGCCAAGCCGATCGCGAAGACTTATGTCGGCGAGGACAAGGGCGCGTGGGACGAGCCGTCGAACTGGGATCCGACAGGAGTGCCGACGGTGGCGCACGACGTCGTCATCCCGACCGACAGGCGCGTCATCGGCGGGCACAAAATCTTCGCCCATTCCGTGACGCTGAACGGCACCGCGGCGATTTCGCAGGGCGGGCATACCGACGCCTATAACGAGAGCATCTTCTTCACGGACAGCTCAGGCTATGGCACGGACTCTAATCTCGGTCGTTATGCCGACAGCTACACCGACGAGCGGACCTATTTCAACGACATCCTCGGTGACGTCACGCTGAACGGGTCCTCGCAGTGGATCGTGGGCGGACACAACTCGCATCCCTACAAGACCTTCAGCGTCGGCGGCAACTTCACGCAGAACGGCACGTCGATGGTCGCGATTTATGCGGGCAAGGGCGACATGAAGGCGACGCCCGAGCTTGGCGGGGCGACGTTGTCCGTCGCCGGCAACGCGACGTTCGCGTCGGGGACGTTCCTCGACGCCTTCTGCAACTTCAACGTGAACGCGACGTCGGCCGACGAGGACTACGCGACGGGCGCGTTCGTGCTGCTGAAGTTCGGCTCGACGGAGATAGCCGAAGGCGCGACCATACGCTCGCGGCTGGGCGTCGGCAAATATACGGAAAGCGCCCTCAAGGAGATAAGCTCTCCTCCGGCGAGCGGCGACTGGTGGATACGCGGCGGCGCGCACGGTGGCGCGGGCGGCGCGACGTCGAAAACGGAGTCGGGCATTCCGGCGTACGATTACGAGCTCGCGCCGATTTTGCCGGGCGGCTGCGGCAGCCAGGCGCGGACGGCCGGTGGCGGCGTCGTCCGCATCGACACGGGCTCGCTCGTCCTTAACGGCACGGTCAGCGCCAGCGCGGTGCGCGGCACGCCCGCGCACGAGTCGGGTGCGCCGGCGGGCGGCGCGGTGTGGATCACCTGCGACACCTATGCGATTGGAGCCTCCGCCAAGATTTCCGCCGACGGCCTTGCGGCGAAGGCATTCAACAGCTATAACCTCGGCGGAGGCGCGGGCGGACGCATTGCGATTGCGACGGGACTCTCCGACGTGCAGAAGACGGCGCTCGCGCGGACGGGTACGACGACGGATATCTCGTCCCCGAGTTTGCTCACAGACCTTTATCCGAGCGTCGTTTCGGTGAAAGGCGGCACGGGCGCGCGGAACGGACAGCCGGGCGGCGACGGCACGGCGGTAGTCTATAAATGGGTCGACCCGAACATGGTGTCCATTACGGTCATGACCGAACCGGCGGGACTCTCGGACGCGGCGTTCGCGCCGGCGGTGGCGTCCGCAACCGAGATGGCGAAGGGCGGTCGCTTTGCGGCGACGGCACCGGCGGTGGTGATGCTCGAGGCCGGCAAGCGGCGTCTCGTCTCCGGCTGGAAGGCCGTCGCGCAGGACGGCACGGTGGTCGCGTCCGGCACGGGCTCGGCGTGCGAGATCGAGAGCGTTCCCTCGACCATCAACCTCATCTGGCAGTGCGAGACGCTGCAGTTACGGCTGGGCCTCTCGGCGCTCGGCGACGGCACGCTCACGGGCGCTGAGGCGGGCTGGCGGGAGGCCGGCGAGCTGACGCTGACGGCGACGCCGAACGCCGGCGCGACGTTCAAGGGATGGATCTCTGGATATTTCCAGACGCCCGCAGAGGCGAAGTCGGTGGAACTGAAGATCGACTTCGACCGTCCAATGCAGATCGCGGCGGTGTTCTCGGGCGAGTTGCCGGCGCGGACGGCGAAGGCATATGTCGGCGCGTCGGGCGGCAGTTGGGATCAGGACGCGAACTGGAATCCGGCGGGAGTGCCGACGGTGGCGGATGACGTGACGATTCCGGACAACACGGCGGTCGCGGTCGGGGAGAGCGCGGTCGCCGGCTCGCTGACGCTCGGAGAGGGCGCGACGGTTTCGGTGTTCGGCGCGACGACGGCCTTTTACGAGTCAATTGCCGTCAACGACAATCACTCGGGTTCGACTTACGGACGCTATGCGGCGGAACGGGACGGCGCGCCGGACGTGACGCCGTCCGTCGAGACGGTCGGAGACCTGACGCTTGGCGCAAACGCGGTCCTGGCCGTCGGCGGCTGGCGGCAGCGCGGACAGTCGTTCGTGCGGAGCTACGGCGATCTGACGGCCGGTGCGGGCGCGAAGATGTCCGTCTACGCCGGTCAGGCGACTGAGCGCGTCACGTTCCTGGACGGCACGGGCCGGGTGCAGGTCGACGGGACGCTGGCGCTGCAGGCGGGGGCGTTGCTCGACCTTGTCGGCTACAATCCGTTCTACGACATGTTCACGTCGCTTAGCTGCGTGACGATCGTTTGCGGCACGTTTACGGTCGCGGAAGGCGCGAAAGTGACGGCTAACCTGCCGACGGGCTACAACCTCTCGACACTCACCTCGAAGGGCGGCGGCGCTGGCGGCGGCATAGTCGCGGGGGCGGGACATGGCGGCCGCGGCGGCGCGGGCGTGAACAATGGCAGTCAGAGGGGCGGCGCGGCATACGATTCGCCGTATGCGCCGGTCTATCCGGGGTGCAGCGGACGGTATGACGGCGCAATGAACTCGATCGGCGGCGGCGTCGTCCGCGTGACGGCAGATGCGATTCGGATCGACGGCGAGCTGAACGTCGATGCGAAGATCGTCGGTCCGTATGAATACGGCGGAGCGTCCGGCGGGTCGATTCTCCTCGTCTGCAACGGATTCTCGGCGGGGCCGAACGCGAAGCTGAGTGCGCGTGGGATGACGGGGTCGTCCTATTCGACCTATGTCTGCGGCGGCGGCGCGGGCGGGCGCATCTCCATCTGCGAAGGACTGTCCGCAACCAAGTACGCGAAGATGCTTCATGCTAATTCCGTCGAAAAGCCGAGCGGTGTGGTCGTGTATGACCAGCTTGCGGACGGGGCGAAGTACGCGGCAATCGTCGATGTCAGCGGCGGCAAGGGTCGGAGCGGCACTGATGCCGAGGACGGCGAAAGCGGTACGGCTGTCCTGGTCAAGGCGACTGGCCTAGTCGTCACAGTCAAGTAAGCGAGCCGTAGTTCGGAGTTGGCGAAGACGCGTCGGAATTCCCAGGGGCCCTTGATTTGGGGGCTTCGAGGGTCAGCTCGGAGTCCCCGTTACCTGACGCTGCTTGCGAAGTCGGGCTACATCTCGGTAGAGCGCGGCGACAAATGCGAGGCGACCGCATCAAGTGTCTGGGATTGCGTACTTACCGAACATCCTGCATGAATGCGACCGATTCGATTTGTCGCCGCGCACGAATGGAAAGTCAAAGAGTCGGTAGGGGCCGACGTCCTCGGCGGCCCGCAACCGCAATCAAACGCAAATCGCGTTGTGGGGCGGTTGCGGGCGGCCGAGGACGTCCGCCCCTACCGGTGGGGACGCTCTGCGCCGGTTTCGCGGTCAAATGCGGATGGCTTCGCTGGTCTGCCTAATGGTGTGGTTTGGGTGGTGGGGTTGTGCTCAGGGCTACCCCTGACGCCTTGCGAGGCGCACCTCAAACCGCATCAGGGCGCACCCCAACACCCCATCAGGGCCTGCCCTAAACGCGATTAGGGTGCACCCC
>JAEDMC010000175.1 GCA_016303225.1 Kiritimatiellia bacterium
CGACCGAGAGCGCGAACCCCGTCCACAGCAAAATCCAGAACGGACTCCTCGGCTTGTCACCCTCGTTTCCCGTCATTTCTTCGCAAATCCTGTTTAATTGTTCCCAGTCATCGACCAGTGCAGCGGAGCATGTTCGCACCAATGTGTGTTGCCGCCTGAAATCCTGTGCTTGCCCCAATAGATGAAGCACTTGGTGCAAAAGCCCGTCGGCGGACCATACTGCTTCCACAGATAGGCCGCGTGGCCCACATAGGCAAGTGCAAACGCTATAGGGACGATGTAGAGAAACTTCTTGACGAGGCTTGAGCTGTTCCTCCCGCGACTCGCTCCATCTGACGAGCCATATCCAGGAACCTTCTCCCACTCGTAACGGGTTCTCCACGAACCCTGCCCCGCCAGTTCGTCTAAAAAGATTCCTTCGACCGCATTTGCCGAGACTCGCTTGACGCAGTGGAACAGCGGACTTTTGGCCCCCTCGCGGTATTCCAGATCAAAGCACCCGTCATCCGCACCGCCGACCTCGTCGAAATCACAGGCGACCTGCACATACGACTCCTCGTCGTCGTCCCGCATCATAATCATGAATTCGCCGCGCCTGTCTCCGTTACGGACCAGCTCGCGAATCAACTCGGGCGTCGCCTCGCATTCTTCCAGTTTTTCACATTCCAATCTCATGTCGTATCTCCTCTTTGTCAGACCCAATTCCTCCGCACTAATTGATGATTCCAACAAAATTTCCAACCCCCATCAGCGCCAACAACGTCAGCACCCAGCAAACAGACATTGGTCCTATTAAGACCAATTGCAAAGAAACTGCAAACCAAAACCGAATAGGGCATTCCGATCGTTTCACCCCGTAATTCTGGCTGGACAAAATTCGCCCTTCCTGCAGCTGCCGGACAAACACCCACCACACATAACTCAAAATGAGTCCTGTAAACAAAAGCCCGACTATTACACTCCATCTCACGCCTCAAACCCCATTAAAGAACCTCCCAGTGTCCGCCCTTGTCGGGACCGATGCGACGGAGACGGCCTTCAGCCTTCAGGTTGGCAATGTGCTTCTGGATCGTGCTGCGCGTAATGCCAAGTGCGGCAACCATGCCCACGAAAGTCAGTTGCGGCTGGTCGCGCAACAATTCCCAAACTCGCTCAACCATTTTCTTACCGCTTTTTCTTACCGCTTTTTTCTTACCGCTTTTTCTGACCACCTGCGACGCATCACCTTCTCCGAACCTCGGCGGCGGACGGTCAATGCCGATCAGCAGGTAGCGGCTCTTGAGTTCGTTCTTTTCGCCCAAGAGCAGATTGCGGAAAAACGCCTCGAGATAGCCCCACTCGCGCTTCACGCCACGCGGATAGTCCGCGTAATTGGCCCAGGCCTCGGCACGCTCACGCCTCCCCGGCTCCTTTGCCTGGAAGTAGCCGCGGAACTCGCTCAAGTTCGGATCATCGTATGTCATTCCCGTTACTGGCCGTCGGACGGACGCTTGGCGGCGTCGACGACCTTGGCGCCGAAGGCTCCGACCAGCAGCGACTTGAGGTCGATGCCGAGACCCTTCGCGAGACCGTCCGAAAGCTGCGCCGTCTTGTCGATCACGTCGGACGCGAGCGTACCGGTCCTGTCGCCGTACATCGTGATGTTGCCGACCTTGGTGTAGCTCTCGGCAATGCCCTTGGCAATCGCCGGCAACTGCTCGCAGTAGATCTTCGCGACCTGCAGCTGAAGGTCCATCTTCGCCGCCTCGCCGTACTTCGCCATCGCGTCGGCCTTCTTCTCAAGGCCCTCAGCCTCGGCGAGCGCCTTGGCGCGGATCGCCTCCGCCTCCGCCTCGCCCTTCGCCTTGATGACGGCCGCCTCGTTCTCGCCCTTGATCTTGTCCGCCTCCGCAAGCGCCTTCTTCGCGTTCGCCTCGCGCTCCGCCTCGATCTGCGCCGCCTCGGCGTCCTTCGCGCGCTTGAAGAGGTCCGCGTCGGCCTTGCGCTGGGTGGAGTAGAGCTCGGCGTCGGACTCCTGCTGGATCGCGTACTTGCGCGCCTCGGCAGATTTCTTGACCTCGGCCTCAAGCTCCTTCTCCTTGATGGCGACCGCACGCTCCTTCAACTCAATCTCTTTCTCCTGACGAGCGATGTTGGCGTCGCCGAACTTGACTTCCTTCAGCTTGCGCTGCTCTTCAGCCTGAATGCCCTTCGCGGCTTCGGCGATCGCAATCTGGATGTCGGCGGCCTTCTTGAGCTCGGCCTTCTTGATGTCCAGCTCGTTGTTCTTCTTGGCGATCTCGGTCTCGGACTCGATATGCGCGTCGTTCGCCTCCTTCGCCGCCCGCGCCCTTGCGACGGCCACGTCGCGCTCGGCATTCGCGCGGGCAATCGCCGCGTCCTTGGAGATCTGGGCGATGTTGTCGATACCGAGGTTCTCGATTGCCTTGTCGTTGTCGGAGAAGTTCTGCACGTTGAACGAGATGATCTCGAGGCCCATGCGCGCCAGGTCCGGATCGGCGTTCGTCTTCACCATGTCCGCGAACTTCTGCCGGTCAAGCACCATCTCCTTCGTGTGCATCTGTCCGACGATTTCGCGCATGTTGCCTTCCAGCACCTCCTTCGCAACCCCGGCGATGTAGGCCGGCTGGGCGTTGAGGAAGTTCATCGCCGCAAGGTCGATCTTCGAGGGATCGCGCCCGACCTTGATGTTCACGACCGCATCGACATTGACGTTGATGAAGTCCGCGTTCGGCACGGGCTCGGACGTCTTCACGTCGACCTGGATGAGCTCCAGCGTGACCTTGTCGAGCCGTTCGAGGAACGGAATGCGGATGTTCGCCGAGCCGATCACAACGCGGCGCTTCAGGCCGGAAATGATGTACGCCATGTCCGGCGGCGCCTTCACGTAGGAGACGGCAATGAGAAGAATCAACAGCACGGCGGCAATGCCGATGACGATGGTGGAGATAGGCATATCAGTGTTCCTTTCTGGAGTTTATGTTTGAATTATAGCATAAGACGGCGTTTCATTTCCGCGCTTCCACCGCTCGGTCCTTCAGCTCGATGCGGACGACGCGCGTGGCGGCAAGGCGGCGAACGGAGAAGGTCAGGTGCTTCTGTCCCTTCACCTTCTTCGCAAAATCCTTCGCACTTGTCACCGGTTCGTTGTTGACGTGCGTGATGATCTCCAAGGGGCGCACCCCGCCGATGGCGGCCGGATTCCCAGGTTGCACCTTTACGACGACCACGCCCGGAGCCTTGTCGTCCAGCTTGAAGTATCCGCGCACCTCGAACGTCATGTCGGAGACCTTGATGCCGAGGTCCTTGTTCTTGATCCGCTTCGCGGTCTGGTAATGGACCGGAGCCTGCTCAAGCGTCAGCTCGACCTCCTTGCGCTCCCCGTCGCGGGCATAGGCCACGACGACCCGCTTGCCGATGCCGAAGGACGTGAAGACGCGGTTGACGCCCTGCTCGACGTTCGGCCATGGCGAATACTCAGCATCGAACATCATGCCGAGCATATCTTCGTTCTCACTTTCAAAGGCACCAAAATAGCGCGACCAGTCGAAACCGTCGGACGAATTCCCGTCTTCAAGCGACCGCTTGCTGTGAGAAGTCTTGAGCCGCGCGGAAAGGAGGATGTCCCCTTCGAGCAGCCCCGCCTTCGCCGCCGGAGAGCCCGGCATCACGCGCGTCACCAGCGCACCGCGCGATTCAGCCGCGGACAGAAGCGCCTGCGCCTTCTTCTCGCGTGCCAGCTCGTCCGTCAGCCGCTGCGTCTCCACGCCAATCCAAGCGATGCGCACACGGTCCCTGCCCTGACGGATCGCGAACTGCGGATCGAAGTTCCGGTCGGCGAGCATCGCCCCCAGCTTCTCCGCCGTCACGTACTCCTCGTCGTCGGAATAGCGCCCGCCGCCGCGCATCTCCACTTTCATTCCGCCGAACGTGCCGTCCTCGTACAGGAACACCTTCACACCCCCTTTGTTGCGGTAGTCGAAACCGCCCGAGATCGAGGGACACAGCAGCCCGTCGCGGATCGTGACGAACTCCACGATCTTCCGCGGTCGCAGTTCGCTTTTCAGCTTGCCGCCGAAATTGGAGACCTTCAGCGCATAGACCGCCTCCAAGAAACGACTGGCTGGCGCTCGCGCATTGAGGCGCAGCGGGGACAACCCCTCCGGCACCTTGCCGTCCGCAAAGCGGAAGACCGCCAGCTTCTGCTCGCCGAACGCACCGACAAACTCCATTGCCGCGCGCTTGCCGTCCGCGAGCACCGCCTCGATCTTGTCGATCTCACTCACCTTGCTCGCGTCCAGCTTCAACTCCGCAAGAACATCCCCTTCGGGCAGGAGAAGTCCGACAAGGTCGAGGTCCGTCGATTCCGAATCTTCACGATAGCTGGAATAACGGCGGCTCCAGCCGTCCTTGCGGTTCTCTTCGTCATCCAGGTGTATGTAAAGCGGAACGAACGACGCCTTCGCCCGGTTTTCGAAATCGTCCCAGCGCTTCTCAATCGCCTCGACGCTCTCGCCGGTCCACTCCGCCGGCGGACGGAACTCGTCCGCCCCGACCGGCAGCAGATTGCGGAACATGACCGTCACGGCCTCGTTGGACGCATTGACGGCAATGGCGTTGCCTGTGGCCTTTGCAAGGTCCTTGCCGACATCCAGATAATGCGTGATGTCGGCCGCGGCATTCGGCTTCATGCCGCTCACCGCGAGTCCGTGCTCCTTCGTGTTGAAGAAGAAGACGCCCTTCGAGTCGTTGCGGAAGTCGATCTGCTTCGAGAAGCTGAGCGGCGTCACGCCCTTGACCGGACGCTCCGTCTTAAGTTCGAGCGCCTCTTCCTTCAGATAGCGCCGCACGGGTTTCGCCGGATACGCCACCCCGCCGAACACGACTTCGATCCGCTCGACCCAGTCGGCCCGGAAACGATCGTCCTGCATGAGGAAACGATCCGGCGCCACGGCGAAGGCGCACGTCTCCGCCGGACGCCCCTCGTGCAGATACCGCTCGGCGCCCTCACTGTGATAGGAATTGCAGTTCGGGCAGAGATAGCGGAACGAATGTTTCGGCGGTTCGCCGTTCTTGTCGAGCTTGAGGTAGATCTTCACCTGCGCGCAGGCGTTCCCGTAGGCAGCGAGCAGCTTCTCGGCCCGCACGCGCTTCTGCTCGATCGCATCCGTTTCCGGCGCGGCAAAGGCGGCAACCGAAGCGGCCGCCAGGATTATGGTCACGAGGCGTCTCATTCCACGTCCTCCTTCTCGGTGTCTTCAAGGTAATTGAGGATGAACTGCATCGAACGTCCCTTGCGCGAGACCTCGACGCGCATCTTGTACTTGCCCGGCAGCCCCTTGAGCGCGGCCTCGTAAATCGGATCAAGGTCAGCGATGGTCTTCACCGACTTGCCGTCGATCGAAAGGATAACATCCTTCTGCTTCAGGCCCGAGACGGACGCATTGCCCTCCCACGACGTCGCCGCGACGTACAGTCCGCCCTCCGGCGCGAAGAACGCGAGCTCGGGTTCGGCAAACTGGTTGATCTCCTTCGCCGTGAGGCCCCAGCGCTCATAGGCCTTTTGTTCGCCCTCGACGCGTCCCTTCTCGCACGGCGCGACCTTGATTTCAAGTGTCTTCCCGCCGCGCTCGACCGAGAACGCCACGTCCTTCCCGAACGGCAGGCGTCCAAGCCGCCGCTCCAGGGCCGGCAGGTCCTCAACGTTCATGATCGTCACCTGCTGTCCGTCGATTGCCGTAATATGGTCGTTCGGGAGAAAACCCGCCTTGCG
>JAEDMC010000176.1 GCA_016303225.1 Kiritimatiellia bacterium
CGCGCCCGTGGGGTATGCAGCCGAATACCTCACTTGCGGCTCTCTCGTCGCGATTCCCATGGGCTTTTCTTTGCACATGTTTATGCGCGTATTATACCATATTTCATTAGCATCCCATATGGCGGTCGTTCCGTGTTGCCTACTTTTTGGAACATTTGGTATAATTGCCTCATAAAGCTGAACGCTTTGTTAGTTCGTCCTCGCGAATACCTCTACATTCCAAAGGACAACGGACTGCGAGCGGGATGTGGCAATGTATTTTGCCGCGTCCCGTTTGTGGGATGTTGTCCGGCCGTAGAGGGCCATGCGAGGACATTCTGCATCGGGCTCCGCGGCTTTCTTTTGCCGCGTCAAAACGCTTGTAAAGTCAAAACGACAGGCCTGATGAAACGCGCCATAACAATCCTTTGCTTGGCCCTCTTCGCCGCGACGGCTGGCGGGGCGACGGTCGAGATTTCGACCTGCGGCTGGACCGGCAGCGGGGTCACCAACGGATGGAGCTTCGCCAACCTCGGCGAACCGTTTGCCGACGGCGCGGCGAAGATGGGCGACGGGACGTGGATTGCGTCGCCGAGATGGCCAAGGGCGAGCGTCCTGAGCGCGACGGTGACGGTCGAATGTTCGACCAACGCCCCCGACCGCTTTCCGCAAATCACCTTTCTTTACGACGACGGACAGCCCGCGAAGCCGATTCGCTTCAGCGCCGTCTCCCGCGCTGACACGGCAGAGGTCCAGACTTACGACGCGAACCCGTCTCGCAGCGCCCGCGGCATCAAGATCTCTTCCGGCACTGGCACCTGCGGCGACTGGGGTATTTTCGAAATGGCCCTTCACGCCAAGGGCGAACTCGCCGTCGACTCGCCGAAGTCGCCCGGCCTCATCCTCATCATCAGGTAGGCATATGAAAGTCTCGCTGATCACCGAGCTTCCGCAGCGATTCCGGCGGCTGTTCCGCACCACCACGCCCAAATCCTCAAACGTCGGGCGGCCCGGCTTCGAACAGCGCGAGAACTGGCAGCGCTTCTTCGACAAGTACCGCGCACCGTGCATCGAGTTCGTCGAGCACAAGTATCCGTTCTGCAAGCCGGACTCCGAAGACGTCTTCATGCGCGTCGCCGAACGCATCATGGCGAACCCCTCTGTCACCAACCGCAAGCCGGGCGACACCTTCCGCACCGTACTCTGCAACCTCTGCATCAGGGAAATCTTCAGAATGCATCATCCCAAGCGGCAGGAGGCCGAACGACGCTTCGACCGACAGCCCGTCTTCGTCACCGTCCCGCACCTGTTCCACCGGAAGAGCATCCGGCGGACGCGTCTCGAGGAAATCGCGCTTTTCGTCGAAGCGGACCTGCGCTCCCCCGAATACGTCAACGGCATGTACTACGAGCCGATTGACGAGGACAAGCTCTCCCTCTGGTGCCAGATCCAGGCGCTGAAGGCGGACTGCCCCAAGATGACCTACGGCGAAGCGGCGAAACGGCGGACGGCACGCCCTGGTTCGTCATGCAGTACGCACCGCGTCTGCCGAAGAAGCTCGGCCGCAAGGAACTCAAGCGCGTCACCGACCGCGTCGCCGCGGCACTTCAGCGGCTGCACAGGCTCGGACGGCTCCACTGCGACGTCAAGCGCGAGAACATCGGACTCGCCGACGGCATCGCCGTCCTGCTCGACTTCGGCTCCCTCCACCACATCGCCGCCGCCAGGCAGCATCCCGAGCGCGTCGGCACCTGGCCCAACATGGCGCCCGAGGTCCGGGACGCCCTTCTCCTCGACATCCGCGCCGACGTCTACTCGCTCGGCTGTACCTTCAAGGGTCTCTGCCACCGCCGCGACCGCCGCTTCTTCGAGTCGCTGATCGTCCGCGCCACCGACAACGACCCCGAGAAGCGTCCGCAAACGATGGCGGCCTTCCGCCGCGCTCTCGTCCTCGGACAGGACCGCCTCGAAAAGGCCGCCCTTCACGCCCGCCTCTTCTGGCGCTCCGCGGCAGTCGTCTTTCTCTGCGTCGCGATCTTCTGCGGCTACCTCGCCCTTCACCGTTCAAACGCCAGGAAGGCCAGCACACAATCGCAGGTCCTCTCGCGTCTCGGCGAGCTCTCCTACGAGAACGGCCGCTACGCCGAAGCCGCCCTCTATCTGCGGCACGCCCTGGCGACCGGCGCCTGCACGAACGCCGCGGCCTTATATCATCTGGCCGAGCTGTATCGCGACGGATTGGGCGTCGAGCAGAATCTCGGCAAGTACCGTCAGCTCGCCGAGAAAGCCGCCCTGCTCGACAGTCCGGAAGCCAAAAAGCTCCTCATGAACCTTGACGCATTACGGAGCAAGCGCCGCAGGAACCCTCCCGCAAACGTCGAAAACATCACCGACATGCGATGCAGTGGGTCATGTAAATCGGAAGATATGTAATTCCCCCCTGCTCTTCGTAGTCGTCGGAACAGATGACATACTTCGGTCCGAGATTACGATGGTACTTTCCGACAAAACGATCCATCGAAGCATGCGTGCGGTAGCCGGCCGACTTGACCTCAATCGGACAAATCTTGATGCCGTTGCGCACGAGGAAGTCGACTTCCATCGTGTTCTCGACACATTTCTGATCGCGCCGCGAAAAGAAAAAGAGATCCGACCCCGCCGCAACAAGCGCCTGTGCAACAGCATTCTCAAAAAACATGCCCTCGTTAATTCCGAGATTATCGTACCTCACGCCGCGCAAAAGCCGCAGGTCGGTTTTCGACGTCCCACCCATCGCCTGGGTCAGCAAGAGGCCCGTGTCCAGGGAATAGCACTTGCATGTCGTGTTGTCCAGATTCATCCCGAGCCCGAGATCCGGCGCAGTCGCATTGTACGCGATGTTCGCCACCATTGCGTCCGCCAGCCACAGAAAGGCGTTCTCATACCGGCGCATGCGGGCGTTCTTGTCTATGTCCGAAAGACGAAACTTCTTCTCATGACGCGACAGGGCGCTCGGTATCATCCGAAAGATTGCGCGAACTTTCGACGCATATCCCTTGGCATACTTGCCAATGTCCTGATCATAAAGGCGAAGAATCTCGCGCTTCGCCGCCTCACTCGCCTCAAGCGGACGATCCCTTCCCTCCAAGTACGCCGAGACGCTCTGCGGCATGCCTCCGACGACCATGTAAAGCCGAAAGAGGTCAAGCGCCTTTTCGTGAACGCCCGCTCCAAGCGCCTTGCGATCGTGAAAGCAGGCTTGGATGTGATCCTTCATCATAGATGCTCCCATCGCATCCAGAAACTCCTCGAAATCAAGCGGATAAAGCTTCATGCCATGCTCTTCCGACGGAATGACGATGTCTTCCACGTTCTCCCGGATGCCGACAAGCGAGCCCGTTTCAATATAGTGATATCGGCCATATTCCACAAGATGCTTGATGCACTCCCTCGCCATCGGAAACCGCTGCACCTCGTCAAAAACCAGACATGACCTGTCTGGCACGAGTTTGACCATGAACAACAATTCCAACCTCTCAATCAGGTTCGAAATACCCGAAGACTCCTGAAAAGCCCGCTTGACGGCATCCACCTCTCTTGCCGCTCCCGAGAAATCGATATAAATGAACGAATCGTATTCCTGCTCGACAAACCGACGGACAAGGCAGGTCTTGCCGACACGACGCGCCCCCTCCACGAGCAAGGCGTACTTGTCTGCAAGATTGTTCTTCCAGTCTAACATCGCAGCATAGGCCTTACGTGCGAAAACAACGTCCGATCTCATTTTCAACATTCCTCCTGCTATGGCACGAATTATACCACATTTTGAGAGGGAACTGCAACGACGCTGTCACGAAAACTGCAATTTCAAAATAGACAAATGTCACTTAAATGAAATATTTAAAAGAGTCATTTGTCACGATTAAGAAGAATTCCAGCACCTTTTCAAACTCTGCGACCATCCATCACAACCCGACGTGACGCATTACTGCGTCACGTCGGGTAATTCGCATCATCTCCTACTCTCTGAGCCAGTCCGGCTTGCCGACGACATTCTCCTGGTCGTCGATCGGATAGACCGCCACCTGCACACACGTCTCGCGCAGATTGTCCACGGCGTCTGAAGCCGAAACACGGATGCTCAGGCGAAGGATGTCGTCACCCGGAGAATTGAAGCGCTGCCCGGCCAAGAACATCGGACTGTGGATAAACCCGTACTGCCAGTTTGCCTCCTGACGCGCCGAAGCGAGCGCCTGTTCCTGCTCAACGATCGTCGTCGTTCCCGAAAGAGCCCCGCCGCCGTTGCTCGACACCGACCAGCTCACGCTGTCA
Organism: Kiritimatiellia bacterium; assembly: GCA_016303225.1. Lineage (GTDB taxonomy): Bacteria > Verrucomicrobiota > Kiritimatiellia > RFP12 > UBA1067 > UBA1067. The sequence continues at coordinate 4,291 of JAEDMC010000176.1, forward strand.
TTGTAGACCTGCTCGTGAGGATACTCGACAGTCGCCATGAAGACGGCGACGTAGACGGACTGACCTTCGGCGAGGTTGAGCGACCAGCTGATGTCGGAGGCATCGCCGCCCGAGACCGCCGTCGCATAGCGGATCATGCGATTGTCGTCGCGCACCTCCGTGTGACGGGACTCGCCGCTGAAGATCCAGGCATCGGTGCGATTCGTTACCGAGTTCGAATTGTTAGTCACGATCGCGGGATCAATCCAGAACTCGCCGCGCATGTACGCATTGTGCGCCTGCACGCAGGCGTAGCACTCCATTGCCTCATCGGCATGGTCAAGCGCCGCCTCGTCCCGCGAGACGACGTAATAACTCAGATAGGCCGCACTTTCGATTGACACAAGAACAAAGTCGCGGATGTTGCACCACACCCTGAGCGGCGTGTTCTCGACCCGATTGAGCGGGATGTGCTTGGGGTCGACGACGAGATCCGGCACAATCGTCTTCCAGTAGTCGCTCGACGGAGGAGGAGGCGCGGCCAGCATCAGCCGACGCGGCGGTTCCAGTACGGGATGCTCGCCGTCAACGACGTGGAACGACGTGCCATTGCCGCGATAGCCGTCGTCGAACTCGAATTGGAGCGGCATGGCGGTCGGATAGGTGCGGATGTGATAGGTCGTGGAGACTTCCAGCGGGAACGAGTAGGTTCCGGGTGCGACCACATTCACACGGTAAGGTCCGCAAGCGAGGTAGGTTGGTGCTTGGTGCAGGGTGCTTGGTGCCTGGTTGGTCGTGCCTGGTGCTTGGTTGAAGGCCGAGGGGTCGATTGTGACCCGCACGAGGCAATGGCCGTTCGCCTCGTTGATGCCCGTCCAAGTGTTGAGGAGCCAACTGCCGTACTCCTCCATAAGGATCGTGTCCGCCTCGTCGGGGAAGGTCGCGCGGACCCAGTCTTCGTCTTGGCCGATGCCGATCCAGCCATCCGGCAAAGTTGGCAGTTGGTAGACGGTAGTTGGTAGTCCGTTGGTCGGCGTCGTTGTAATTGCAACCGCGCCCGAGCGGAACAGCTCGATGGAGGCGTTGACGCGATTTGTCGCCGAACGTTCGACGCAACAGTTGTGCCACGCGAAGAGATACGAATTCGAGGGCGTCAGGCCGTGCGAGACGGATGAGGCGTTGGGCTCCAGTGAGACGCGTGTCGGCAGGGAGTAGATGAAGGTTGAAGGTGCGCCAGACAAAGGGGAAGCGGCGTCCTCGCCGCTTGTCGAAGAAGCGGAACTTCCATCTTCAACAAGCGCCGAGACGGCGCTTCCCCTTTTGATCCTTACCTCGCCGTACGCGAACAGGGTTACGCCGTCGATGAAGTTGGTGCCGACCGGGAAGCGGAACGCATCGGGAAAATCGATGCGCTCCCAGTCGCAGTAAGCTCCGCGCGCGGTCCAGTTGGGGATTTGGTTAGTTGGTTGTTGGTGGTTGGTTGTTG
>JAEDMC010000177.1 GCA_016303225.1 Kiritimatiellia bacterium
ACGTTGCTGCGGCGATGCTGGCGCTGCTTGTGGCAGTCGGGCTGTTCAGGAGGAAGTGAAATGGACGTGAGGGAGGACTCCAGGAGCTCGTCGTCCGACAGCTCGCGGGGATCCGGCACGTAGACGAGGATGTGGAAGTGGTTGCTCATGAAGCAATACGCCAGCACCTCCACGCAGGAAAACGTCGCAACGCGCCAAAGCCGTTCGACCGCCATCGCGCGGCAGATTGGCCGGCAAAGACAAGGGCAGGCGATTTGTGGTATAATCACAACTAGAAAGGTAGTGATATGGCTGGTAAAAAAAAGGATCCTTCGGCGAGTGCCGCGGCGTGTGCACAGAAAGCGCTGAAGATTTCGGCGAAGGCGCGGTATGCGCTCAGGGCGCTCATTGATGTGGCTTCTCATGCGGAATCTGATAGCCCTCGAACGGGGGCTGCAATTGCCAAGGAGCAGCATCTCTCCGAAAAATTTCTATCCCGCATTGTGATTCCGCTGCGCAGAAATGGTCTTTTGTGCTCGGTTCGCGGCAACATCGGTGGATTTCGTCTGGCTAAGAGTCCGGATGACATTACGCTTCTTGAAATTATCGAGACGATGCAAGGTCCGCTCGCCATTTTAGACTGTCTGCAGCCGCGACATGATTGTCCAAAGCGAAAGAACTGTCTCGCGCGCCGGGTGTGGGCAGATGTGAATAGCGCCTTTGCCAATACGCTCGAAAGCGTGACGCTAGCCCACATTCTCGCCCGCGATCCCAAGGCTGCGCAGGCGCTTGAGTACTGCATTTAAAGCTTGATTAATCTTTTTCTACTTTGGCGGTTGACATAGAAGAGATGCATGTGCTATACTATGTTCAGTTCCTACCATAAGAGTAGGATTAACAATTGAGCAAAGAAAGGCGGTGCCAAAATGGCGAAGGTGGCTAAAACGATTCTGGAAAAGGTGGGCGGTACGCCGCTCGTTGAGATATCCTCTAAACTCAACAAGAGTGCTGCGCGCGTGTTGGTCAAGGTTGAGTTTTTCAACCCAGGCGGCAGTGTGAAGGATCGCATTGCGTTCGCGATGGTCGAGGATGCCGAGAAGCGCGGACTTCTCAAGCCGGGGGCGACAATCGTGGAGCCGACGAGCGGCAATACAGGGGTGGGGCTTGCGCTTGTCGCAGCGGTAAAGGGTTATCATCTTGTTCTCACGATGCCAGAGACGATGAGCATCGAGCGCCGGAAGCTTGCGGCGGCCTATGGCGCGGAGATTGTCCTCACGCCCGGCACTGAGGGCATGAAGGGTGCGATCGCCAAAGCGAACGAGATTGCGTCGGCACGCGGCGGCATCATTCTACAGCAGTTTGAAAATCCTGCGAATCCAGCCTATCATCAGGTGACGACGGGTCCCGAAATCTGGGCGGATGCTGACGGGCAAATCGATGCGTTCGTAGCCGGCGTTGGCACGGGCGGTACGATTACGGGCGCGGGCAAATACTTGAAGGAGAAGAATCCCGCAATCTCGATTTTCGCGGTCGAGCCAGATACATCGCCGGTTCTTTCTCAAGGCAAGGCGGGTCCTCACAAGATCCAGGGTATTGGCGCCGGCTTCGTGCCGAAGGTGCTTGACCGCGAGATTCTTACGGACATCATCACGGTCTCGGCGGAAAATGCTGGCATCACGGCGCGTGCCGCTGCGGCGCAGGATGGTCTCCTGGTGGGCATTTCTTCGGGGGCGGCGCTATACGCGGCGCTGGAACTAGCGAAGAAGCCCGAGTGGGCCGGCAAAACGATCGTCGCACTTCTTCCAGATACGGGCGAGCGTTATCTTTCGACCTGGCTCTTCGCATGACGCTCCAGCAGTTAAAATACGTCGATGCCGTGGCGACCTACGGCAGTCTGAGCGAGGCTTCGCGACGCGTGTTCGTCACGCAGCCTTCGCTCACAGAGGCAATCCGAACCCTTGAGGAGGAGCTTCGGATTGCCATCTTCTCGCGTGCCAGCCGCGGCGTGACCGTGACGCGTGAAGGCGACGAGTTCCTCTCCTCTGCGCGGCAGATTCTTGAGGATGCCGCGCGCATTCAGGCGAAGTACACGGGCAAGGCTGTGCGATTACCGCAATTCGCAGTCTCGACCCAGCATTACGCCTTTGCGGTCGAAGCGTTTATGGACGTGGTGCGTGAATTCGGGGTCAATCGCAGCAGTTATGACTTTACGCTACGTGAGACGGTGACGAGCGAGATTATCGACGATGTCGCGCGACACCGCAGCGAAGTTGGCGTGTTGTATCTTTCGAAGCGCAACAAGACTGCGCTCGGCAAGATTCTCCGCAAGGAGGAACTCGTGTTCGACGAGCTGTTTGTCTCTAAGCCCCATGTCTTTCTCGGCAAGGGCCACCCGCTTGCGAGGAGAAAATCGGTCGATCCCGGTCAACTTGACGACTATCCCTTTATTTCCTTCGAGCAAGGCTCGGAGAATGCGCTCTATTATGCCGAGGAGGTGATGCCGTCCATCGACCGCAAGAAGAATATCCGCGTGCGCGATCGCGCGACGATGACAAATCTGATCCTCGGTCTTGATGGTTATACGGTTGCATCAGGCGCGCTTTCGGAGCTGCTGAACGGACCCGAACTTGTCGCCGTGCCGCTCGTCTACGACGATGAGATTCGTGTCGGCCTTGTCCATCGCAAGGATGTTCCGCTGTCGCGTCCCGGAAACGCTTTCGTTCAGGCAGTTCGCTCACGAGTCGCGTCTCTATGATAAACGCCGCCAGCCAGCGGCGGCTGGGGCGGAAAATTGCGAAAGCGGTCCTGCGGGTATGACGGCCGGGATTTATGCGGCACACGCAGGGATGAAGCCTGTCGTGTCTTCCCAGAGATGCGAAGTATTGGGGCCGCAGTATTTCCACGTGCCTGACCTGTTATAGGTAGGACCTATGGTAGATTGCGGCAGCTTCCGATTGGCAAATATACTACCGTGGTGGTAAACTATTGCCGTTCCCTGCAATAGGGGTTAGAGAAAGCGAGGTAATGACATGAGCGAACAAAAAAAGAAGTATCATCTCGAAACGTTGGCGGTGCACGCGGGACAGGAAGTGCCTGAGTCGGATACCAAGGCGCGCAATGTGCCGGTCTATCGCACGACGGCATACAATTTCGACAATTCCCAACACGGTGCGGATCTGTTCGCGCTAAAGGTACCGGGTAACATCTACGCCCGCCTGATGAACCCGACGAACGATGTCCTCGAGAAACGTCTCGCGGCACTTGAAGGTGGCGTGGCGGCTCTGACCGTCTCTTCCGGCACGGCGGCAATTTATTTCACGATTACCAATATCGCCAAGGCCGGCGACGAGATTGTCGCGGCGAACAACCTTTACGGCGGAACCTTCACGCAGTTCGATGCGATTCTGCCGCAGCAGAACATCACGGTACGCTTCACGAACGTGAACGACTTCGCCGCGGTCGAGGCGGCAATCAGCGAGAAGACGCGCCTTGTCTACATCGAGACGGTCGGCAATCCCGCCCTTGGCATTGCAGACATCAAGAAGTACGCGGAAATTGCCCACAAGCACGAGCTGCCGCTGGTGGTGGATTCGACCTTCACGCCGCCGACGCTGCTGCGTCCAATCGAGCATGGCGCAGATATCGTCATCCACTCGCTTTCGAAGTGGATTGGCGGACACGGCGCAGGCATCGGCGGCGCGGTGATTGACGCGGGCACGTTCAACTGGAAAAACCCGAAGTTCGCGCTCTACAACGAACCCGACCGCGGCTACCACGGTCTTCGCTTTGCGCACGATCTGCCGCTCAACCTCGCGTTCATTCTGCGCCTGCGCACGGTCGGCCTGCGCAATCAGGGTCCGACGCTCGCCCCTGATGCGGCATGGATTTTCCTGCAGGGTGTCGAGTCGCTGCCGCTGCGCGTCGCGAAGCACTCGTCGAACGCGCTCAAGGTCGCGGAGTTTCTTGCCAAGCATCCGAAAGTGGCGTGGGTCAAGTACCCAACGCTCTCGGAACCCGAACTTGCTAAGCAGTATCTCCCCGACGGTGCTGGCGGCATGGTTGTCTTCGGCGTGAAGGGTGGCAGTGCCGAGGCCCGCAAGCTGGTGGATTCTGTTCCGCTCTTCTCTATTCTCGCCAATGTCGGCGACGCGAAGAGCTTGATCATCCACCCCGCCTCCACCACGCATTCGCAGGTCTCCGACGAGGAGCAGCGCAAGGCTGGGCTTCAGCCCGAGCTCATCCGCCTCTCGATCGGTCTCGAGCACGAGGACGACATCATCGCCGCGCTTGAGGAAGGTCTCGCCCAGATTTGACCCATCACCCCGCCCCGCCGACAACTTCGTCGAGCGGGGTGTTTTTAGCACCTAAATACTACCAATTCAGTAGAGAAAGGAGAGGAAACATGAACAAGAACATTAAAAACATTCTCGCGGCGTCCGTTCTATCCGCTTCGGCGGCCTATGCCGGCGTGCCACTCAACAACCTTCAGGGTGTTGGAGGTATTGCCTTCAACCCCTTGGCCTATACGGCTGGGCAACCTTGGGACGGAGGTGAAACGAATGTGTTCAACGGCATCGTCTCCAAACCTCAGGTTGGCGGATGGTACGTTAATTTGTCAGATTCGGATATCAACTGGTTCGCGATCGGCACGGCGATTACCTTTGGCGAGCGACTTGAGGTTTCATATGGCTATGGCTTCACGGATGCGAAGAAGTACGGCGACAAATCAATTGATTCGAACAACCTCGGCGCGAAACTGAGGATTCTGGACGAAAATGCGTTCGAAACTCAGTGGGTGCCAGCGATTGCGGTTGGCGCCGTCTACAAGCATACGAATACGGATCTTGCCGGTGCCTTCGGACTCGACAAGGACGGGTTTGATTATTATGCGGTCGCTTCGAAGCTCGTCAAGGAGACGCCGATCCCTGTTCTGTTGTCGCTCGGCATCCTATACTCGGATGAAGTCGTCAACGGTGTGATCGGGCACGGGCACTACGATGTCTCGTATTTCGCGAACATCGACGTCTTGCCGTCCGAGAATATTGCAGTCGGCTTCGAATACAAGTCGGGCGTCGACGCGGAGACGAGCGGCATTAGGAATCACGACTATTACGACGGACACGTCGCGTGGTTCGTGACTCCCCAGCTTACGCTTGTCGGCGCCTATGCGTACACAGGCGACAAGGATCGGTTCTATCGCGACGGCAATCCTAAAAACCTCGGATTCGGCAGCGGTCTGGTCCTCTCGGTCCAGTATCAGTTCTGATAATTGTCAACATGAAAATACCAATACCATAGAATAGGAGCAACAGTCATAAGCGATGTTTTGAAATCCGGCGTAATCGTATGACGCGACAAGAGGAAATTCGAAAGCTGGCGGCGGAACGGAAAGCCGTCATTCTCGCACACAACTACACGCGCGGCGAGGTGCAGGACGTCGCCGATTACACGGGCGACTCGCTGGAGCTCGCGCGCAAGGCGGCGACGGTGGAGGCGGAGGTGATCGTCTTCTGCGGCGTCTACTTCATGGCCGAGACGGCGGCGATTCTGAACCCGGGGAAGACGGTGCTCATCCCGGAGCCGTCCGCCGGATGCCCGATGGCGGACATGATCACGGGCGAGCAGGTGCGTGCGCTCAAGGCGCAGCATCCCGGCGCGAAGGCCGTCTGCTATGTGAACTCCACCGCCGAGGTGAAGGCCGAGTGCGACATGTGCGTGACGAGCGGCAACGCCGAGCGCGTGATGCGCACGTTCGGTCCCGACGAACAGATC
>JAEDMC010000178.1 GCA_016303225.1 Kiritimatiellia bacterium
TTCCGCTTGTTTTTCGCCCTGCACTTGTGGTATCATCCTTGTCAACTTGAAAGCAATGGAAGCAGGAGTGTAAGATATGAACGCGATGAAATCAGTCGTGAGTGCTTCGTTTTGTCTGGCTGCCACGCTGGCGGCGGGGGTAGCGGGAGCCGAGAGCAGGACCGTCGGCGATGTCGATGGGCTTTTCGCGGCGGTGGCCGACGCGTCGGTCGTCGAGGTCGTGCTGACGGCGAAGACATACGAGATCGCCGAGCCGCTCAGGTTGAAGCGGGCGGTGACGGTTCGGTCCGAGTCGGGCGTACCGGAGGACGTGATCATCCACCAGACGACGACATCGGTGAACAAGAGCAGCGACGAGACGGGGCAGCTCGGACGCTGCTTCTACATCGACCACGCGCAGGCGTTCGTCTCTGGGCTGACGATCGAGAACGGCAACTGCTCGGACAACAGTAACGGGCGTGCGGGCGGCAACGTGTTCATTACCGCGAACGGCGGGACGGTGTCGAACTGCGTCATCCGCAACGGACGCGGCCTCAGCAACTGGGGTTCGGGCGGCGGTGGCGTCGGGATGTACGGGGGGCTCGTCACGCACTGCGTCATTTCCAATAACGCGTCGCACACGAACAAGGGAGGCGCCGGAGCGTACGTGGACGGCGGCACGCTCGCGAACTCGCTCGTCACCGGCAATGCGTTCAACGGTGGCGGCGCTTCGGACAACGGCGGCGTTGTGAGCGTGCAGAAGGGCAGGGTCCTCAGCTGCACGATCGCGGGCAACGACGTGCCGTATTCCTGCGCGGGCGTCTACGCCAACGGCGGAGAGATCGTGAACTGCGTCATCGGCGCCAACACAACCGCGAATGGCGGCGCCGACACGGCGGCCGTCTACAAGGGAAAAGGCTCGTGCTTCAAGTACTGCGCCGCGTCGGTCGACTTCAACGGCGGAACGGAATGCCGGGCTGGCGACGTCGGCTTTCGGAACGCGAAGACCGGCGACTACCGTCTGCTCGTGAGCTCGCCGGCGCTCGATGCGGGCACGAAGCTTGAAGGGCAGTCCGCAACCGACCTCGCGGGCAATCCGCGCGTCGACGCGAAGACCGGTCTCATCGACATGGGCTGCTTCGAGAATCCGCGCACCGAGTTCGCCGTGGCCTTCTCGACGGACAGGACGGCGGGGTCGTATCCTCTGGAGGTGACGTTCACCGTCAGCGCGGACGGCCTGCAGGGGGCGACGTCCTATGTCTGGGACTTCGACGGCACGGAGCAGGGCCGCGTGACGACGTCCGACCCCGTCTACACCTATGTCTTCGAGACACCCGGATTCTTCACGCCGACCTTGAAGGTAATCGACGATGCGGGCGAACATACGGACATTCCGAGCGCCGGCACGATCATGACGGCAGGTCCGGTCGTGTGGGTAAACGGATCTGCGGCGACGCACACGCCTCCCTATGCGACGCGCGAGACGGGCGCGGCCTCGGTTGCAGACGCGCTTGCGCTGGGACTGCCGGGCGTGCCGGTCGTCGTCGCGACCGGCACCTACGAGATCGACCACGTGATCGAGCTCAACTCGGCCTACGAGGTTCGCGGTGAGACGGGCGACCCGACGGACGTCGTCATCAGGCAGACGGTGCAGTCGGTCTTGAATTCGGCGGATCAGATCGGCCGCGTCTTCTACCTCAATCACAAGGACGCGAAAGTCCTTTCGCTCACGATGCTGAACGGCGATTCGAACGACGGGTCGCACGGAAAGCCTGGCGCGTGCGTCTTCGTGGACACGAACGGCGGCACGGTCTCGAACTGCGTCATTACCGGCGGATCCGCCAGGGGCTGGGCCTCGGGCGGCGGCGGTGCGGCGCTGTATGCGGGTCTCCTGACGCATTCGGTCATCACCAACAACCAGGCCAACTCTGATTCCCGCGGCGGCAGCGGCGTCTATCTGGAAGGGGCTGCGATTGCGGCGAACTGCCTCATTGCCGACAACTCGTTCAATTCTGACGCGGCCGGGCGCGTCGGCGGGGCGCTGTCGCTCAACAACGGCGCGAAGGCCTACAATTGCACGATCGCGGGCAACAAGTCCGACTTCTCCTGCGCGGGCGTGAGCATCGGCACCAAGGGCACCTGCGGCGTCTACAACTGCGTGATCGCCGGCAATGCCGTCAACAACGATTCCGGGACGCTTTCGGTCTACAACGCTAAGGCCGCCGCGTCGTTCCATGCGTGCGCGTCCAGCCTCGAGATCGTCGGCGGCGACGCCTGCGTGAACGGCACGGTCAGCTTCGTCGGCGCGTCTCGCGGCGACTACCATCTCGCGGCGGGGGCGGTGGCGATCGGCCAGGGACGTCCGGGGCTCGACGAGAGCGGAACCGTTGACCTGGACGGCAACCCCCGCTTTGCGGACGACGGCGTCATCGACTGCGGCTGCTATCAGCTGGTGCGCGGTCAGGCGTCTGCCGGCTATTCGGTGGACTTCGAGAAGGGCATTGCGCCGCTGACGGTGACGTTCACGGTCAGCGCGGAAGGGTTTGAGGGCGACTACTCGTTTGTGTGGGACTTCAACGGCAACGGCGTGACGGTGACGCGCGCGGCGACCGAACCGCTCGTCTTCACGCACGACTACGACCAGCCGGGTCAGTACGCGCCGACGTTCAAGGTCGTGACGGAGTCGGGAGAAGTCGCGGGCGTCGGCAAGGCGAACATCCGCGTGTTCGGGCCGACGCTGTACGTGGATCCGGCGTCGACCAATCCGGTGTTCCCGTATGCGACGCCCCAGACGGCCATCAACGACCTGTTCGCCGCCTACGAGGCGGCCCTGGACAGGGTCACGATCAAGATCGCGCCCGGCGTCTACACGAACGCGCACGAGCTGCAGATCTACCGCAACGTCAGGATCGAAGGCCAGACGGGGAATCCGGAGGACGTCGTCTTCTGCCGTCCCGGCGGAGAAACGAAATATTGGCGTCTCGTGACGCTGTCGAATCCCGGAGCGGTGCTCGCGAATCTCACGCTTCACGGCGGTGTCGTCTACGAGACGAACGGCAGGATGGGCGGCGCGCTGCTCGTCGAAAGCGGCACGGCGAGCAACCTTGTCGTCCGCAATGCGACCGCCCACCACTACAACGCGCACGGCGGCGGCGTGGCGCTGACGGGCGGCCGGCTCACGCGCTCGGCGGTGACGAACTGCACGTCGGCCCTGCACGAGTTCGGCGGCACGGGAGTCTTCTGCGACGGTGGCACGGTCGACAACTGCCTGATCGCCTACAACAAGTCCAGTCACAATTCGGGTGACGGTCCGGTCGGCGGCGCGGTGACGGTGAGAAGCGGCCTTTGCGTCAACTGCACGGTCGTCGGCAACACGACCTCGGACGGCTGCGCGGGCATCCTCTCGCAGGGCGGCAAGGTCTGCAACTGTCTCGTGCTCGACAACACGACTGGCCGTCCGCGCGCCGGTCTGGAGGGGACAGACCCCTATTACGGCGGCGACCTTGCGGACTTCTCGCACAACGTGGCGGGCGCGGCATTCGGCGACGGGGCGTTCCTGACGGCGACCGCGGAGCGTCCGTTCGCCTTCGTCGACCGCGAAGGCGGCAACTACCGCGCGGCGCGTGCGGGCTGCGTCACCGTCAACGCGGGCGTTCGCACCGTGCCCGGCGACGCTTACGGTGTCCTCACGGGCCTCGATCTCGACGGCAACCGCCGCTCCGTCACCCGGCCGGACGTCGGCTGCTACGAAAGCTGTTTCGTCAATGGACTTCTGATTCACCTGCGTTAAGGTACGATAGCATTTGGGCATCTAGGCGATTCCCTTTCTGTCGACGGGGTCCCCACCCCGTCACGACTTATCAGGCCTTTGAGAGCGTTGCCGAGAACGCCCAAATGCTCAATCGCCCAGATGCCCAGATGCTCACGCTTATCCCTGATTTTTCATAGCCGCTGAAAAGCGCGGTTTTCTGCGCTGGAACGTCGGCTTATCACCCCGTCCAGCCGAGCCCTCCGGGCTGAAACACGGAAAGTCTCGACCGGTTTTGGACCCGCCCGAAAATATTTTTCGCCCAATGTTTTCGGGGGTCTCGTGAAAATCCGGGATAAGGGTGCATGATTCGGACAATTGCTTTTGTAAAGACAGTTGTGGTATAATACGCGCGTTTTCTGTCCTTATAAGAACAATTATGATCTATCAGACGCGGCAAGAACTTTTGGAGACGCTGGGTGCGAGCATTCGTGCGGCGCGTTTGGCGGCGAATCTGTCTCTTGAGACGACGGCGGAACGGAGTGGCGTGTCCGTGACGGCCTTGCGTAATCTCGAGGGCGGACGCAATGCCTCGACCGTCACGCTGCTGGAAGTCTGCCGGACTTTGCGTCGGACGGATTGGATTGTCGGCATTGCCCCTCCGGAAGTGGATGATTCCCTTTTCGATCGAGTGGCTCCCAAACGGCGTCAGCGGGCGACGCCGCACAGGAGGACGGCATGATGGTTTTCAAGCATGTTTCGAGGATCAACGTCTCGCTTTGGGGACAGCGTGTCGGCACCTTGGTCGCGGCGCCGCAACGTGATGTCTACGCCTTTCGGTACGAGAAGGGCTTTCTTCGTTCGGGGATCGAAATCTCGCCGCTGATGATGCCGCTCAGGGCCGAACCGTATGTTTTTCCAGATCTGCCGCGGGCGGCTTACGAGGGCCTTCCGCCGATTTTCGCCGATTCGCTTCCGGACACATTCGGAACGGGACTGATCGACCTCTGGTTGAAGGAACACGGGCTTGACCGTGACGAGATCACGCCGCTCGACCGTCTCGCCTATCTGGGACGACGGACGATGGGGGCGCTCACCTACGAGCCGGATCGCGGTCCGGGCGGACGGCCGACGGCTTTGGACATGCGCAGGCTGATCGAGTCGGCGCGAAAGGTGCTGAACGGCGAACTGGCGTCGTCACATGGCGACGATGCCTTGCGCGAGATCATCCGCCTCGGATCCTCGGCTGGCGGTGCCCAGGCCAAGGCCGTCATCGGCTGGAACCGCAAGACCCATGCGTTCCTCTTGGGCGACCGAGACTTGCCCGAGGGGTATGAGCACTGGGTCATCAAATTCACACCGACGGACTATCCGTGGCGCGGCGAGACGGAATATGCGCAGTACGAGCGCGCCCGTGCCGCAGGACTCGACATGAGCGAGTCCTGCCTGTACGAACTGGACGGGCTCAAGCATTTCATGACGCGCCGTTTCGACCGGGAAGGATCGCGCCGCCATCATCTGGCGACGCTGTCCGCGCTGGCGCATCTGCCGGCGGAAACGCCGCAGGAGCATCGCCGTTACGAACAGCTCTTCATCACGGCAAGCGAACTGGGGCTCGGCTACGAGGCGCTCGAGCAGATCTTCCGGCGCATGGTCTTCAATGTCCTGACGGGCGAGTTCGACGACCATACGAAGAACTTCTCCTTTGTCCTTAGGGAGTCGTCCGGTTGGGCGTTGGCGCCGGCGTACGACCTGACTGGATCGCGATTTCCGAGAGAGGATCCGTGGAGCGCGCAGGCTGGTGTTCATCAGCTTTCCGTCAACGGGAAGCGCCGGGGAATCACCGATGCGGACCTGCTGTCCGTGGCCGACCGGTTCGGCATCGGCACGGCCAAGCGCGTCCTGTCAGAAGTGCGCGCGGCTTCGGACTGGAGATATAATGAGAGGCCTGTTCTCCTGAAAGCCGGATTCTGATACAATCA
>JAEDMC010000179.1 GCA_016303225.1 Kiritimatiellia bacterium
GGACCAACGACATATTCACTACGACATATTCACCGGGGTCTGACCCTCTTAGGTCGCGCGGCCGAACATCGCGACGCCCTGCAGAAGGGCGGTTTCCGGGCCTACCGTCCGGGCATGAACTATCCGCTGCTGGAGGGGTGGAGCGAAACCGAGCGCATTTTCGCCGTCTACGCGCCGAACGTCGTGATTGATCTGCCGGACGACGGACGCAGGACGATCGTCGTCAACGCGACGGGCGCGGACAGGATCAGCGTCCGTGACGGCAAGGGCGTGCGGGACGTGGTCGTGGCGCCGTATTCCGCCGTTACGCTATCCCCAGCGCCTGGAATTTGATAAAATACACGAACACGTGGCGGGGAATCGGCCCTGCGGCACGTCAATCGGGAGGATTTCATGAAACAGGGTTGGAGGTGGTATGGCGACCGGGATGCGATTTCGCTGAAGGAAATCCATCAGGCGGGCGTCACCGATGTCGTGGCGGCGCTGTACGAGCGCAAGCCGGGCGAGGTGTGGCCGGTCGCTGAGATCAAGGCGCGCCAGAAGAAGGTGCGCGAGGCCGGCATGACGTGGAGCGTCGTCGAATCCGTGCCCGTCCACGAGGACATCAAGAAGCGTACGGGCGATTACAAGAAGTATATCGCCAATTACAGGAAGACGCTCGAGAACCTGGCGAAGTGCGGCATCCGCACGGTCTGCTACAACTTCATGCCGATCCTCGACTGGACGCGCAGCGACCTCGCCTACGAGCTGCCCGACGGCTCGACGTGCCTCAACTACAACGAATACGAGGTAGCGGCCTTCGACCTCTTCGCGCTCAGGCGTCCGAACGCGGAGAAGGACTATGACGCGAAGACGAAGGCGCGTGCGAAGAAGCTCTGGGCGAAGTACACGCCGAAAGAGCGCAAGCGCGTCGAAAAGTCGATCCTGACCGGCCTTCCGGGAACGGTCGACGACCTGACGCCCGCGCAGTTCCTGAAAGAGCTCAAGACGTATGCCGGCATCGACGACGCGAAGCTCCGGGCGAACCTGTATGCGTTCCTGAACGAGATCTCGCCGACCCTGGACAAGTGCGACGTCGACATGTGCATCCATCCGGACGATCCGCCGCATCCGATCTTCGGGCTTCCGCGCGTCCTCTCGACCGCGAAGGACATCCGCCAGATGGTGAAGGAGTGCCCCTCGAAACACGTCGGCCTCACGCTCTGCACGGGGTCGCTGGGCGGTTCGCTCGAGAATGACGAGGTCGCGATCTTCAAGGAGTTCGCGCACCGCGTCTTCTTCTGCCATTTCCGCAACCTCGAATACGCGGAGCCGGGCGTCTTCCACGAGTCGCAGTGCCATCTCGTCGGCAAGACGAACCTGCCCGAGCTGATGCTCGCGTTCCTCAAGGAGGAGAAACGCCGGGGCGAGGGCATCGTGGTGCGTCCCGACCACGGGCGGCTGATGGAGATCGACAAGGGCCGCAAGTGCTACTGCGGCTACAGCTACGGCGGGCGTCTGATCGGCCTCGCGGAGCTGCGGGGACTGGAAATCGGAATCAAGGCATTTGTGAAAGGACTCTAGGAGATGAAGATCGTCAGAGAAAAGGGTGTCGAAGGCAAGGTCATCGTCTGTACGGGCGCGGCGGGCGTGCTCTGTTCGAGCATGACGGAGGACCTGCTGCGCCACGGCGCGAAGGTCGCGGTGCTGGATCTCCGCAAGGACGTCGCGGAGCGGTTCGTGAAGTCGCTGCAGAAGAAGGGGCTCAAGGACTGCATCGCCGTCGAAGCGAACGTCCTCGACAAGGACTCGCTCGAGGCGGCGAAGAAGGTCGTCCTCAAGAAGTGGCGGCGCATCGACGTGCTCATCAACGGCGCGGGCGGCAATCATCCGAAGGGTACGACGCCGGCCGAGCAGATGACGAAGGAGACGAAGTTCGAGGACTCGTTCTTCGGTCTCGGCGCGGAGGGCTTCGAGTTCGTGAACCGGCTCAACCTCATCGGCACGATCCTTCCCTGCCAGGTGTTCTGCAAGGAGATGCTGAAGAAGGGCGGCGCCGTCCTCAACTTCTGCTCGATGGCGGCGTACCAGCCGCTCACCAAGGTCGCGGCCTACGGCGCGGCGAAGGCGGGCATCAAGAACTTCACGGAGTTCCTCGCGACGCATCTTGCGCCGATGGGCATTCGCGTCAACGCGCTTGCGCCGGGCTTCTTCATCACGAACCAGAACCGGTTCCTGATGCTTGAGAAGGACGGCAAGACGCTGACGGCGCGCGGCAACAAGGTGATCGCCAAGACGCCGATGCGCAAGTTCGGCCAGCCGAGCGACCTCCACGGCGCGGCGCGTTTCCTCATTTCGGACGAGGCGTCGTTCATCACGGGCGTGACGCTTCCGGTCGACGGCGGCTTCGTCTGCTATTCCGGAGTCTGACCCCGTAGGGGCGGGCTCTGGCCGCCCCGCCCTGCGCAGAAAACGCCGCAAACGTCCGTGCATGAAATATAGGAGCAGAGAGACATGAAGGAGAAGATGTCGAATTTCCGCTGGGTGATCTGTTCGTTGCTGTTCTTCGCGACGACCGTCAACTACCTCGACCGGCAGGTGCTGTCGCTTACGTACAAGGACTTCATCGCGCCGGTGTTCAACTGGTCGGACAACGACTACGGGACGATCACGGCGGTCTTCTCGATCGTCTATGCGCTCTCCAACCTTGTCGCGGGTAAGTTCATCGACTGGCTCGGCACGAAGAAGGGCTATCTCTGGGCGATCTTCATCTGGTCTCTCGGCGCCTGCCTGCATGCGGTCTGCGGCGTCGGCACGCACTGGCTGAACGGCCTCGGCATGACGATGGTCATCGGCATGTCGATCTCCGTCTGGCTCTTCCTCGCCTGCCGCACGGTCCTGGCGCTCGGCGAGGCGGGGAACTTCCCGGCGGCGATCAAGGTAACGGCCGAGTATTTTCCGAAGAAGGACCGCGCGTTCGCGACGTCGATCTTCAACTCGGGATCTTCCGTCGGCGCCCTCGCGGCTCCGCTCACGATTCCGCTCATCGCCAAGTACTGCGGATGGGAGATGGCCTTCATCATCATCGGTGCGCTTGGCTTCGTCTGGATGATCTTCTGGTTCGCGCTGTACGAGAAACCCGAGAAGAGCAAGCGCGTCGACAAGGCCGAGCTGGACTATATCCATCAGGATGACGGCGCGGTATCGCAGAGCCAGGCGGCCGGTCGGCCGGGCAACGAGCCGAAGATCTCCTACGCCAAGGCGTTCTCGCTGCCCCAGACCTGGGCGCTGGTGTTGGGCCGGTTCCTGACGGACGGCGTATGGTGGTTCTTCCTCTTCTGGACGCCGGGCTATCTCTCGGACCAGTTCGGCTACAAGAGCTCGGACGGCATGGGCATGGCGCTGATCTTCACGCTCTACGCGATCGTCACGTTCGTCTCGATCTACCTCTGCAGACTGCCGACGTACATGGTCGACAAGAAGGGGATGAACGCCTACGAGGGGCGCATGGTCGCGATGTTCGTCTTCGCGTGCTTCCCGCTCCTCGCGCTCGGCGCCCAGCCGCTCGGTTCGGTCTCGGCGTGGTTCCCGGCGGTGCTGATCGGCCTCGCCTGCGCGGGGCACCAGGCGTGGAGCGCGAATGTCTATTCCGTCGTCGGCGACATGTTCCCGAAGTCCACGATCGGCACGCTGACGGGCATCGCGCAGTTCGCGGCGGGCTGCGGCAGCTTCATCGTCAACAAGAGCGCGGGCAAGCTCTTCACCTACGCCTCCGGCACGACGATGGTCGACGGCCAGGAGGTCGAGATGACGAAGAAGCTCCTCGAGGGCGGCGCGGCCTACGTGCGTCCCGCGATGGAGTTCCTCGGCTACACGGGCAAGCCGGCCGGCTACTGCATCGTCTTCGGCTATTGCGCCGTCGCGTATCTCCTCGGCTGGTGCTGCATGAAGACGCTGGTCCCCCACTACAAGAAGGTCGAACTGTAAAATGAACAAGAAGCCCTTTATCCACGACGATTTCCTCTTGACCACGAAGGCGGCCCGGGAGCTGTATCACGGCTACGCGGAGAAGATGCCGATCATCGACTATCACTGCCATCTGCCGCCGGCGGAGATTGCCGAGGACAAGCGCTGGGACGACATCGCCGACGTGTGGCTCGGCGGCGACCACTACAAGTGGCGTCAGATGCGCACGTGCGGCTTCGAGGAGAGGCTCTGCTCGGGACGCGGCAAGGACGGCCGCGCAAGCGGCTGGGAGCGTTTCGAAGCGTTCGCAAAGACGATGGAGCGTCTCGTCAAGAATCCGCTCTTCGACTGGTCGCACCTCGAGCTCGCGCGCTACTTCAATGTCACGGAGCGGCTGTGCGGGGCGAGTGCGAAGCGCATCTACGCGAAGTGCAACCGCGAGCTGGCGAAGAAGGGCTTCTCGGCCCGGGGGCTCATGAAGCGCTCGAACGTCAGGGTCGTCTGCACGACGGACGATCCGGTCGACTCGCTCGAGCACCATCTCGCGATCGCGAAGGAGCCGTTCGGCACGCGGGTCCTGCCCGCCTGGCGCAGCGACAAGGCCTCGAAGATCGAGAACCTCCCGGCGTGGAACGCCTGGATGGACAGGCTCGCGGCGGCCGCGGAGACCCCGGTCAGGACGTATGACGACTTTCTCGGCGCGATGGCGAAGCGCCACGCGTTCTTCGAGAAGGCGGGCTGCGTGGTGTCCGACTACGGCCTAACCGAGATCTTCGCCGCGTCCTATACCGAGGGCGAGGTCGCGCGCGTCTTCAAGAAGGCGCGCGCCGGCAAGGCGGTGACGCCCGAGGAGGCGCTCAAGTTCAAGAGCGCGTGGCTCTTCGAGGGACTCAGGGCGGACGCGAAGGCGAACTGGACGACGCAGCTTCACTACAACTGCCTGCGCGACCTCAACGGCGCGATGTTCGACGCGATGGGTCCCGACACGGGCTTCGACTCGATCGGCGACTGGTCGGTGACGGAGTCGCTCGCGCGGCTCTTCGACCGTCTCGAGCGCGCGGACGCGCTGCCGCGGACGATCCTCTACTCGCTCAATCCGAAGGACAACGAGATGCTCGCGTCGGTGATGGGATGCTTCCAGAAGGCGCCGGACGTGGGCAAGCTCCAGCTCGGCGCGGCGTGGTGGTTCCTCGACCAGAAGGACGGCATGCGCAAGCAGCTCGAGACGCTTTCCGCGCTCGGCGCGCTCGGCACGTTCGTCGGCATGCTCACCGACTCGCGCAGCTTCCTGAGCTACACGCGCCACGAGTACTTCCGCCGGCTCCTGTGCCAGAAGCTCGGCGAGGAGGTCGAGAAGGGCGAGATCCCGAACGACCTCAAGTGGCTCGGGCCGATCGTGAGCGACATCAGCTTCAACAACGCGAACAGGTATTTCGGGTTCGGGGCCTAAAGCCAGCGGACTGGTGACGTCACGGAAGAAAGGCAACGACACTGGAAACGAAGATTCTGCGCAAATTAACCTTCTTCGTAAAGTCTCGTTACTTGAGTTCCGCGTGGCCAGCAGTTCAGACGCTGTGAAGCCGACGCCGAGCGCCCGAATCGGTTTTGGACGCGCGGGCGCGGCGGGGCATAGAAGGACGACGCGCCTTGAAAGTTCAGTCAGGAACTTGGGAGGCCTCGCAAGAATGCACCGAAGAGCGGAGCTCGAAGGGAACCTTCGGCGCAAGCCGAACCCGAA
>JAEDMC010000180.1 GCA_016303225.1 Kiritimatiellia bacterium
GGGCGGCGAGAAACCCCGCACCTGCCGCTGGATCGAGACTTTTATGGGCAGACACCAGGTAGAAGCACTTGTGATAAAGCGAAGGCCCGGAGTACCGCTCCGGGCCTTAGGGGAGGATCTACGCCGTGGTTTTGAATCGTGGAGCCGCAATTATCTCCTTTCTTCTTCAGCCATCCATCCCCATCTAAACGCCGTCATTGTAGCAATCCCGTGTTAACGGATTGCAAATGAAACAAAACTTGGATTCGCACGCCAAAACCCGACGACCGCGATTCTCACAAAGCCGTTCCAATCGCCGTCACGCCACACCGACTGATCGCTGCCGAAGTGCCGTTGGAGTTGTCTCTCTCCAAACTGCGCTATGCTTATGGCCTTTACGGGACTGCTGGCCCTTCTGTCCCTTGCAGGACGTCTTGCCCATGCCCGAGCACCCCTGCTTGCGCACCCCTTCGGGGCTCGCCTTCGGCGAGGGGGATATTCATCCGCGGCCGACAAACACATGCGCCGCGCCCAATACTACTAATCAGTTTTTCAAATCTGATGTAACAAGATTCTTGAGCCTCTTTAAATGCGATGGGGCTCTTTCGATCTTAATCTTCTGATATTTCGAGTCACCAATGATGACATAATCAGTATAAAACTTTACTGAGGCCCTAAACCATTCTCTGTCAGTATAATACGGTTTGCAATCTTCAGTCGCTTGATTATAAATCGTCTTCCATTCCATTGTAGTTGGGGTACAATCTGAATTCATAAATCTCAGGCCAAAGATGAAGAATGAATCGGGTTTAACATACACACCAGGAAAATACCAATCCCATTTCCTAAAATTAACAACTTGTATTGCACTCTCTCCGCATGAGCCGTCCCTCGCCCCCCGATACACTGCTATTCTATTTCCACTTAAATACACCCCATGTTGGAAATCAGTATTATCTTCCTCATACACATATAACGCGTCTTCCTTAAGCGTGTAATGACTTATAACACACCCATGAAAAGACGCAAGCAAAATGATGTACGCGGCCAACAAACCACCAATGCCACTACCGATTTTCGACAGCAAATCCTTCATGAATTGATTCCTTTTTGGTTTTTGGAGCAAAGGTCTTGAAGCAATAAATCGCACTGACTATTTCACCAAGCATGTTCCCAACAGAACTGCAATTATACTGGAGCTGCCCAAAGCTCATAATAATTGCAACAAAGTGTATTGTGCAAAAAATCGAAGCAAGGATTACCGCCGTTAAGTGTTTACCTCTAGGTGCTAAAGCAGCCCCTATAAATGGGATGCAGAAACCAGATAGGCAACTTGCAACAAACATTCCAACGGCCTCGAGGTTTTTAGGATTGTCGTTTATCATCCTTCCGAGACTGTTGTTCCACAACGCCAATATTATTGCGTAAAGTATGCACGATGTAATTAATGGCACAACGCCAATCCCTATCCATCGAAAGACCTGGATTATCACGCCCTGTCCTTTACCCGATTCTTCCATGCTATTATTTGAAAATGAAGACACAGTACATTACTGAAACCACAACAATACCAATCAACGAAACTATCTTGGTCAGAAAATCAGCAAAGAACCCTCTCGCAAAAATTGCATGAACAAAATCCAATGCCAACGACAGAAGAAAAGAAATCACAACAAGAAGTAATGGATCATACCATGTAAACGATGCCTTGAAGAATAGCGCGATAACAAACGCTATACCTAAAACTCGCCCAAACATACTCGCCAACAAACAGACAAAGTGAATAACTTCTCTGTATGTGCCATTGTAGATTTCAAGATGGCGCTGCATGTTAAATGCAAACCAACTCAATAGTGTCATTAAGACCAACGCATATTTAAAATCCGTCATTTTGCCATCTTTCTTTGGTTGAATTATACCAAAAAGACAAGGAACGGAGACGAATCCCTGCGTTCCTCGTCTTTAGGCACTAAGCCAAACTGTTAGGCAACGCTGCCGCCCGCCTTCTCGATCTTCGCCTTGGCGGAGGCCGAGCAGGGGACCTTCACGGTGAACTTCTTGGTGAGCTCGCCGTTGCCGAGGATCTTGATCTTCGGCTGCTTGTTGTCCGAGAAGCCAGCCTTCGCGAGCGCCTCGATGGTGATCTCGGCGCCGGCTTCGAACTTCTTCTCGAGGTCCGAAACGTTGACGGCGAGCGCCTTCGCGTTGAACGCGGCGTTGTTGAAGCCGCGCTTCGGCAAACGGCGCACGAGCGGCATCTGGCCGCCTTCAAACACCAGTTTGTGCTTGTGGCCCTTGCGGCTCTGCTGACCCTTCTGGCCCTTGCCCGCGGTCTTGCCGAGGCCCGAACCGCATCCGCGGCCAAGGCGTTTCCGGCGCGAACGGGCACCAGGAGTATTCGTCAAAGTATTGAGTTCCATTTTCAATTCCTCCTTACGCGCGAATGGCCGCGATTTCCTCGGCGGAGCGGAGCTTCGAGAGCGCGTTCAGCGTGGCCTTGACCACGTTGAGGCGGTTCTTGGAGCCGAGCGACTTGCCGACTGCGTCACGGATGCCGACGGCCTCGAGGACCGGGCGCATGCCGCCGCCGACGATGAGGCCCGTACCATCCGGGGCCGGCTTCAGGATCACGCGACCACCGTCGCACACGCCTTCGACGTCATGCGGGATCGTCTTGCCCCTGAGGGTGACCTTGTGCATGTCCTTGCGGGCCGCCTCACCACCCTTGCGGATCGCGTCCGCGACTTCGTTGGCCTTGCCGAATCCGAGGCCGACATTGCCCTCCTTGTCACCGACGACGATGACGGCGGAGAAGCTCATGCGGCGGCCGCCCTTGACGGTCTTGGCGCAGCGGTTAATGAACACTGTGTGTTCGTCGAGGTCGTCTCCCTGGTCCTGGGGGCGCTTGTCACGATTGAAAGCCATGATTACTTATCCTCCTTCTTCGCGCTGATGGCAAGACCCGCCTCGACGGCGGCGTCCACGATCGCCGCGACGCGGCCCGTGTACTTGTTGCCGCCGCGGTCGACGACCACGATCGAGATGCCCGCGGCCTTCGCGGCCTCGGCAGCCTTTGCGCCGAGAGCCTTGGCGACCGCGAGGTTGGCCTTCTCGTCCTTGAGGCTGTTCGCCTGGGCGAGGGTCTTCTGCGCATCGTCGTCGATGAACTGGACGTACATGTTCTTGTTCGTGACGCAGATCGACATGCGCGGACGAGCCGCCGTGCCGATCACGCGCTGGCGGAGGCGAAGATGCCTCTTCTGACGCTGAACTTTGCGATTGAACATAATTCGTTCTCCTTACGCCGCGATTAGGCGACCTTCTTGCCCTGTTTGCGGCGGATGTGCTCGCCGACGTACTTGATGCCCTTGCCCTTGTAGGGTTCGGCCGGATAGTACGAGCGGATGCGGGCGGCGGCTTCGCCAACCTGCTGCTTGTCGATGCCCTTGACGGTCACCTGAAGTCCGTCGTTCTCAACCGTGATCGTCAGGCCCTCCGGGATCGTGAAGATCTTCGGGGAGGCGAAGCCCAGCGTCAGCGCGAGCTCCTTGCCCTTGACGACCGCCTTGAAGCCGGTGCCCTCGATGGAGAGCTGCTTCGTGTAGCCAGCGGACACGCCGATCACATTGGCGTTGATCAGCGCGCGGGCGAGACCGTGGAAGTTGCCGAGATTGTTGTCGTCGGCGCACTCGACGATAATGTTACCGTCCTCCACCTTCGCCGTGATGCCGTCATGCATCGTATAGGAGAGCTCGCCGAGCTTTCCCTTGACCGTCACCTTCTGACCCGCGATCGTGGCCGTGACGCCATCCGCGAGCTTGACGGGTTCTTTACCGATTCGAGACATTGTCCTTGCTCCTAATTAAGCGACAGTGCAAATGAGTTCTCCGCCGACCTTCGCCTTCTTCGCCTCCGCGCCGGACATGATGCCCTTCGAGGTGGAGAGGATGGCGAGGCCCATGCCGTCGAGGACGGCCGGGATCTCGGGGACCGAAACGAACTTCCTGAGGCCCGGCTTCGAGATGCGCTTCAGCTCGGTGATGGCGGGAACCGCCTTCGCCGTGTACTTCAGCGTGATGACGAGCTTCTTCGGGAATTCGGACGTCGTGACGCAGTCGGCAATGTAGCCGGCTTCCTTCATGACGCGGGCGATCTCGCCCTTGAGATTGCTGGCAGGCGTCTGCACGGAGAAAAGGCGGGCCTTCAGTCCGTTGCGGATCGTCGTGAGCATATCGGAAATGGGATCGATAGTCATTTCTTAAGATTCCTTTCCTTCAGTTACCACGAGGCCTTGGTGACGCCGGGGATGAGGCCGGCGACCGCGAGTTCGCGGAAGCAGAGACGGCAGACGCCGAACTTGCGCAGATACGCATGACGGCGGCCGCAACGCTGGCAGCGGTTGTAGGCGCGGACTTTGAACTTCGGCGCCTTGTGCTGCTTTTCGATCAAACACTGCTTAGCCATGATTAGTTCCTCCCTGCGAACGGCATGCCCATGGAGTTCAAGAGCTCCTTGCAGGCCTTGTTGTCAGTCGAGCTGGTCACGAACGTGATGTCCATGCCGGAGTGAGCGGACGATTCCACGAGTTCCGGGAAAATCGTGTGCTCCTTGATGCCGAGCGTGTAGTTGCCGGCGCCGTCGAAGCCACGGTTCGGAACGCCGCGGAAGTCGCGGATGCGGGGGAGCGCGGCGCTGATGAGGCGCTCGGCGAATTCCCACATGCGGTCGCCGCGGAGGGTCACCTTCGCACCGATCACCATGCCTTCGCGCAGCTTGAAGTTCGAGATGGACTTCTTCGCCTTGCAGAGCATGGGCTTCTGGCCGGTGATCGCCGTCAGGTCGTCGACAAGGGTCTTCTGCTCGTCCTTGGTGACGATGCCGAAGCCCATGTTGATGACGATCTTCTGAAGGCGGGGAACGAGCATCTTGTTGGTGATTCCGAGCTTCTTCTCAAGCTCGGCCACCATGCGGCTCGCGTATTCGTCTTTGAGTCTTGCCATGATGTTTCGTTCCTTCCTTAGAGGGCCTTGCCGCTCTTGACCGAGACGCGAGCCTTCTTGCCGTCCTTCTCGCCCGTCTTGACACGGGTGCCGCACTTCTTGTCGGCGTCGTAGGGCATCAGCTTGCAGAGACGAATCGGGAGCTCCTTGTCGATCAGGCCGCCGGCCGTCTTCTCGGTGCGGCGCATCGCCTTCTTGTGGACGTTCAGGCCGCCCACGATCGCGGTGCCCTTCTTCGGGTTCACGCTCATCACCGTACCCGTCTTGCCCGCGTCATTGCCGCAGGTGACGATCACGGTGTCGTTCTTCTTGATTCTTGCGATAGCCATTTTCAGTACTCCTTATCAGACCACTTCCGGGGCCATCGAGAGGATCTTCATGTAGTTCTTGTCGCGGAGCTCGCGGGCGACCGGTCCGAACACGCGGGTGCCGATCGGGTTGAGCTTCGAGTCGACCAAGACGCACGCGTTCTGGTCGAAGTGAACCGTGGAGCCGTCCGCACGACGGATCGGGTTGCCGGTCCGGATGATGACGGCCGTCGCGACCGAGCCCTTCTTGATGGAGGAGGTCGGCGACGCTTCCTTGATGGCGACGCGGATGACGTCACCGAGGTGAGCGTACTCCTTGCGCTGCTTCAGGATGCGGAAGCACATGGCGCGCTTGGCGCCGGTGTTGTCCGCGACAACGAGATT
>JAEDMC010000181.1 GCA_016303225.1 Kiritimatiellia bacterium
GCTTCGTGTTCCACTCGTTGTGAAGCTCGTGCATCGCGAAGAGACAGCGGCGGTGGACGGGCTTCAGACCGTCACGGACATCAGGTAGCGCACGCCCGACGATGACGCTCATCGAATAGTCGATGTAGTCACGCGACATCTCCTCTTCAATAAGGACGTCTTCGAGTATTCCGCCGGCAACGGGCTCCTGAACAGCTTCTTCGCTCATAATTAGGTGTATTATAGCATATATCACACGCGCGCGCACGCGGAAAGCACCTTCTCCTGCGCGGCTTCGGCGGCCTTCTTGTAGATCCGCTGGAGCTCGTCAAGGCACTTCTTCTCGCCACGCCAGAACGGCACGGGACCGAGACGGCGCAGGACTGCGCTTTCAATCTTCATCGTAAAACTCCTCCAACGCAATGCCGCGCAACTCGACGAGCGTCGCCGGACGCCGCGCGATCTCCTCCCCGAGGATCAGCAGCGCCGCGGCGGAATGCTTGCACGGGTTGGCGTAGTCCGGACAGCTGCACGCCGTCGTCATGTCATATTTCCCCGGCCCGAGCTTCCCTCCGGGGAAGAGATCGCACCCCGTCTCCCGGAAGATCTTCTCGACCTCCGTCGGCAAATCGTCCGCCAACAGCCGCGCCACCAGCATCGGCTCGCCCCTGAGCGCCGCGACAATGCGACTGCGCGTCTCACCCTCGGGCTGGCGGAACGTGACCGTCACCGCATAGGGCTCGGGACGCGTACCCTGCACCTGCGCCAACACCCGGTTGCCCGAAATCTCCATTGAGACGACCTGTCCGGATACGGCATAGTTCTTGCCGCGCCCGAGCCGTCCCCGAAGGCCCATCGCCTCCAGCCGCCGCGCCCACTCCTTCGCCCACCAGCTGCGCCCCGCGCCCGTGCGCGACTCCTGCGCGCGGATGCCCGCCGCATACCGAGGAATCCGAACCGGATAGGACTTCCTACTCATCGAGTTTCGCCGCCTCCAGCCATTCGGCCTCCGTGATGACCGAATCCGCCACACGCCCCTTGCGCTCCAGAATCTCGTCCACATGCTCCTCAAGCGTCCCGGGCGTGATGAAGAGATGCACGAACACCGTCTTCGTCTGTCCGATGCGGTGCGCCCGGTCCGTCGCCTGGTCCTCGACCGCCGGATTCCACCACCGGTCGAAGTGGATGACGTGCGTCGCCTTCGTGAGATTGAGACCAAACCCGCCCGCTTTCAACGACAGGATGAAGAGGCCCGGACGCCGCGAGGTCTGAAACGCCTTCACCTCAGCCTCACGTTCCTTCGCCGAAAGCGCGCCGTGCAGAAACGGGAACTTGCGCGCGAATCGCTTCTCAAGCTCGTTTCGAAGCCACAGCCCGACTTTCGCATATTGCGTGAACACCAGCGCCGACTCGCCGTTCTCGAAGATCGTTTCGACCAGCTCGCAGAGCCGCTCGAGCTTGCCTACCCCGTCGCAGATGAGCTTCAGCCGCGTAATGAGCGCAAAGACGTCGCCCTGCGCGTGCTCGCACGCACGGAAGTCGGCAAGAGCAGTCTCATAGTCGCGACGCTGCTCGGCGGTGAGCTCGCAGTACTCGCGAATCTCCCGCTTCTCGCCGAGTTCCGCGGCAATTGTCTTGTCCGACTTGAGGCGCCGGAGGACGAACGGCTCGAGCGCGTAGCGGAGACGCTTCCCGGCGACGCTATGTTCGTCCGCGGCGATCGGCTTCACGAAACGGTCCGCAAACGACTTGCGGTCGCCGAGGAACCCGGGATTGAGAAACTCCTCGAGCGACCAGAGGTCGCCGACGGAATTCTCGACCGGAGTGCCCGTCATCGCAATGCGCTTCGGCGGCGTCAGCGCACGGATCGCCCGCGCCGCCTGCGTGTCCGGATTCTTGATCGCCTGCGCCTCGTCGACGACGAGCGCGTCCCACTTGATTTCGGAAAATTCGCCGTAGTCCCTGACGAGCAGGTTGTAGCTCGTGAGCGTCACGTCCGCCTCATCGACCGCCCGCTTGAATCCGCTCGCCACATGGCGTCCGTCGCCCTGATGCACGTAGACTTTCAACGACGGCGCAAACTTCGCGAACTCATGCTTCCAGTTCGACAGCAAGGTGAGCGGTGCGACGATGAGAATTTTACCCACAGAGGCACAGAGGCACGGAGAGTTTCCCTGACCACAATTCCCAGCTCTGCGGCTCTGCGCCTCTGCGCGAGAAACCAGGACCCACCCGATGACCTGGATGGTCTTGCCGAGGCCCATGTCGTCCGCGAGCAGCGCACCGAAGCCGTGCGAGGTCAGGAACTCCAACCATTCGACACCCCTTTTCTGATAGTCTCTCAGCTCCCCTTCAAACCCCTCTATCTCAACCCTCTCGACCTGCTCAACCCCACAATTCCTCAACTCATTGACCAGCCCGCGCAGCCAGCCGTGGGTTTTCACCTCCTCGAGCTCCAACAGTCCGACATGGCCGAGGCCCATCGCGAAGGTCAGCGGATTCGCCTTCTTGTCGACGCCTTTCTCCAGCGCGCGCAGAGCCTCCTTGAGAATGCCGCGGTCGACTTCGATCCAGCGGTCGCGGAAAAAGACCAGCGTCGACCCCTGGTCGAGCAAGAAGCGGATCTCGTCGGCCGTCACCGGTTCCCCCGCCACGCGAACGGTCAGCTTGAAGTTTGAGGTTTGAGGTTTGGAGTTTGAGGCTTGAAAATCGTCTGACATCTCCGCAGAGGCGGTAATGGAGGCGGCGAGATCAACCCCGGAAACGCCATAGCCGGCATCCCGCAGCTCTCGTGCCACGCGGCGCACGAAGTCTTCGGCCTCCGCGCGGGTCAAGTTCACGCAGAGACGCAGAGGCGCCGTCTCTGCGTGAGCA
Source organism: Kiritimatiellia bacterium (assembly GCA_016303225.1). Classification (GTDB taxonomy): domain Bacteria; phylum Verrucomicrobiota; class Kiritimatiellia; order RFP12; family UBA1067; genus UBA1067. The sequence goes on from JAEDMC010000181.1 coordinate 2,854, forward strand.
ATTCTCATCCCCCCGAGCGGCGGCCAGATGTAGGCGGCCTGTCCGAGCGCACGCAGCCCACGTCGTCCTTTCGGCACGCCGCATCGGACAGAAAAAGGAGAACCGGCGTCCTCGCCGCTTGTCTGAAAAGCGAATTCGATTTTTCCCCGTGCCGCGACATCCTCTTCGGCGTTGCCGCTCCACTCCTCCAGCTCTTTTGCGAAGGCGGCGCATTCGGCGTCATCCCAGACGACGAGGCCGGTGCGCGAACGAAGCGCCAGCATCCAGGCGTCGTGGAGAGTTTCGTGTTTTTGCTCTTCGGCGTCTTCGGAAAGACGCGTCATCGTGAACTCGCGGATGTATTCGTCGACCCAGCCGTCGACGCCTTCGGCGGAGCCGAGCGCATGCCAGCGGGCGTACCAGCCGTCCTCCTCGCGGACGAGGCCCGGAACAAATTGGCCGTCCGCGACGAGATTCAGCGCCTCACGTTGTTTCGGGCTGAACTTCATTCGCGGTCGGCTCCGCGGCTTCTTCGGCAATACCGGCGGCTTCCTCTTCGCCGGAGACCTCGCCGAGGGTCTTCGTTCCCGACAACAGCGCAACGACCTGCTGCTGGACCTCCGACAGGTTCTCCAGCCGAAGCCGCGGATCGAGGATGACGAACGTATCGCCCTGCTTGCGGTCTTCGTAGACGCGGCGGATCGTGCCGTCCTCAAGTTCCTTCGCATCGCGCTCCACCAGGATCTTCGACCGCTCGAGCATGACGGCGAGAACGTAGACGACGTTCTTCATCGCCGGATCGTCCAGCGTCACCAGCTGGCGGAGGAGCTCGCCCGCGTCCTCCTTCTTCAGCGCTTCCTTCTTCACCTCGCGGACCGGCGCGAAATAAACGCCGTCCCATTGCGAAAAGGGCGTCCAGTCGCGCTCCTGCACCTTCCAGCATTCCGGATGACAGTCAAAGCGCTCGTAGCCGTCCGCCGTCTCCTTGAGCGCGCTCACGACGGGTGTCTTGTCCACAAGCGGTTTCTGGCAAATCGTGCAGACATGCCCCCGCGACCTGATGTTCCATTCCTGTGACATAGATGGAATTATACCATAATCATCCGACGTAGACGATGTCGGACGGCAGAGGGGCGAGGAAGGTGACGCGTCTGTGCGTCTTCGGATGCAGGAACGACAGCTCGACCGCGTGCAGAAGATGGCGTGCCGGCTTCACCCTCAGCCGCCGGTCTTTCGCCGCATCGCCGTAGAGCTTGTCGCCGACGACGGGATGTCCGAGCTCCGCCGCATGGATGCGAATCTGATGCATCCGCCCCGTCTCGATCTTGAACTCGACGAGTGCCACCGGTCCCTGCTTCCCCAGCACCTCCCAGTGCGAAACCGCCCGCAAATGTTCGCGCCCGACCGGCGAATCGATCGTCCCCCGCTTTTCCTTCGGCGCACCATGCAACACCGCAAGATACGTCTTCCGGACCGTCTCATGCGACTCGAACTGCTTTCTCAGATCGAGATAGGCCGCCCGGTTCTTCGCCAAGACCATCACGCCGCTCGTCTCCTGGTCGAGCCGATGGACGACGCCCGGACGCTCCGCCGAACCGACGCCGGCCATTGACGGACAGTGCCTCGTCAACTCGTCCGTCAGCGCGCCCGTCTCGTGTCCCGGCGCCGGATGCACAATCTGTCCGGCAGGCTTGTCGACGACGATGATGTCGTCATCTTCGAAGAGTACCTTCATACTCCTTCAAGCCCCTGTTGCGCAAGCGACAGGCGGGACACTTCCCACAGCCTTTGCCGGGAATGCCGTTGTAGCAGGTCACGGTCTCGTTCGCAATAATGTCAAAGATGCCGAGTTTCGCCGCAAGCGCCCACTCGTCCGCCTTCGTCATCTTCATGAACGGCGTCTCGATCCTGATTGGGAAATCGAGCGCGAGCCGAATCGCCTTCTCCTGCGCCTTGACGAAGACTTCGCGACAGTCGGGATAGCCCGAGTAGTCCGCCTGCGAAACGCCCGTGTAGAGGACCGTCGCCCCGAGTGACTTCGCCCAGACGGCCGCCGCCATCAGAAAGAACGCGTTGCGACCTTCGACAACGGTGTTGGGGGGCGATTGAGTCGAAGTCGAACTCCCTTTGATCTTCATCGACGGGTCGAAGAGCGCGTTGGTCGTGATGTCCTTGTAAAAGCCGAACTTAACGATCTTGTGCGCGGCGACGCCGAAACGCTTCGCGAGCCGGCGCGCAAACTTCGTCTCGATGGAGTGACGCTGGCCGTATTCAAAGGTGATTGCCGCAACCTCGCGCGCACCGTATTTCTTCACGGCAAGCGCGAGGCAAGTGGCGGAATCCTGTCCACCGGAAAGAACAACGACAGCCTTCACTTCTTCTTGGCAAGCGCCGGATTGACGGGCGTCGTCTTGACGAGCTCGACAATCTTCTGCGTCACCTCGGGATTCGCCCTCAGATAGTCGATCGTCGCGAGCGAGCCCTGGGCGAGCTGCTCGTCGCCGAAACTCAGCCAGCTGCCGCGCTTTTCGACGATGCCGCGCGCAAGCGCCGCGTCCAGGACCGAACCCTCGTAGGAAATGCCGCAGGTGTAGAGAATGTCGAACTCCGCCTCGGTAAAGGGCGGCGCCACCTTATTCTTCACGACCTTGACGCGCGTGCGGTTGCCGACGACCTGTCCGGCCGTGTTCTTGATCGCGCCGATGCGCTGCACCTGCAGACGGCAGCTCGCGTAGAACTTAAGCGCCTTGCCGCCGGGCGTCGTCTCGGGATTGCCGAACATCACGCCGATCTTCTCGCGCACCTGGTT
>JAEDMC010000182.1 GCA_016303225.1 Kiritimatiellia bacterium
CCTTGGCCTTCGCTTCCTGTTTCGCTTCCTTGCGCGCCTTCTTGGTCATGGTCTTCCACTGCTCGACCGCAATGCCGCAGCGCTCGGCGTCCTTCCGTTCGCGCACGGTCAGTTCCGCAGGTTCCGCTGCAAATGCCGCCGTACCGATTGTCAGGGCCGCCGCAAGAATGATGATGAGTTTGTTCATAGTTTGTTTTTCCTTTTTTGCATATACCGCTTATTCACTCAAAACGGCATCTCTCCGTCTTCGGTTCCGTCGACGGTCCCCGCAAGTTCCTCGGCCGTCGGCGCAGCTGCGGTCACCTCGACCTTATGCGCCGTCAGATCGCAGAAACAGCGAATCTTGTTTGTTTTCGGATCCTGCCAGTCGCGGCCTTCAATCGAGAAGGCAACTTTGATCTCGGCGCCGACGGCCAGCGTATCGACAAGCGAGACGTCATCGTTCTTGAAGACGACTGACACCGGTACCGGTCCCCGCTCGCCGCCGGGCTGTTCGACGACAACCTCACGCTTGGCGAAACCGCTCGCGAACGTCTGCTGTTCGCCAATGCGTCTGATCCTACCACTCAGTTCGTACATGATGTGATTTCCTTTCTGCCCCTTCGGACAGAAGGAATAATATCACATCCACGGAAAAGAAAAATTACAGGAAAATTACAAGCGGATCAGGGGCGCCAGACGTAACCGGTGCCGCGGACAGCCTTCAGGCCAGCCGCCGATTCGCCCAGCTTCTCGCGCAAACGCAGAATGGCGATGCTGAGCGTCGAGTCATTGCCGTCAAAAGAAACTCCCCAGAACTTGGCGAAGAGGAAGTCTCGTGTGAAGACCTCTCCCGGGTGCCCGGCAAACCAGCGCAAGAGCGCTACTTCACGTTCGCGCAGCGCCACGGCATCGCCCGCACCGCGCCGCATCGACTGTCTCGCCGGCTCAACGCGCCAATCGGCAAAGTCAAAGTCGCCCGTCGGCTCTTCATGCCGATGCCGCCGCACCGCCGCGGCAATGCGCGCGAGCAAGATTTCGTTCGAAGCCGTCTTGGAAATGTAATCGTCAGCGCCGACGCCAAGTCCCTTCAGTTCGTCGACGTCCGAATCGAGCGCCGTGAGGAAGAGGACCGGTGTCTCGACATCTGTCTGGCGAATTGTCCCGCAAACGTCATAGCCGTTCATCTTCGGCATCATCACGTCGAGAAGCAGGAGGTCGGGACGTCGCTCGCGGTAGAGCCGCAACGCCTCCTCGCCGTTCTTGCCCGCTCGCACGTCATAGCCGTTCGCCTCCAGCAGTCCTACGAGCGACTGGCGAATCAAGCGCTCGTCATCGGCGAGAATGACAGTTGCGTTCATAGGACCGTCATCCGAGCAGCTTGAAGTGGTTCTTCACCGATTCGACCTTTCGTTCGCGACGGAGCTTCGAAAGCTCGGCCGAAAGCGCGCTCCGGTCGACACACAGGAAATCGGCAAGCGCCTGACGGTCAAACGGAATGTCGAACTCCTTCGCCTGCTCACGCTTCGCCAGAATCCGCAGGAACAGCAACAGGCGTCCGCGGATCGTCCGCTGCGACAGGATACGAAGCTTCCGCTTGATCTGGAAGGTCGTCTGGCTCATCACCGTCAGGAGATTGTGCAGAAAATGGAGATGCGCTGGGCAGAGCTTGTGACAAGGGCGCGGAATGCTGTCCGAGTCGAAGAGCAGGACCACGGCGTCCCCTACCGCGCGGATGCTGATGCCCATCGACTTCGCATCGCGAAAGGCATAGGTCATTCCGAACGCACCGCCCTCGCGGATCGCCTCCAGCACGGCGCGACTGCCGTCAAACCGCTGACGCGAAAGCTGGACGGCACCGAGAACGACGACGCCGATGCGGTTGCACGGATCGGACTCGCGAATAAAAGTCTCATTGTTCTTGAGATGCAGCTCCTTAACATGCATGCACTCGCACAGGCGCGCAAATCCCGCCTCCTCAACGTCTTTAAACAACCTGCAGGCGCGAGGGAAAATAAGCTTGCTTTCAGGCTTCTTCATTTTTCCCGAGCCTCCGGGCAACCGGCCGTGCGGCGGAGAATGCGGACCGCCACCGGCGTCACGTTCGTTCCCAACCAGTACCAACATCCGTCTTTTTGTGACGAGATCAGCGAAATGGCCCGCTCCGTCGCATTCATCCCGTTCGTCGCATAAAGCCTCGCAAAGTCTCGCGCAGCAGCCGTCATTGGCACGGCGTTCGTCGACGCCACGTTCAGCGCGTGGTCGACTTCATTCTGCACGCTCGGTTCCAACACTTCCTCGTTCGCGAGCGGATGGGCCGTGATGACGACGGGGAGGAGAATGGAAAGAACGAGCCCCATTTGCGTCTCACCTGCGTTTCAGATCTTCGACGGCGGCAGCGATGTCGCCCGCGCGGTCGTTCCCGGCTTCGCGCTCGACCGCGAGATAACCCGTAAAGCCGATCTTGTCAAGCGCGGCGATGAACGCATCGGCATTCACCTCTCCCTTCGTCCACTCGACTTCCTCGCCCCAGGCTCCCGGGACCTTTGCGTACTTGGCGTCCTTGATGTGCACGTGGCGAATCCACGGTGCGAGGATGCCGACGGCGCGGACGGGATCGCCCTTCCCGTAGAGGATCATGTTCGCCGGATCGAAGTTCACGTAGACGCCCGGCAGGTTCGTCAGCATCTCGGCGAGGTCGTCGGCCGTCTCCTGTCCCGTCTCGAGCGTCAGTCCGATGCCGGCGTCCGCGCAGAGGTCGCGCACGTATTTGAGCCGGTCCGTAAGCTTCGCGAAGCCGACCGGGTCAGCATGGTTGATGTAACCCGCATGAAGCATCATGTACGGAGCCTTCCACTCGGCCGTCAGCTTCACGACCTTTGCGATAATCGCCTTGTTCTCCTCCCAGTGCTCGTCGGGGACGAGTCCGCCCGTCCGGCGAATTGACTCCAACGTCGAATAGTCATCATAGCGCGAGTTGTGGAGCGTCGACGAAATCACCCAGCGGCCGGAGGCGAGGTAGTCCTCAATGTCCGCACGCTGTCTCTCCAGCGAATCGACGCCTCCCGTGCCGGCGACATTCTCCGTCTCACCTGCCGTACCAGGGACGACGGCCAGCGGATCCACAAACGGATTCAACGCGAGATGCACATGCGTGACGCCGCTCTTGTACATTTCCTCTGCGACGCGCGCCGCACTCAGGCGATAGCTCCAACTGCAAACGGATATGTTCTTCATATCCACATTCTACCAATTTAACCTTCCGAACGCAAGTGCTGACCGAGTACAACGGATCTTTTACCAAAACTCAACAACACTCTATGATATAATGTCCGACATGAACGATTTGACGGAAAAGACTCTTAACACCGAGCGCAAGTACACCGGGAAGATCATCAGCGTTGACCTTCTCGACATTGAGCTGCCGGACGGCAGGAAAACCAAGCGCGAAGTTATCCGGCACGACAACGCCGTCGCCATCCTCGCCCGCCGCCCGGACGGAAAGTTCGTGTTCGTGAAGCAGTACCGCAAGGCGGCCGAGGAGGCGCTGATCGAGGTCATCGCCGGAGGGCTGGAAGCGGGAGAAGACCCCATCGAGGGCGCGAAGCGCGAGACCGCCGAGGAAACCGGCTACGACGTGACGTCCATCAAGTTCCTCACGACGATCATCTGCACTCCCGGCTACTGCGAGGAACGCATCCACATCTACTTCGCCGAACTCTCCGAGACGGCTCACGGACAGGACCAGGACCCCGACGAGAACGTCTACCCCGTCATCCTCTCCGAAGCCGAGGTTGAGGACGGCATCCGCAACGCAACGATCTTCGACGCGAAGACCCTCGCCGCCTGGGCCTGCTTCAAACTTGCGAGGTGATCCGTGGCACTTCCCCAGCGAGACAACTTCATCGAGGAAATCAAGCGGACCGACTTGCTCCTTGAATGGGCGGTACAGCACGGCGAAGAAGAGGAGGCCGAGCGCCTCCGCCAGAAACTTCGCAGACTGACTGAGATGTAATCCGCTACCTCACCGTCAGCAGCTCGTCCCAGTTGGTCGTGGCGCGTTTGGAGAGCTTCGACCGCTTCATCGCCCATGCGGGCTTGCCGACCCCCTCTGCGGCCGAGAACACCTTGCCCTTGCCGAGCCTGGCGTTGAGCGCGTCGATGGCCTCGTCGAGCTTCGACTTCTCGCGCTTCTCGGCCGGGGCGAAGAGGTCCGCCTGGAACGCAGAGCCGACCTTTTCCAATCCGAAGAAGACGATGCCGGACTTCCGGTACTTCGCGCCCTTCACGAATAGCGACCCGATCTGCTCGTGGATCGCCCGCACCATGACGTTCGTCGCATCGGTCGGCTCCGGGAATGTGACCGTGTAGCCGTAGAACGAGCTGTCCCAGCCGCCACCGCCCTCGAACATCCCCGGCACGGCGACCTGCGCATACACATTGCAGCCGGTCGCCAGCATCCCGTGCCGCCGCAGCTTGGTCGCGGCCTGGGCAGTGAAGCTGGCGATGGACTCCATGAGCGCGTCCATCGTCGTGATCTGCTCTCCGAACGAGCGGGAGCAGGAAACCGAATCGGGGTCTGCGTTGTAGTCCCTGTCCTGATTGCAGGAAATGCCGCGCAGCTCAGTAGCCGTGCGGAGAAGCGTCACGCCGCCCACAGAGCGCACGACGTCGTCCGGGGCGTCCCGTAGATCCTTGGCGGTAAAGATGCGTTCTGCGCGAAGCTTGAGGGACAGGCGTCGGCCCACGCCCCACACCTCGTCCGTCGGCAGCTTGGCGAGGATGTCGGTCGGATCGTCCGGCATCACAAACACACCCTCCTGGAGCTTCTTCCCGATGTGGTTGGCGATCTTGGCGAGGGTCTTGGTCTTGGCGAAACCGACGCCGCAGGGAATGCCGACCCATTGGAGAACCTGCGCCCGGACGCTCTTACCATATTCCAAATACCAATCCCTATTCCCTAATCCCTGTTCCCTATTCCCTGCCACCGAAGGTGGCCAGATGAACGCCTCGTCGATGGAATACTGCTCGACCTCGACCGCCCTTTCGCGCAGCACCTGGATGATGCGCCGCGAAATGTCGCCGTACAGCTCGTAGTTGGACGAACAGAAGATCAGATCGCCCTTCGGAACCTCACGGTCCTTCAACTGGTAGTAGGGTGTGCCTCTGGCGATGCCCAGCGCCTTGAACTCCGGCGACATGGCGACGCAGCACCCGTCGTTGTTCGAGAGGACAGCGACCGGCTTGCCGTTGAGCTTCGGGTTCACGACCCTCTCACACGACACATAGAAGTTGTTGCCGTCGACAAGCCCGATCATAGCCGGTGGATAACCGCCGTCACCTTTCCGAACGTGAGCAGTTCGTGTCCAGACGTGATCGTGATCGTCGGATAATTGGGGTTCGCCGGCTCCAGAGCGACAAATCTGTGCTTCCGTCCGTCCTTGCCGGCCTTCATGCCGGTGCGGTAGGTCTTCACCGTGAACTCGCCGTCCACCGACGCGATGATGATGTCGCCGTTCGCGGGCGTAAGGGAGCGGTCCATGACGAGCAGATCCTTGTCCCGGATGCCCGCGCCGATCATCGAGTCGCCCTCGACCCTCACGAAGAATGTCGCCGCCGGACGCTTCACCAGCAGCTCGTT
>JAEDMC010000007.1 GCA_016303225.1 Kiritimatiellia bacterium
TTTGTGTGACGCGCGAAGCGCCCGGGCGGTTCGGACGGAAAGTCTCGACCGGTTTTGGACCCGCCCGAAAATATTTTCGCCCAATGTTTTCGGGGGTCTCGTGAAAATCCCGGATAAATTATCCCTGAAGATTCGGGATAAGCGTGCAGTGGCCGGAGGGGGTTGACGCGGCGAGGCGGTTTTTAGTATACTACACAAATCCAGCATTTCGTGGAGCGTTTCCACAAGGAATGCGGATGGAAAGGTAAAGTTAGTAAAAATGGAAGCATACGCTGTTCTCGAAACCGGCGGCAAGCAGACGCTTGTGAAGGTCGGTCAGAAGATCGAGATTGAAAAGATCGCGGTCGAGGCGGGCAAGGACGCTGAGCTCACGACGGTTCTCGCCGTGTCCGATGGCACCACGCTCAAGGTCGGTACTCCCTATGTCGAAGGCGCGAAGGTCGTCCTTACGGTCGACGGCGTCATCAAGGGCAAGAAGGTTCTCAATTTCAAGGCGAAGCGCCGTAAAGGCGAGCGCCGTCTCGTCGGTCACCGTCAGCAGCTGACCGTCGCCACCGTCAAGGCAATCGCGTAAGGAGGAATGAAAAATGGCTACTTCCGCATCTGCTCGTAACGGTCGCGATTCCAATCCGCAGTACCTCGGCGTCAAGGCCTACGACGGCCAGTTCCTGACGACCGGCTCGATCATCGTCCGCCAGCGCGGCACGAAGATCCACCCCGGCAAGAACGTCGGCCAGGGCCGCGACTTCACGCTGTTCGCTCTCAAGGACGGCAAGGTGAAGTTCATCAAGGACGGCAAGGTCGTCACCATCGTCGAAGAGGCGAAGTAAACTCGTCTGGTCGAGTTTGCGACATGAAGCGTCCGGGTTGTCCCCGGGCGCTTTTGTGTTTGGTATCGCGCATTCAATCCCCGAGAGTTCGTTCAGGGAGAACAAGTCGTTCATGGAGGACATCGTCGGCTGGGCGAAGCAGACAGACCGCCTCTATCTCTGGGACTATGTCACGCAGTTCACGCACTACCCACACGAGATCACACCAGTGGACTGGACGGCCTATATGGACTTCGCTGCGCGGCACGGACTTGGGCTTCCAATCGTCCAAATCAAGTTCGTTGCAAACAGACGTCCGCGAATTTGATATAATATCATTTCAAATGACGAGAAAGGGCAAAGATCCGCGTCCGGGTTGGGACGAATACTTCATGGCGCTGGCTAACGTCGTCGCGACGCGTTCGAACTGTTCGCGCCGCCATGTCGGCGCGGTGATCGTGAAGAACCGCCACATTCTCTCGACCGGCTACAACGGCACGCCCTACAACGTGAGGAACTGCTTCGAGGGCGGTTGTCCGCGGTGTTCGGGCAAGACGAAGAGCGGCGAGCATCTTGACGAGTGCCTCTGCGTGCACGCCGAGCAGAACGCGATCTGCCAGGCCGCGCTGCACGGGCATGCCATTGACGGGGGGACGGCGTACGTCACCATTTCGCCGTGCCTTACGTGCGCGAAGCTGCTGATCAACGCCGGCATCAAGGAAGTCGTCTACTCGGGCGAGTATGCGTTTCTCGACACGGTCAAGGATGTTTTCAAACAAGCGGGCGTAAAGCACCGGAAATTCAAAGGAGAAAAGAAATGAGCAGGAAGAAAATCATCGCGGGCAACTGGAAGATGAACGTGAAGCCGTCGGAGACCGCGGCTCTCGTGAAGGCGATCGCCGAGGCGACGGCGGCCTATGCGGACAAGGTCGAGATCGTGTGCTGCACGCCGGCGATCGACGTCCTCGAGGCCGTTGCCGCGGCGAAGGGCACCACGATTGGCGTCGGCACCGAGAACTGCCACTGGGAGGACCACGGCGCGTTCACCGGCGAGATCTCCACGGGCATGATCGTCGACACGGGCGCGACCTACGTCATCACCGGTCACAGCGAGCGCCGTCAGTATTTCGGCGAGACGGACGAGACCGTCAACAAGCGCACGACGGCTGCGATCAAGGCGGGCCTCACCTGCATGATGTGCGTTGGCGAGACGCTCGACGAGCGTGAGGCTGACCTCGTCAACGAAGTCATCGGCCGACAGCTTAAGGTTGGTCTCAAGGGCCTGACGGCGAATGATGCCGCCAAGCTCGTCATCGCGTACGAGCCCGTGTGGGCCATCGGCACCGGCAAGACCGCGACGCCCGCGCAGGCGCAGCAGGTCCATGCGTTCATCCGCGAGACCCTCGCCAAGCTCTTCGGCGAGGCGACGGCCGAGACGATCCGCATCCAGTACGGCGGGTCCATGAAGCCGGGCAACGCCGCAGAGCTTCTCGCGCAGAAGGACATCGACGGTGGCCTCATCGGCGGCGCGGCGCTCAAGGCGGCTGACTTCGCGGGGATCATCAGCGCGGCTGCCAATGCGAAGTAAAAAGTAAAAGTGAAAAAGTGAGAAGTTTAAGGAGCGAGATGACTTTCCTTGAAGTTAGAAGAATGGGAAATTCCGCACTTTTTCCTTTTTCCTTTTTCCTTTTTGCTTTCTGTCTCGTTGGCTGCTTCAACGAGCCGGAGCCGGCGTATAAGTCGGTTCCGGCTGAGAACCGTGTCTACTTGAGCGACAAGGGGCTGAAGGCCGTGCCGGCGGTCAATCCGAAGGCCGACTATCTCAACCTCGACCGCAACGAGCTCACGAACGTGAGCGCAGTCGCGTCCCTGGCGGAGCTCAAGTGGCTCAGGCTGAACGACAACAAGCTTGCGGCGCTGCCGGACTTGAAGGCGCTCGTCAACCTGCGGCGCATCTATCTGAAGGGAAACCGCTTCACGGCCGTTCCCGAGACGCTGAAGGATTTGCCGGCGCTGACGGACGTTGACCTGTCGGTCAATCCGATCAAGGAGGTGCCGGCGTGGCTCGCGGAGAAGAAGGGGCTCAAGAACCTCTCCTTCTCCCGCACGATGGTGACGAAACTGCCCGAGAACCTAGACGCCTGGAAGTCGCTCCAGTCACTGCAGCTCGGAGACCTCTCGATCTCGCCCGAGGAGATGGCGCGGGTCCGCAAGGCCTTGCCGAATGTCGCAATCGTCTTCTAAGGCCAATCTCGAAGAGCTCGCCCGAGGTCACCTCGGGCGACTTCTTTTGAAGTACTCGTGGCCGGCGCTGGTCGCGATGTCGTTGAACGCGCTCTACGCCGTCGTCGACCGGTTTTACATCGGACAGGGCTGCGGCGAGGCGGAGATGGCGGGGCTGACGCTGACCTTCCCGGTGATGATGCTCTTCGGCGCGTTCGGCGTCTTCGTCGGCGCGGGGCACGCCTCCGTCCTCTCCATCAAGCTCGGTGAAAACGATTTCGTCGCGTGCGAAAAGCTCCTTGGCGAGCTGATTGCCATCAAGCTTCTTTTCTTTTTCATCCTGCCGCCGCTCGTTTACTTTAACGTTGACACCGTCCTCAACTGGTGCGGGGGCGCGAAGGTCTCGCCGGAGGCGTTTGCCGCCGCGCGCGGCTATCTCAAGATCGTCGTCTTCTCGCAGATCTTCTCCCATCTCGCGTTTGGGCTTTCCGCGTTGACGCGTGCGGAAGGGGGCGCGGTCAAGTCGATGATGTCCCTTGTCGTCGGCTTCGGCACGAACCTCATACTCGACCCGATTTTCATCTTCGGATTCGGGATGGGCATCGACGGGGCGGCCTGGGCGACGGTGATCGCCATGGCGGCGAGCTTCGGGTGGGCGCTCCGGTACTATCTGAAGCGGCGGACGGTCGTGCTGTTGCGTTGGTGGCGGATCGGCTTCTACCGCGATCTCGTCTGGCGCACCTCCGCGATTGGTTTCGCGCCGTTCCTGCAGAACCTCCTCGGCGCACTCATCAACGTCTCGCTCGCCGCGGCGTTTGCGAAGTGGGCGGCGGACGAGGCGAGCGCGACGACGCAGATCGCGTCCCTCGGTGTCTTCCAGAGCGTGATGATTCTCACCCTCATGCCGGTCATGGGCGCGCAGCAGGGCCTGCAGCCGATTTTCGGCTACAACTGGGGTGCGCGCAATTTCCGCCGCGTGAAGGAGACGCTGAAGCTCGGCTTCTGGGTGACGACGGCCCTGTGCGTGCTCGCCTGCGCGGTGCAGGTCGTCCCGCCGTTCCCGCGCTGGCTTGCGGGCTGGTTCGTCGCCTCGGACAATCCGACGCTTCTCGGCATTGCCGCGCACGACCTCACGGTTTCGAACTGCATGATCTGGTGCATCGCCATCAATGTCGTCGCGACGACTTACTTCCAGTCCATCGGACATCCTCTGACGGCGGTCGTCCTCTCGACGCTCCGGCAGGGCGTCATCCTGATTCCGTGCATTTGGATCCTCCCGCATTTCATGGCGGACCACACACTCGCCATCTGGCTGGCGCTGCCGATTTCGGACATCCTCTGCCAGCTCGCGACAATCCCGCCGTTCCTGATTCACACGCGATTCCTCTCCCGGGTCCGTTCCCGCGACAACTTGGGCGAGCTTTGAACCCCCGCGCCCTGCGCGCATTTGGTATAATAACCATAATTTTCACCTAAGGAGAATGACATGAAGCACCTGATTTTCGGCCTGGCGGCGGCGCTTTCGCTCGCGGCGACGGCCGATACGGCGTATCCGGTGGACCCGGCGGTCCGTGCTGAGAACCTGAAGAAGGTCGAGGCCTTCCGCGAGAAGGCGTATTGGAAGGACGCGCCGTTCGCGGTCGCGGCGGTGGAGGCGACGAGCGGCATCAAGCGCACGCCCGCACTCTTCCCTGAGGACGGCGACTTCACCGGCCCGGTGCGCGCGCTGATGGCGAAGGACGAGTACGAGGGCGCCTCGTTCGTCCTCTTCGGCTTCAAGGATGTCGACCAGGTGATGGTTAACGTGCAGGTGCCGGGGCTGGAGGCGGACGTCAAGGTCGTCAAGGTGTGGTACCAGCAGGGTTCGGCCTGGGGGAGCTTCTTCTCCGATCCGATCCGCCGCATCGAGACGCCGGAGCTGATGCTCCACGACGACGATCTCATCCACGTTGACTACGCGAACAAGGAGAACTTCGTCCGCTGCGACTACTCGAAGGACAAGACGGCGTATCGCTGGGTCTCGTTCGGCGGTCAGGCGGTCGACCACTCCTATGAGGGCGGCATCAAGAACGAATGGATTCACGATGCGCCGACGCTGAAGCCGTTCAAGGTCCGCAAGGACGAGTTCAAGCAGTTGATCGTGACATTCCACGCCGCGGCGAACGCGCAGCCCGGGCTCCGCAAGGGGACGATTGCGCTGTCGGTCGCCGGCAAGAAGGTCTGCGACGTGCCGTGCGAGGTGAAGGTGCTGCCGTTTGCGCTGCCGTTGCCGGCGGTGTTCCGCGACACGAACCGTCCGTTCATGGCAACGCCCTACGGCGGCATCCGCAGCTACGGCCCGAAGGACGAGGCGGTCGCCCGCAACATGGTGCGCCACAACGTCCGTCACTGCCTGCTGCCAGGCATCAACGCGACCAACGCGAAGCAGGCCTTTGAATTCTGCAAGCGCACGGGCCTCGACACGGAGTACCTCTTTACGGCGCTCCCCGGCTGTGGGCTTACGACCAGCTATCCGGCGCAGGAGACGGACAAGAACTACAGCACGTACCTGACGCGCCGCGACGAGGTCTCGAATGCAATGGCGGCGATCCGCGAGGTGTTCGGTCCGAACGCGAAGGCCTATTCCTACGGCATTGACGAGGGCAGCGCCTGGACGGTGCGCGCCGAGCGCTCGACCTGGAAGGACGTGATCCACGCGAACGGCGGCCGTACGGTTGTCGCGACGGCGTGGCATCCGTTCATCCTCTTCAACCTCGACTACGCGAACGTGCCGCGTCATCCGCGTCACGCAAAGAAGGCGAACGCCGACGCGTTCCACGCCGGCAATCCGGACGGTCTGATCGGCTGGTACGCCGATCCGCACTCGGGTCCGGAGAACCCCGACTACACGCGCCGCATCTATGGCTGGCAGACCTGGCGCAACAACTACGACTGCTCCTGCCAGTACATCATGTACCGCGACAACTGGAACGACTTCTGGGTGCCGGCGGAGGCGTTCCTCCGCGGGCTCATGCTCGTCTATCCGCAGGACGGCGACCTCCTCGACACGATCGAGTGGGAAGGCGTGCGCGAGGCGATGGACGACGTCCGCTACGGCACGCTTCTGAAGCGTCTCGCCGAGAAGGCGTGCCTCTCCAAGAACGTCGACACGGTCTACGCGGGCCGCGCGGCGCTCACCTGGGTCGCCCAGGTCGACTGCGAGCATTCGGCGCTCGACTATCTGAGATGTGAAATGGTGCGGCGCATTCTCGACCTGCAGGATCGTCTCGCGAAGGAGAAGTGAGAAACGTGGGAATATGGAAGCATGAGAATGTGAAAATGTGGAAATGAGAAAATGAGAAAGTGTGAGAACATGAAACAGACATTGATAGCTTCTTGGGTTGCGGTGGCGGCGCTTTGCGCGAGCGCGGGAGTGGAGATTCCGGCGTCCGTTTCAAGCTGCACGAACTTTGCGACGTGTGCGCAGAACGTTCGCAACGACTTTGTCAATGCGACGAAGAAGTGCGCGGCCGAGGGCGACATGGCGACGTTCGGCAAGCTCATCGAGCGCCTCGCGAAGGAGAAGGTCGACGGTCACGTCTTCCAGATGTGGCAGCAGACTGCGAATGGCCTCGTCGACGCGGGCCTCGCGCAGAAGAAGAGAAAGCCCGAGGAGCAGAAGACGCTGATGGCAGGCTTCCGCGAGGGCGGCACGACCTTTGGCCTCTGGCAGGGCGCCGAGGAAATCGGCAAGACGCCCGACAAGGCGTTTGGCACGGCTGCGGCGAACCTCCTGAAGCGCAAGATGCCCCAGCAGGGGCTTTCGAGCGCGCTGCAGTTCCGTCGTGACCAGACGGTTCTCGGCATCATGAACCGCATCGGCACCGAGTCCGACAAGGTTGCGGCGGCGGCGCCTGTCCGTGCGCTCGCTTTCTCGATCAAGCCGGTGACGCGCGACGACACGAACGCGGTCTTCGACGCGGCGAACACGACCTGCAACTTCCTGTTGGAACACGGCAAGAACGCCGACTACGCGGCTTTTGCGAAGGAGTTCCGCACGAAGCGGACGGACCTGGTGAAGGGGGAGATGGCGAAGAAGTGGATGGCCCGCGAGCTGGGCGGCTACGCGCGCGTTCCGGACGAGAAGGCCTTCGCGGCGCTCAAGGCCGAGTTCGCGAAGCTTCCGGTCGACCGCGAGCTTCTCGGGGCGCTCGTCGAGTTCCGCAACACCGTCACGCAGCACATCTGGCCGGGACTCTGGGACCGCGTAGCCGACGTGTCGCGTCCGTTCCTCAACGGCCGCGGCAAGTTCAAGGGCGTCGAGCGCATGCTGGCGGACGAGTTCTCGCTGAATCTCGCGGGTTCGCTCAACGACACCGCGACGATGAAGCGTGACTATGCGGCGATTCTCGCGACCGCGGCCGAGGTTGAGAAGCGCTGGGAGGCGGAGAACGCGCGCGAGAAGGCGGCCCGCGAGGTCGAACAGCTCTCGCGCAAGAACGGGCTCAAGTTCGAGCCGTTCAAGCGCGATCCGGCCGTGGAGCGTCCGAACCCGTGGATCGTCAACAACGCGCGCGGCGTCTTCATCCGCAAGATGAACGAGGCCGGCGACTGGGCCGCGGCTGTTCCCGAGATGGAGAAGAACCTGAATGCCCGCAATCCGAACGGCTACTGGGACCTCGCCGTCGCCTGCACGAAGGTCGGCAAGGACCACCGTGCGATCGAGCTGTGTGACCAGATTCTTGGCGACGAGCTGAAGGCGCGTCCCGAGATGAAGGCGGACGCGAGGTCGCTCAAGGCTTGGATCAGCGCGACGGACGAGAAGGATCTCGTCCAGCGTCTGAACGCGATCCGCGGCGATCAGAACGACAAGGACTGGTTCAACGCGCTCAGGCGCGCCGGACGTTTCTACTTCACGCTCGATTCGAGCGAGAAGCGCGTCGGCTGGCTGAAGGCCGTAATCGGACTTTCTCGCGACCTGCTGTGGCCGGAGGAGAAGGTCGGCTACACGCTCACGTGGATGGAGGACGCTCCGAAGACGGCCGATTCCGCGCTCCGGTCGGACATCTTCAAGAAGCTCGCGACCGAGAACCGGATGGGCAAGTACAACACGTGGAACCTCTTTGACAAGAATGCAGAGCTGGCGCTCCTGAAGTCCAACGAGAAGCCGCACACGGCGGCGGACGTCGCGGGCAAGGAGGCGTGCGTGTGCGCGTGCTACGACGCGAGCGGACTTCACTTCTACGCGAAGTTCAACGATCCTGAGGCCGGCAAGGCGCGGGACGGCATCGCGAACGGCTTCTACGCCGAGTATGACTTCCAGCCGGGCGGCGACGCACCGTGGCACTGGAACATGATTACCCGTGCGGACACGCCGAACGTGGACCAGGGCGCGGTGTGGGACGCGCCCCGCAAGGGCTTCAAGGTCGGCGCCGAGTACATCAAGGAGGACGCCGTCTCGACGGACACCTGTCACGTCTTCCACATCTACGTGCCGTGGATCCTCTGCTGGAACGAGTTCCCGAAGACGGGTGACACGTGGCGGATGGTTTTCGTCGCGGGCTGGGCCGGACAGTTCGGCGCCCTCGGCGGCAGCGCGGTGCACGAGCTCGGGCGTGGGCTCCAGATGACGTTCGACGTCCCGCAGGACGCGCGTGCGAAGATGCTGAAGACGCTTCTCCGTCAGGCCGTCAAGGACTTCAAGGCCGTCCGTGACAAGTGGGAGAACGCTTCGTTCTGGGCGGACGCCGATCTGGGCGATCCCGATTTCGCGAAGGAAGTGTCCGAGCCGTTCATCAAGTCCTGCGACGAGCTCGCGAAGGAGTGCATGGACGACGCCCTCACGCCGGCGCGTGCCGAGGAGATCTACGCGACGCGGATGATGGATCTTGCCGATTTCCGTCTCGCGCTTGACAAGAAGCGTGCGGATTATCTTAAGGCGAAGTTTTTCGCCAAGTAAGTTTTCAGGAGGAGAAAAATGGCTAAGTACGACAAGGAAGAGGTTCTCAAGTATCATCAGGGCGGGAAGGTCGCGGTGCGGCTCCCGAAGGCGCTCAAGACGAAGGACGATCTGTGCCTCGCTTACACGCCGGGTGTCGCGCACGCGGTGAAGGCAATTGCCGCGAATCCTGCAAGCGTCTATGACGTGACGGCGAAGTCAAATCTCGTCGGCGTCGTTTCCGACGGCACGGCGATTCTCGGCCTCGGCGACCTCGGCGCGGCGGCGTCCATCCCGGTTATGGAGGGGAAGGCCGTGCTCTTCAAGTCCTTTGGTGACGTGGACGCGTGGCCGGTGCCGCTCGCCTGCTGCCGTAAGGACGGCAAGGATGTTGGCAAGACCGATCCCGAGCGTGTGATCGCCGCGGTGAAGGCCCTGGCGCCGCAGTACGGTGGCATCAACCTCGAGGACATCGCCTCGCCGGCGTGCTTTGAGATCGAGGACCGCCTCGACGCCGAGCTCGAAATCCCGGTCTTCCATGACGACCAGTGGGGCACCGCCGTCATTTCGCTTTCGGGCGTCATGAATTATGCGAAGCTCGCGGGCAAGAAGCTCTCGGAGCTCAAGGTCGTCATGAACGGTGCGGGCGCGGCCGGCATCCGCATCTGCGAGATGTGCAAGGCGGCGGGCGTCGTGGACGTCACGATGTGCGACACCAAGGGCGTCATCACGGAGGAGCGCACGGACCTCAATCCGTTCAAGGCGCGGCACGCGGTGAAGGGCATGCTCGGAAAGACGCTCAAGGACGTCCTGGTCGGCGCGGACGTATTCATCGGCGTTTCCGCGGCGAACGTCCTGAAGGCCGAGGACGTTGCGAAGATGAGCGACTTCCCGGCGATTTTCGCGATGGCGAATCCAGATCCCGAGATCACGCCGGACGAGGCCGCGAAGGGACTTGCCGGCCGTAAGTTCATCATGGTGACGGGCCGCAGCGACTATCCGAACCAGATCAACAACGTACTCGGATTCCCGTACCTCTTCCGCGGTGCGCTGGACGTCCGTGCGACGACGATCAACAAGGAGATGAAGGTCGCCGCGGCGAATGCGCTCGCGAACCTCGCACAGCAGCCGGTGCCGGATGACGTGAAGGCGCTTTATCCGAACGAGACGCTCGAGTTCGGCATCGGGTACATCATCCCGAAACCGTTCGACCGACGGCTCTTCGTCGAGGTCTCCTATGCCGTCGCCGAAGCCGCCGTCAAAACGGGCGTCGCCCGCGCGAAGGTTGACCTCGCGGCATATCGCCAGGACCTTGAGCGCCGCAACGCCGAACGCGGCTAAAGGTGTCAACGACAGGCCTGCGGTGGAGGGCTGCGGTGTCCGACACCTCGCACCAGTTTGGGGCGGCGCTGCCATTGACACGCCGCCGCCGTATTTGTTATCATTCCACTATTTGAGGGGGAGACATCCTTTGAATTGCCTGCGGTGCACCTGACTGCGGGTGGATATTCCGTATAAGACCAAGTCCGTATCATCGGTGTCTCGCCGACCGGCGCTGGCAGGTTGAAGCGGGGCACGTGAACGTCGTTCACGTATCGACCTTCAGTGGAAAGAGAAATGAGTTAGGTTAATGCGTGTCTATCTGGACAACTGCTGTTGCAATCGGCCTTTTGATCCGCAGACGGATTTGCGGATCAGCTTGGAGACTGCCGCAAAAATGCGGGTGCAGGCCCTTATGAGAAGCGGCGAGGTGGAGTATGTCTGGAGCGATGCGCTTGATTACGAGTTGAATCAGAGTCCGATCCGATTGACTTTGTGATGGAGGATGACGAATGACGATGATTCCTGATAACGAACTTCGCACCGAATGCTTTCAGTTGCTTGTTGATCGGTTCGGCCATCTTGACACCGAGCGGTTTATCGTGATGATGAGCCGTTCGCCGATGGACTATACGACTTGGCATCAGCGGCATTTCAGCAACGGCGAATCTGTCCGCGAACTTGGTGAGAAGATCAAGGCCTTTGCCAAGACACGCAAAGCGACGGCGTAATGACCGAGATTGTCGTTTCGCCGAAGCCGGAGTCTTTGACCTCGGTTGCACAATGGGCCGAGAAGGAGGAGCCGCGAAACCTAACCAGGGCCGCGGTGGTTCGACGAAACCGCAAGGCGGAGTCGGACAACGTACGCAACTTGCGTATCGAGCTGGTTGAAGTTTTTGAAAATGCCCCCTTGTCTGATCAAGAAGAATATGCGATAATACAGTCATCAACCCGCGAGACTCAGTCGAAGCGGAGCGAGACCCCGGCCGTTAGGTTGGGGTCTTAGCATAATGAAGGCAATTGTTTACATAGACGGGTACAACCTTTACTACGGCTTACTGAAAGGTACGCCGTACAAGTGGCTTGACCTTTGGGCAATGGCGCGGAGCCTTCTGAAAGAAGGCATCGAGTTGTTGGGCGTGAAGTACTTTACGGCACCAATCAAGACGTTTCCATACGATCTGGAAGCCGTCGACCGGCAAAAGATTTATCTGCAGGCCTTGATTGCGCAGGGAAAAGTTCAGGTTGTGCAGGGCTTTTACGCCAAGCATCGGACATGGGCTCCTGCTGCCGATGAACGCTGTTCGACATGTGATGTGCAGACGGCTGGACTTGTTCCGATTTACAAGTTGGAAGAGAAACGCTCGGACGTGAACCTTGCCGTCGCGATGGTGACGGATGCAGCAATGAATGCGGCAGACGTGTTTCTGGTCATAACAGGCGACTCCGATCAGGTTGGCGCAATCGAGTCCGTGCGTCATCAATTCAAGAAGAGCGTCATCGTCTTCAATCCGCAGCCGACAATCAGCAAGCAACTTGATTGGGCTGCTTCGTATTACAAGAACATTCCGCGAGACCTGCCCGCCATATGCCAGCTGCCGGAGGAGATTCCAGTCGGCACGCACGGCAATGTCATCCGCCGTCCAGCGGTGTGGAAGTAAGTTTGCTTGTGAGTTGATGAATTATTCGCGATTCCGCACCGTGTTTGCAAACGCGGTGCGGAATTTGCGGTCTCTGGAGACATATTGCAATATGTCTCTGTGGACATGGGAGATGTTTGATCGTGGTCGTTTGGGGGTGGGCACGGCCATTGACGCACCGCCGCCGTTTGTGCTATCATTCCAACTGATCGAGGGGTGATTCCCTCGCATATTGATTTCCTTTCCCCGTCTGGGCGCGGGGAGGGCTGCGGCGACGCAGGTTGATCTTTGAGAGCGGCGGATGAGCCCAACATCATCCGTCACCGGGCTGAAAAGCCAGAACCTTTTGCCTCGGTTGCACAAGGAGCCGAGAAGGAGGAGCCGCGAAACCTAACCAGGGCCGCGGTGGTTCGACGAAACCGCAAGGCGGAGTCGGACAACGTACGCAACTTGCGTATCGAGCTTTACGTGAAAACGACCAATCTTCAAGTAGAAAGCGAGATATGTGAGTGCGCTACGTGGATCATTCCATGTGGCGTGCTTTCTATTCGTATTTTCTACAAGGCGCTTGGTCGTGCCTCACGTAAGATATGAATGTGAAGGCACGCCACTCTTCTTTTCTGCGCCCAGAGCGGTTTGTGTCGGGAACAAGGCGCAGAGAAAGAAGGAGATTGGAGATGACAAAAGACGAAGCGGTTAAACGGGCTTTGCAGTATGATGTCGGTGGATATGTTCCATCGGAAAAAGTATATTCAGAGACGCAATCCTTTCACAGTGGGAAAACATCTCTCTTTCTTGATGTTTGCCAGGGCGTTGTCCAAAAGGGACTTTCCGTGGTTGATGACAATGTGGTTGGCCTGTATAAGGTTGTGAACAATATTGATCACGATGGAGAAAGGTTAGACGAATCCGATAGGCAGACGCTTATTTTGACGGTAAAAGATTGGATAGAATCAATCGTGAGCAAGAAGTCTGGAAAATTGATGCAGGCGGGTGTTGTCTTTGGAATTGTTTCAGGGAAGGAGTGCGGCAAATGATCGAAAAACAAGTTCCTCATAACGAAGCTCCAATCCAATTGGGCCATAAGGTTGAAGTGGCCGGCATTGCGATAGATACGTCGTCTATTTGCGATTATTTTAAAAACAATCCAGACCCTCAATACCTTCAGGTTAAGGCGAAAATTTTTGAATTGAAGGATCAGATGTTGGGCTTTGACAAAGTGAAGGATGGTGTTGAGAGAGCCGTTTCGAGGATTAATGATGCCGAAAAGAAAAAATGGTATAAGGCGCTATGCATGGATTTTGCCTGCGAGCAACTATTAGATAGGATGATTTCCCAGGGTTTGATTAATGTTCAGTATGAAGATGATTCTATCAGCGAATTTATACAAGGGGAAGAGACGAAGTTGAAGGAACTTTCTGACTATTACGAACAACTAACAAAGGAGTAATTGAAGATGAAACAGGTTGTAACGCTGGTTGGTGTGCTTGCGACGCTGCTGCTACAGGCAGCGCCGACCGTTGCGAACGTTGAGGCGAAGCAGCGGTATCCGTGGAACGGGTTGGTGGATATCACCGTGACGCTTTCGGGAACGGAAGAGGAATGCACGGCTGCGATGTTCCCGTTCTATGTGACGAACAAGACAACTCGCGCAGCGCTGCCAATTGGAAGCGTGAAAGCGGTTGGCGCGATTGCTGGCTCTGGTAACACGTGGACGCGGCGGTTTATCTGGAATGCGACTGCTGATGTCGGATGCGCGAAGTTCGGCGAAGTGGAATTGACGGTTGGCGCTCCAGTTACAGGTGGCGTTCAGTTGTGGGAGAACGGCCCCTATTGGGCGGAGTGCAATGTCGGAGCAAGCCAGCCTGAAGAGTGTGGTTACTACTTTTGGTGGGGCGATACGGTCGGATATAAGCGTAATGCGAATGATGCTGGTTGGATATCAGTGAAGACAGGTGCGTCGTATTCATTTGATGACTATGGTTGTCCAACTTCCTTTATGGACAATCAGCAACTTCAATTGGCAGGTTATATCGACTCGGCAGGTAATCTTGCGGCGAAACACGATGCGGCGACGGCGCATTGTGGAGTGCCTTGGCGCATGCCGACTGATGCTGAATTCTCGGCGCTTATCGGCAACTGCACGCTTTCTTGGACAATGCGCAATGGCGTGTATGGACGATTGATTACGGGGAAGGGGGGGTATGCGTCAAAGAGTATATTCCTCCCCGCAGCAGGCAGTGGTCACTACTCTAACATTGGGTCCCGTGAATCGGGTGATTACTGGTCGTCTACGCCGGATTCGGGCCATGCTAATCGCGCGTGGTATCTGGACTTCTCGTCGTCCACTTTCAGCCGGGTGGTCTACTATGGACGAGGTCTCGGACTGCTTGTTCGCCCTGTGCGAGGATTTGCCCAATAGCGCGTGGATTACGCGCATATTCGATGTGTTCCGTTACATTTGATTGTTAAGTCGTGCGCGACGATAAAGAAAAAATCAAAATGATGAAGAAAGGCGGTGTGGCATGAAAAGATGTCTTTGGTTGCTGGGCATGGTCGGGCTAATCTCGGTTGCCAACGCGGAATCGTTGGAGTTGCAGAGGACAACCGTTTTCGAATTGGATACGAGTCCGTGCCAGACAGCTGACTCGAATCGGACGTTTCGTGTATCGTATGATACGCAATGGATGTCTGACGATCCGCAGGCGGAGATTGTCATTTCGGCTGATGGAAATGAAATCGCCCGTCGGACGGGGAATGGCGACATTGAGTGGTGTCCGCATGACTATGGAACTTATGTTCTGACATACCAGACGCTTCTCGGCGGTGCCGCCGTTGGCGAAACGTATTCGACGACAATTCGCGTTGTGAATGCCGAAGGTATGGGCTTGCCGGGATTGCAGCGCGTGACGTTTACGGGGAGCGCGTATGATGCGAGCAATGTGGCGCTCGGTGCGGAGCCGATCGTGACGCTGAACGGCGAGGGCATGTATGATGCTTCGCTGGGGGCGCAGTCAACTTACGCTTATGCGGGTTACATGTATTTCCACGCGGATGAGACCTATACGTTCCGTGGCAATTTTGACGACTACTCGAGCGTGAGGGTGGACAATGCCGAGGTTGTCGCGCAGCATACGGGGGACAAGTCGGGATCGGTCGGGCCGTTTGCGGAGGCGGGATGGCACAAGGTTGACTTCCGCGTGGCGAATAACGGCGGAGCCAGCGGCGGTGGCTTCGGCATTCAGTACCAGACGGACAAGGATCAGGCGTGGCATAAGATCGTGGACGACGGTTCGGGAACGTATCTGCGGACGGGTCCCGATTATTGCGGAGTCGTCATTCTGAAGGCCGCGATGCGGCCGAGCGATCCGACGATCATGGATGTCGTCTATAAGGTTCAGAGTCCGAAGGAGAAGGTGAGCGTTCGGGCGCTCGCCTACGAGAACGGCAACCGCAGCTTTGCGAACGCCGTGCCAGTGCTGACGTTTGCGGACGGAACGGGCGTCAATATCGGCGACGACATTGCCGCGAACGAGGAGCATACGCTTTCGTGGCAGGTCGCGGCGGACTGGGCGACAGATCTCACGAAGGTGCGCTTCGAGGTGATGGTGATGGACGAAGGACTGCTGCCGCTTCATTTTGTCACGATTCCGAAGACGGCAAATCACGCGTCGATCCAGTATTCGGATACGGTGCTGTCGTCGACGGCGGTCATGAACGCGCTCTTCTGGCTGTATGCGGGACTCGATGACGATCTTTCACTTTCGAACGGACGGTTGAGTGGTCCGTTCGGCGAACTGGCGAATGGCGCGAACGTGTCGAATCCGGCCCAGACCGTCAGCTGGCTCTATCAGAAGATGGGCTATTCGACGCTGACGGGCGCGAATCTCAACTATGTGAATTCGGCGGCGCGGATCAACTTGACACCGAGCGGTCTGCGCCAGTTCGCCGTCAAGACGATCAAGTAACGGTTCGTCGTGTCATCAACTGTTCGCATGAAGCGAATCTTGTTGAGATCGTTGTTGCTGTGTGGGTTGCTGTCTGGGCAAGCCGCCTGGGGCTATGTTGTCCACGTCGTCCAGCAGATCGAAGTGGACGGCGTGGTCGTCGAGACGATTGACGAAACGCATGATGCGCCAGTTGCGCTGACGACATCCAACGCCGTTACGCGCAGCGGCTATACGTTCACGCACTGGTCAACCTCGGCAGTTCAGGAGTTCGTCGGACGAGATCCGTGGGGACGCGCCTACGAGCAAGTGGCGTTCACGGTCTACGAGCCGATGACGAACACGGCTCATTACGTGCGTGAGGAGCTTGACAACGACGGTGACGGCATGCCGGACGGCTTGGAGCTCTATTGGTACGGCAACCTCGACCAGACGCGTGATTCAGATACGGACGGCGACGGACTTGGTTTTGCGCTTGAGCTTGAGCTGGGGCTCAATCCGCACTTTGCGGATGCGTGGCGGCGCGGGCTCGCCGTTACGTCCGTCAAGCCGACGTTCTTCGAGCTGGTCATCGCCAGCGATCCCGAGGACGAGTTGTTCGCGACGCAAATTGAGGACGTCGCACCCGGTGTGCTGATTTCGACGCCTTCGTACGATCCGCGAACGAGCACCTTCGCCTATTGGACGGTCAATGGCGTCGAACAGCGTGACGCCTTCGGACGGGCGATAGACCGCGTGAGCTTCGAGATGCCGACGAACGACGTGGAGGTCGTCGCGGTCTGCGAAGAGGATGAGGCGGTGCGGGCGGCGCTCTACTGGTACGGCGACGGCACGGTCGGGTGGGAAAGCGACACGGATGGCGACGGCTACACCTTGCGGGAGGAGTTTGCGTTGGGGCTCAATCCGCACTTCAAGGACGAGTATGTGGGCGGCATCAAGACCGCTTCGCGCAAGCCGCAGTTCTTCAAGTACACGGTGAGGTCCGAGCCGGAAGGGATGCTGTTTGCAACGACGGTCGAAAACGTGTGTCCGGGCGTTGTGAAGACGACAACGGCGTATCAGCCGACAACCAGCCGCTTCGCGTATTGGACGGTCAACGGACGGGCGGTGCGTGACGATTTCGGACGGGCGCTCGATTGCGCGTCCGTTGAGATGCCGACCAATGACATCGAGGTCGTCGCGCATTGCGCCGAGAATGAGGAGACGCGGCAGTCGCTCTATTGGTATGGCGTCGAGACCGAGACGTGGACGAGCGATACGGATCAGGATGGCTATACGCTTCGAGAAGAGGTGGCGTTGGGGCTCAATCCGCTCTTTGCCGACGTGTATCAGCGCGGCATCCTCTGTGCCTCGCGCAAGCCGCAGTTCTTCAAGTACACGGTGAGGTCCGAGCCGGAAGGGGTGCTTTTTGCGACAACGATCGAAAGCGTGTGTCCGGGCGTCATCAAGACCACGGCCGCCTACAGTCCAAAGTCGTCGCAGTTCGCGTATTGGACGGTTGCCGGGCAGGCCGTGCGTGACGATTTCGGACGGGCGCTGGACGCATCCTCAATCGAGATGCCGACGAATGACATTGAGGTCGTCGCGCATTGCGTGGCGAACGAGGAGACGCGGCAGTCGCTTTACTGGTACGGGGATGAGACGAATGGCTGGGACAGCGACACCGACCGCGACGGCTTGACGCTCAAGGAAGAGGTGGCGTTGGGGCTTAATCCGCTATTCGCGGATGTCTGGGAGCGCGGCATCCTGAGTGCCGTGAAGGGCTTTGAGCTCTTTAACTGCATCATCCGGTCGGAACCGGAGGGGGCGTTGTTCGCGACGCAGAAGCTGAACATCGGGCCGGGCGTTTCCGTGACGACGCCGACATGTGACGAAAAGACGACGGGCTTTGCCAGCTGGTATCTGAATGGCACACGGCAGGCGGACGAGTTCGGACGGGCGTGGAATGCCGTCACCTTCGCCATGCCGGCGCGGAACACGGAGGTCGTGGCGGCCGTCCGGGAGGATGCTGCCGAACAGGAGGCGGTCTACTGGTATGGCGATGCAAGCATGAGCCCGGATTCCGATACGGACGGCGACGGCTTTACGTTGGCGGAAGAGCGCGTCAACGGGACGAATCCGCTCTTCGCCGACACGAATCAGTTCACCGGCGTGCGCTATGCGCTCAGCGAGGAGCTGGAGGTTGACCTTCAGCCGTTCGAGCAGATGCGCGGCACGATTGTCGACGGCGATTACGCCGAGCTCTTCACCTCGCCGCTGGCGGGGAATGAGGGAGAGAGCGCGACCTTCGCGGAAAATGCGTCCCCGCTGGCCGTCGACGTCAATGGAGACGGGCTCTTCGATCTCGTTGTCGCCGCGAAGGGGAAGCTGCGCGTGTTTGTCAACAAGGGCGCGGCGGCCAATCCCGATTTCTCGGAGATTTCCGTGGAGACGGATGCCTGGGCGAACTTCGCGCGGCTGATCGCGGACATGGCACGTCCAGTCGTCTGCGGTGCGAACGGCGTCTTCTACGTGTCGGATGACGGCGGGCCCGTTTACAAGTTTACGCTGGCGGACGGCTCGATCATGGATACGGGGCTCGCGGGCATTCCGTCGGTGTTCGACGGACGGCTCATCGTGCTGACGGAGGCGGGGACATTCGTCTGTGCGGACGCCGGGTATACGATGATTCTCGATACGCCGGTCATTGACGGCGTGTCGGTGTCGTGCGCGGACATCGATGCGGACGGCCGCACGGATGTCCTGGTCTCGGATCGCGTCGGACACGTCTGGCTGTATCGCAACACGACGACACGCACGATTAAGACGGAACAGCTCTTTACGCTCCAGTACAAGGTCTGGGCCGGTACGGGTGCCGGGTTCGCGGAGGGAATCGCGATTTCGCTCGTCGACTGGGAGGATGACGGCGATTACGATGTCGTGCTGGGCACGGAGGAAGGGAAACTGATGCTCCTCCGAGATCCGAAGACGGGACGTCCGACGAACGTGCGGGCGTATCCGGGCGCGGACAACGTGCTCTTGGAGTGGGATCCGAACGCGCAGCCGCGCATTCGCGGATACAACGTGTACCGTGCGCCGGATGCCGAGAGTTATCTGCGGATCGCGAACCAGACGCCGCTGCCGAGCTACCGTGACGTTCCGAGCGTGCTGCAGGACTACTGGTATCGCATTACGGGCGTGAGCCGCTTCTACATCGCCGGCAACTCGACGCCGACGGTTAACGAGTCCATGCCAACGGATGCGGTGTACGTGCAGTTCCGTCCGAGCGTGTGGCTCAATGACACGAGTTCGTTCACCGACACGAACGTCGAGGTGATCGTCTCGATGAACAACTCGATGGGCATTTCGACGGACGGCTTCTCGATGACGTTCGAGTATGATCCGGCGGTGCTGACGCCGGTGGCGATGAAGACGTCGGGGCTGACCGAAGGCATGGCCTTCGGCGAGGTGAAGGTGAAAGGTGAAGGTGAACGGTGGAATTGGCAGATTTCCGCTACGGGTGGCGAGATTGGGACGGGATCGGGGCGGTTCCTGCGGCTGGTGTTTTACGTGAAGCCCGTGCATGACGTCACTGAGACAACGGTGTCGATCACGGCGGCGACGGTGAAGGCGGGTGACGGGCGTGCGGTGATGCTTGATCTGCCGAAGAGCGCCAAGATCGAGATCAGCGACTCGCATCCGATTGTCCCGGCCATTGTGAGCGTGAACGTTGCCGACGCGGCGGTAGAGACGGAGTCCGAGTTCGAGCTGCCGGTGACGATCACCAGTACGGAGACGCTGACGAACTTCGTGGCGGATGTGGCGTTTGATGAAACGTTGCTGGAATTCCGCGGTTGTGACGGGGCAACGGCGCGGCTGGAGTCCGCGCCTTCCCGCGTGGAGACGACGGGCGGCGACTTCGTGCTGAAGTTTTCTGCGAAGGATCCCGAGAGCGTGATGACGAACCTTTCGACGGTGGTGTCGCTCACGAACGTTGTCGCGTCCGATTGCCACGGGTTTGTCGTGAACGCGGCAGATGCGTCCGGCACGGTACTGCTGAAGAACGTCCATCCGTGGGTGCCGGCGACGGTGAACTTGTCGACATTGGATCGCAAGGTCGATACGCTTGAAGAGGTGACGATTCCGTTCAAGGTGACGAGCAGTGTGGCGTTGACGAGCCTTGCGGCGACGGTCGAATGGGACGAGGATGTGCTGGAGTTGCGTGGTGTTGCAGGCGCGGAGTTGCGGCGCGCCGGGGACGTCGCGCCCTACCAGGTGGTTGGTGCGGGGGGAAGCTTCAAGCTGACGTTCCTGGCGAAGGATCAGCACGACGTAACGAAGACGCAAGTGTCGGTCACGTCTGCGCAAGTGAAGGACGTGCATGGGTTTACGATTACGCCTGAAGTTCCGGTCGTGTCGACAATTTTGATTCATGACGCGCATCCGCTCGTACCGGCGAAGGTGACGATGACGCTTTCGGATGTCGCGGCGAAGACGGAGTCGGACTTCGAGATGACGCTCGCGATTGCGACGACGGAGGCGCTCCAGTCTCTTGCGATGGAGATGGACTACGACCAGACGCTCTTGACATTCCTAAGCGGTGAACTGGTGTTTTCGGACGGTGTGCCGTCCTCGGTCGTCTATCGTTTCCACGCACTGGAGAATCACTCGGTTGACAAGACGACGGTCACGATTCGTCCGAAGTCCGGCGTCGACCACAATGGCCTTGCGGCGGTTCTGCCGGAATCGGTCTCGGGTACGGTGGTGCTCGCGGACTCGAATCCGTGGAAACCCGCGACGGTGGCGCTGTCGATGACGGGTGTGAAGGTGGACACGCTGACGGAGTTCGAGGTTCCGGTGAAGGTGACGAGCAACGAGAAGTTGACGAATCTTACGGCGACGGTGGAATGGGATGAGAAGGTGCTGGAACTTCGCGGAGCAAACGGTGCTTCGTTGCGGCGCGCTGGGGACAGCGCGCCCTACCAAGTTGTCGGCGATGGCGGAAACTTCAAGCTTAAGTTCTATGCCAAGGATCAGCATGAGGTGACGAAGACGACGGTCGGTTTGTCCGGCGTAACGGCGGTGGACGAACACGGGCTTGTCGCGAATCCGATTGCCGATGTTGAGGCGGGGATCGTCATTCACGACACCAACCCGCCGATTCCAGCGCAGGTGACGATTCGCGCGGCGGATGTGGCGACGAAGACGCGGCAGAATGTGACGGTGCCGATTGCCGTCACGAGCACGAAGGAGCTGAAGACGCTTTCGGTCAGGATTGGATTTGACTCGTCCGTTTTGGAGTACAAGAGCTGTACGGGCGGAACCTGGAACAATGGTGTTATCACCGTTGACGGAACGGTGCCGTCCGTCGTCAACGTGACGTTCTACGCCAAGGACCAGCATTCGGTGACGAAAACGGCGATTGCGCTTTCGAATGGTGCGGCGACCTGTACGGAGGACCTGACGGCCAACGTCAGCGTGACGTCCGGCACGATGACGATCGCGGATTCCAATCCGCCGGTCGCGCCGACGATGGCGATGTCGGCATTGGACGTGAAGGCGGAAAGCGGCAAGCCATTTGTCGTGAATGTCGGGGCCGAGTCAATCGGGGGGCTCTCGGAAATCTCGTTCGTTTTGGAATGGGACAGCGAGTACATGTCTTTTGTCGGCTGCAAGGAGTCTGCGACCGTCGAGACGTTGTCCGCGAATTCGCGACGCTTCACGTTCGCGGCGACGGGCACGGACAACCGTTATCACCTGAACTTCACGGCGGCTTCGATTTCGGAGCTGAAGGCGAGTTCGTGGGCAAAGGTGACCGCGGCATCGGCGACGGGCGTGAACGGACTCGCGGCGCAGCTGGAAACAAAGTTGCCGATTACGGCGAACGTCCTGATTGTGCGCGAGATCAACAAGTATGATCCCGGCGACATCAATGGCGACGGACTGTACACGGACGCAGACCTCGAGTTGCTGAACAAGTACATTGCCTATCAGAAGCTGGTCAAGACATTGCCGGCAAGCATACGTGACGTGGCGATTCGCCAGGCGCTTGCGAATGGCTCCGTGGTCAACCTGACGGGCCGGGCGCTGACGGCGGCCGACGTCAATCAGGATAAGAAGGTCGACGCCAATGACATCTCGATGCTGGCCCAGTATATCGCGGCGGCGAAGGAGGCGGCGAAATGAAAAAAGCGGTTTTGTGTGCCTTGTGGACGGCTCTTGCCGCGGGGACGGCATTTTCGAGGACTGTCGCGACGGGGACGATTGTGGCGAATCCCGGCGCGACGATCTCGGTGCCGGTGACGATCGACGATTTGAGTGACATGGGCGCGGCGGTGGCGGTTGTCGGCTATGATGCGACGGTCTTGGTCTGTCTTGGCGTGGACAACGGCGAACTGGCTGGGGCGAAGGGCATGACGTATCTTGATTCTGGCAGCGGACGTCTCTGCGCGGTCTTTTCCGGATTCAAGAAGTCCGAAGGCGGAGGCGAGCTGATGCGGATTCGGTTCTCGGTCCGCGACGGAACGCAAGGGCTCTTTTCCGATGTCACGATTCAGGATTTCCAGTGCGGCGCCAAGGACGGAGTCAGCGACCTCTCGGTGAAGAACCCGCTCGCGACGGTGAACGGCATGGTGCGCGTGCTGGGGACGGACGCTGCCGCGGCCAGGCTGGAAGAGGGCTTTGTCGTTTGGCCAAAGACACGGCTGAAGACGCTGACGTTGTCCGCAGGTGACCGGATCGCCGCCTCGGACGACCGGATGGCGATTACGGTGTCCGGGGTCGTTACGGCGTCGTCGCCGATTCCGGTGGTGCGTCCGCTGGGCGGATGGCAGACGGGGCGTTACGCGCTTCTCACGACCCCGACGGACGGACTGGAGTTCTCGTTCGCGGAGGTGACGAATCAAAGCGAGATCGTATCAATCTCGAAATCCCAGTCGGACGGGATGACGACGTATTGGGCGGAAGCTGCAGTCGAGGGACAGATTCGCATATCGTTCGAGGGCGGAGAGATTGCGGCCGAGACGATGGGACAGATTCGCAAGGCGCTGGCGGAGGACTTGGCGCCCCATCCGGAAGTGACGGAGGTGGTCGTGAAGGGTGATGTGGCGCAGATACCGGTGACTGTCGATCTCGGCATTTCGCCGCATGTCGACATTTTGGGGACGACGGCGACGGCCATGTACGCGCAGCCGACGCTCAGCATCACCGAGTTTGATCCGAAGACGGGACGTGTACGCATCAAGGTCTCTCCTGGCGAGGGGAATCACATCCGCTCGGCACTCGTCACCGGCTGCATTCATGTCTATGGAACGAGCGACCTGTCCGAGAAGATGCGTTACATTTCAGGAACGGCGTTCGACCTGACGCCGTATCTCAGGTCGGACACCAAGGGCGAGGCCGACTTGACGGTTTCGCTGGGATCGTACACTTTCATCAAGGTCAAGGCGGAATCAATCACCAAACAAGAAGGAGAAATCGAATGAACAAGCTCACAATCGTTGCCGCGTTGGCGGCGCTCGGAACCTCGGCGTTTGCGGCGGAGCCGCAGCTGGAGAAGGAGGACGGCCAGTGGAACAACTGGCGGATTACCGTCGGCGGATTTGGTCGCGGCAATATGAAGACGACGCTGAAGGGGATGGGCGACGATCGCGTGACGGCCTACGGCGTTGATCTTGATGTCCAGTATAATATCTGGCAGAACGAAAACTTCAATATCTGGGGCGGAATCGGAGGGACCTTTTGTCCGCGTCAGAACGTTTCGGGTGGATTTGGCACCCGCAGTTCCGAGTCGACGCACGAGGTGTCGGAAGACGGGTCAACGACAGTCGATTTCGATTCTTCGACCGACAGTCGGGCGGATGTGGAACTCGGGTACGGAGAGTTTCGCATGATGCTTGTTCCCGAATGGAAGGTGACGGACGCCTTTGCGCTCGGTTTCCGTGCCGGTGTTGCCTTCGACTGGATCAACGCCAAGACCAGCGGAAGGCAGGACTGGAATTGGAATCAGCATACCGTCATCGATATTCCTCCGTATGTTCATGAGGTCATTGATCTCGGCGACGCCGGTTCTTCTGGCTTTTCCGATTCGCAGACGGAGTTTGCCGCGCAGGCGATCCTCGGCTTGCAGGCGACCTACATGTTTACCGATTGGGTCGGCCTTTACGCCAACTTCGACTGGCGGCTTGGCGGGGAGACGGATTTCAAGATGGCGAACAATCAGGAACTTTCCGTTGACATGAGCGGTTGGTATTGGGGCGTTGGCGCTGTTGTTTCGTTCTGATGAGGCGCGATTAGGGATGAAAAGACGAGAACACTGAGAGAGCGGCGCGTTTGCGCAAATGCAGGAGGTTTTGATACACTAGTCGACAAAACGGCTTGGTGTCAAAGTGCAGAATCGGACAAAAGGAATTATCGCAATAACGGCCAGCGCCTTTGGGTTTGCCCTGATGGCGCTGTTCGTTCGTCTGTGCGACGACTACGGCGCGCCGGTCTCCAGCTTCCAGAAGAGCTTCTTCAGGAATCTGGTGGCGCTGGCAATCGCCGCGGTGGCGTGGGGAAGGGCGAGGGCCGGGAGGCGAGAGGACGTGAGGCGTGAGACGAAAGACGTCTTAAGTCTAAAGTCTAAAGTCCTCTTGCTGCTTCGCTCCTCGCTCGGCACTTGCGGCATTTTCGCCAACTTCTACGCGCTCAGCCACATCACCATCGCGGAGGGGCAGACCCTCAACAAGACGGCGCCGTTCTTTACGGTGCTTTTCGCGTGGCTGTTCTTGGGCGAGGAGGCGACGCGTCGGCAGCTGTTGCCGTTGGTGCTGGCCTTTGTCGGTGTCGTGCTGATCGCCAAGCCGGGGTTCGCGGGAGCGGAGGCCTTTCCGCTAGCGATGGGACTCTTGGGCGGCGCGTGTGCAGGCGGCGCGTATGCGTGCGTGAGATCGCTCCGACGGCACGCGGTCGATCCGGCGTTCATCATCCTTTTTTTCAGCGCATTCTCGTGTTGTGCGTCCGTCCCGTTCATGGTGGTTGAATTCGACCCGATGACCTGGAAGCAGGTGCTGATTCTCTTCGGCGCGGGCGCTGGCGCGGCGATGGGGCAGTTCGGCATCACGCTCGCCTACGGCTATGCGGCACCGCGTGAGATCGCGGTCTTCGACTATTCGAACATCCTCTTCACGGCGGTCTTCGGTTTCCTGTTCTTCGGACAGGTTCCGGACGTCTTTTCGCTGGCGGGCTTCGTGGCCATTGTTTTTGCCGCCTTCCGCATGATGCGTTGAAATGATATAATAAGCAAAGATTCTTTAACCTCAATCGGGAGAGCGTGACATGAACAGACGGGAGTTTCTCACGGGATCGGCTTGGATGGGGCTGGCGGCATTCGCGGGCGGATGCGCGAGCGCGCGGTTTTTCGGAACGGAAGGCGCACCGATGCAGGGGTTCCGGTGTGCGCCGATGAAGAAGATCCGCGTCGGCATCGTCGGCCTTGGCGCGCGTGGGGCGGGTCCGGTCTGGCGGCTGCCGGCAATTCCCGGTGTGGAGGTGACGGCGATCTGCGATATCGTCTCTGAGAAAATCGCGGAAAAGCAAAAGACCATCACGGACCGCGGGTTTCCGAAGGCGAAGGAGTATCTCGGACCCGAGGCGTACAAGGCGCTGTGCGAAGATCCGAACGTCGACGTCGTCTATTCGACGACGCCGTGGAACCTGCATACGCCCGTTGCGCTCTATGCGATGGAGCACGGCAAGCACGTCCTTACCGAAGTCCCGGCCGCGATGACGATTGACGAGTGCTGGGCGCAGGTCGAGACCGCGGAGCGCACGAAGCGTCACTGCATGCAGCTCGAGAACTGCTGCTACGGCGAGACGGAGCTCTTGGCGCTCAACCTTTGCCGCAAGGGTGTCCTCGGCGATCTCATGTACGGCGAGGCGGCGTATGTGCACGATCTGAGCGGACAGGCGCTCAGCAAGGAAGGGGACGTCGAATGGTGGCGCCTAGATTGGAATGCGCAGCACAAGGGCAACCAGTATCCGACGCATGGCCTTGGGCCGGTTTGTCAGTATCTGGGCATCAACCGTGGCGATCAGTTCGACCATCTCGTGTCGATGGAGAACCGTCAGGCGCGGATGACGCTGCGGGCGGAGGCGAAGAAGGCCGGTCGCTTCCTCGGCAAGGAGATTGCGATGGCGGACATGAACACGACGCTTATCCGCACGAAGCTCGGCCGGATGATTCTTCTCGCGCACGACGTGTCGAGTCCGCGTCCCTACACGCGCTACAACACGATTCAGGGCACGAAGGGGATCCTGACGGACTATCCGTATCGCGTCGCCTTCGAAACTGAAATCGGGGACGGCAAGGCGCACAAGTATTTCAAGGAAGAGGAGGCGGAAAAGGTCCGCAAGGACTACATGCATCCACTCTGGGCCGCGGCCGGAGAGCTGGGCAAGAAGATCGGCGGACACGGCGGCATGGACTTCGTGATGGATCTCCGCTGGGTCTATTGCCTCATGAACGGGTTGCCGCTTGACATGGACGTCTACGATCTCGCGGCCTGGAGCTCGATGTGCGAGCTGACGGAGCGGTCCGTCCGCGCCGGTTCCCGCACGCTTGACTGCGTCGACTTCACGCGCGGTGCGTGGCAGACGGCGCATCCGCTCGGCATCGAGACGGTCGACATGTCGAAGTTCAACTTCAAGGACATGAAAACTGACAAGAATGCCCTCAATGTCTAGGATGCTATGAGCGACAAGAGCGGGCGTTTGATGTCCCTGGATGCGTTCCGGGGTTTCGACATGATGATGATCATCGGATTTGATTCGATGATGTACGCGCTCGGGTGCTGGCTTTACGGCGAGAGCGGCGGATGGCTGGTCGAGCAGTTCAGCCATCCCGAGTGGTTCGGGCTCTCGTTCTACGACACCATCTTCCCTACATTCCTCTTCATCGCGGGGATATCCTTCCCGTACTCCTATGCGAAGCAGCTGGAGAAGGGGATGTCGCAACTGCAGATTCACCTGAAGATCTTCAAGCGCGCGGCGATTCTCGTGATGTTCGGCTGGGTGGTGAACGGGGTGTTCAGCACCGGGTTCGGCGACCTGCGGTACGGGAGCGTCCTTTCCAAGATTGGTCTCGGCTGGATGTTTGCGGCGATCTATTACGTCCATTTCCGCCGCTTCACCCGCATTCTCATCTGCGCGGGACTTATCGTCGGCTATGCGATCCTGCTCTGCACGATCGTCGCGCCGGACTATCCGAACGCCTCGTCTCTGTCGATCGAGGGCAACTTCATCGGCTGGCTCGACCGCACGACCATGCCGGGCAAGCTCTGGCAGGGGGCGGAGATCGGCGGCAAGTACGTGAAGAGCCTTTGCGAGCCGAGCGGACTCTACGCGAACTTCTTTGCGGCGGCGACCGCCATGCTCGGCATGTTTGCCGGGGAGATCGTCCGTTCGCCGCGCTTCGCCGGCGGGCGCAAGGCGCTGCATCTCGTGGCGATGTCCGTCGGACTGCTTGTTTCCGGTCTCGCGATGATTCACTTCGTGCCGCTCAGCAAGAAGCTTTGGTCGCCCTCGTTCACCTTGTGCGTCGGCGCGTATTCGACGGCGATGTTCGCGCTCTTCTACTGGCTTGTCGATGTCCTCGGCTGGCGGAAGTGGACGTTCTTTTTCACCGTGATCGGCATGAACTCGATTACCATCTACATGTTGAAGTGCTTTGTCGACTACGGCAAAATCTCGAAGTTCTTCCTCGGCGGTGTCGCTGCGCATTGTTCCCCCCATGCCGGTGAGTTTCTCCTCGCCTGCGGTTACCTGGCCGCCTGCTGGCTGACGCTCTATTTTCTCTATCGGAAGAAAACGTTTTTGAAGGTTTGATCGTTTGTTTGTTGGTTTCCGCTCACTTATCAAACAATTTTTGGATTTCTTCATTTACCCCCTTGCGCACACACCTCAAAAAGTGATATAC
>JAEDMC010000008.1 GCA_016303225.1 Kiritimatiellia bacterium
AACCTGGAGTTCGAGCGGGCGGCGTATCTGCGGGATCAGATCAAAGAGTTGAAGAAGACATGAAAATCTTCGGTATGGGATCTCAGAAGGGGCGTCTCAACCTGGTTGCGACCGGCTTCAACCGCAACGTCTTCGAGTTCAGGCGTGGATGTAGTTTCGGCTAAAACCAGAAACAATTGGCCGCAGATGCGGCCAATTGTTGACTTCGCCGAATCTCTTTTGGTATAATTTGCGCCGAGGGGCAACAGAACATGAAGGACCGATTGAAAGCCGTGATGTCGCAGTTCTATGTCGACGGGGTGCCTGCCGACATCTTGCCGCGTGCCGGGAATCTGGCGGAGCGGCGGAACAATGCTACGGTCGTGGCGGGAATGCGCCGTACGGGTAAGACGTACTTCACCTATCAGCGGATGAAGGAGCTGCTGGATGGCGGATTGCCCCTTGAGCGGATTGTCCATGTCAACTTCGATGACGAGTGGCTGGCGGGGCTGAAGGCGGATGACCTGCATCTGCTGACGGACATTCATGCTGAGATGTTCCCCGACGCGGCGCAGGAGAAGTGCTACTACTTTCTTGACGAGCTGCAGGATGTCAGGGGCTGGGAGAAGTTCGCCCGGCGGCTCATCGACTCGCATCGCGTTCAGCTGTGCCTCACGGGATCGTCCTCTCGGATGCTTTCGCAGGACATTGCGACCGAGATGCGCGGGCGTTCGGTCTTGCAGGAGATTTTTCCGCTGTCCTTCTCCGAGTATCTCATCTATAACGGGATCTACAGGGAGATTCCGACGCTGGTGGATGCGCCGACGGTCCGAGGCAAGCTGAAGCATCATTTTACGGATTACTTCCGGATCGGCGGATTTCCTGATGTGCAGGGACTCAGGGATTCCGAGCGGATTGCGACGTTGCAGGACTACGTCAACGCGGTCGTTTACCGAGACATCGTCGAGCGGCACGAGATTCCGAGCGTACCGGCGCTGAAGTTCGTCCTGCAGTATCTCCTGCACAACTTCGGGCGCAAGGTTTCGACGCGGGCGATGTCGGGAATCCTCAGGCAAGACGGGCTGCCGAGTGACCGCGCCGCGCTGTCGGATTACCTATCCTATTATAAGGACGCCTACTTTGCCTATTCCGTTCCGTTGCGGACGGATTCGCTGGCGCGGCGCCGGACGAATCCCGACAAGTTTTATCTCGTTGACACAGGCCTCATCGGTGCGGCGAAGTTCAAAGACGATGCCGAGGGGGGCTGGCTGCTCGAAAACTTCGTCTATAATGCCTTGCGTCGCGGCAATCCGAAGGTCGAGTATTACCTGACGGAAAGCGGCAAGGAGGTCGATTTCCTCGTCACAGACGCGGCGACACACAAGAAGCGACTCATACAGGTGACTTGGGAGATGTCCGACAAGGCGACGTTCGAACGCGAGTACGCTGCACTCGCACAGGCCCGGGCCGAGACCGGCATCACCGACTGCACCATTGTCACCTGGGAAGACGAGCGCGACCTTGATGACGGCATCAAGGTTGTCCCAGTCTGGAAGTGGGCATTAAGGCAGAATTGCTGAGGGCTTTGGGACGGAAAACGGGGATGAAGCAGTTGGGCATGGTTGAATTGACACAAAGGATGTGGTATACTTGTGGTGTTCTAAGTTAGATGTGATTCCAGCGAAGTTTGAACATGTGAAATGAATGTCAGTCGTGATCATTATCTGAATCTGCTTGTTTCCAAGCGTGGGAACGGCTTGGTGAAGGTTATTACCGGAATACGGCGCTGCGGCAAGAGTCATCTCCTGTTTACCCTGTTTAAGGGATTCCTCCGCAAAGAGGGTGTGGATGCCGCGCACATCATCGAGGTGAATCTTGACGACGAACGGCAGAAGCGGTTGCGCGACCCCATTGAACTCGGAAGACAGATTCGGTCTCGTCTGCCGCGAGACAAGAAGCCGCGTTATGTTTTCATTGACGAGATCCAGCTTTGCCGGAAGGTGAAGGATTCATCCGTCAAGCTTTCGGAACTTGACGCAGAGGACCGTGCCTTTGCCTATGTCACGTTTTACGATGTCTTGAACGAACTGGTGAAGTTGCCCAAGACGGATATCTACGTGACGGGTTCCAATTCAAAGATGCTGTCCCGGGATGTCGCGACCAATTTCCGCGACCGAGGTGTCGAGATACGTCTGCATCCATTTTCCTTTTCCGAATACCTTGCGGCGGTTAAGGTCGAGAAGGCGCAGGCATGGGAGCAGTATCTGATTTGGGGAGGCATGCCGTTGGCGACGCTTGAAGAGGATGACGCGGAGCGGGCCCAGTATCTTAAGGATCTGCACCGTAAGGTCTACATGCGGGATATCTGCGAGCGTCACAAGCTGAAAGGCGACTACGTGCTGGGCAAGGTCGTCGATGTGCTGGCCTCCGCTGTCGGGAGCCTGACCAATCCGCACAAGCTCGTCAATTCGCTGAAGACCGTCATGGGCGTGACGACGAGCGACCGCACGCTCAAGAAGTACCTTGACTATCTTGAAGACGCGTTCCTGTATTCCAAGTCCCAGCGTTACGACGTGAAGGGACGACGGTATCTCGATTATCCGGAAAAATACTATGCCGAAGACCTGGGGCTGAGGAATGCACGGCTGAACTTTCGGCAGACGGAGAAGACGCACCTGATGGAGAATGCGATTTACAATGAGCTTGTCGCGCGCGGATGCAATGTCGATGTCGGTGTCGTGAGCATAGAAGGCAACGTGAACGGGAAGCGCGATGTTCGTCAGCACGAGATTGATTTTGTCGTCAACCTCGGATTGCAAAAGGTCTATGTGCAAAGCGCCTTTTCGATTTCCGATGGCGAAAAACGGGATCAGGAGACGCTTCCTTTGCGCAGAAGCGGTGACTTTTTCCGTAAGATCGTCGTGCAAGACGGCTTCATGCCGCCGCTGGCTGACGAAAGCGGAATCGTGCACGTCGGTGTCATTCCGTTTATGCTGGATCCAACAATCCTTACCGGATCCTGACTTTTGAAAGAGAAAGGAAAAACGAAAATGAAGAAACTGATGATGGCGATGGCGTTGCTGCCGATGATGGTTTTGGCGGATACATGGAGAGATCCGAATACTGGCATCACATGGACTTATGTCATAAACGGTGGTAATGCGCAAGTAGGCGAATCGTATTATTCGTCTGCGATTTCTCGATCAACGACGGGTGCGATAACGATACCTTCATTTCTCGGCGGTTGTCCCGTGACGAGCATTGGGGATTATGCGTTTTATGAATGCACCGAATTGACTTCCATAACAATTCCGTCAAGTGTGAATAGCTTAGGTGAGTATGCATTTACAAAATGTAGGAAACTGACTACAATAGCTATCCCATCTGGTGTGACAAGTATCCCAAACTGTGCTTTCAAAAAATGCAGTGGACTGAAATCAGTAAGCATCCCGTTGGGTGTGACAATCATAGGTTGGGAAGCATTCAAAGAGTGTACGAGTCTATCGTCTGTCATAATTCCCTCGACGATGGTTAAGATAGAGGAGTATGCGTTCAAAAATTGTACGAGTTTGACCAGCGTGACAATTCCTGCGAGTGTGACTTATCTTGAGGGAAGCGAGGATTATGGATCGGGAATGTATGGCGGATATTTTTATGTTTTTGAAGGATGCGATGCGTTGAGGGAGATAAAGGTTGCTCTCGATAACCCTGTATTTAGTTCGCAAGATGGAATTTTGTATAATAAAGATGGGAGCGTGTTGATTTGTTGCCCACCTGGGCGGAATGGCGAGGTGATCGTGTCTCGGAGCGTGACTGTTGTCGACGAAGGAGCGTTTGATGGATGCTATGGATTGACCGCCGTTACGATACCTTCGAGCGTGACGAGTATCGGTGTGGGTGCCTTTATGGGGTGCAAGGGTTTGACGGTGATGTTCATGGGAGAGGAGCCGCAGGTGTGGGGCGGTGAAATTTTTAGTGGTGCAACGAACGTGAAGGTCTATGTCCAGCCGGGACAGGGATGGCAGGGCGTGCCTGGCATGTGGCAGGGCGTGCCCGTTGCCTACGCGCCGGGAGCGGTTTCCTACTGGTACGATTTCAACGATGATGGCGGAATCACGCTGATGGGCGTTGCGAGCGGCATGCCGAGCGGATCGTGGGTGCTGCCGTCGACGTATGACGGCTATCCGGTCACGGCAATTGGCGTTGACTTCCCGGGGACGTCCAAGGAGTCATTGGTGACTGAAGTCGTTATTCCCGCTTCGGTCAGGGTTATCGAGGACGAGGCGTTCGACGCAATGCCGAAACTCAAGTCGGTCGTCCTGAACGAGGGTCTGGAGGAAATAGGCGTGGACGTCTTTTTGAGTGGTAAGATTACGTCTATCAAGCTTCCGTCCACGGTCATTTCGATGGGCCCCGCGGCATTCGGGCAGAATCCGCTGACGAAGATCGAGGTCGCCGATGGCAATCCGCGCTACGAGGTGACGGACAACGGGCTGCTGATCGACACATGGGAGGACAAGCTCCAACTCTCAATCCGCAACCAGGGGAAACTGGTGATTCCAGAGGGAGTCAAGGTCATCGGCTGCTATTCGCTCGAGATGGTGAAGATTTCGTCCGTCACGTTCCCGCAGTCCTTGCTCGCTCTCGAGGAACAGGCGTTCGGCACGGGCGCGGACAAAGCCGGAAACTTCTCGTTCGCCGAGCTTGACTTCTCCCAGACGCAGCTCGAGACGGTCGGCGGTTCAGCGTTCGGAGCCAATACGCAACTCAAGACGGTTCGCTTCCCCGCGACTCTCGGATCGCTTGGCTACTGGACGTTTGCGCACTGTTCCGCCCTGACAGCCGTGTACTTCAACGGCGACGTGCCGGAGGTAACGGACCCTCAAAGGAAGGACTGGATCGTCGATGACTTCCCAGATCTGCTTGAGTATCCGGATGGCGACATCTACGTTGAGACTGTGGGCAACCCGCCACCGAGGTTAAGGAACGTGACGACTTACGTGACGCCAGACCGTGGCTGGGAGGAGATCTGCCAGTCCGGCACGTGGCAGGGGCGTCCGGTCAAGATGAAGACTTCGGTGACCGTCATGGCGGGCGAAGGAGGCACGGCGACGGGCGGCGGCTCGTACGACTCAGGCGCGAAGGTGTCGCTCAAAGCGACGGCGGCGGCGGGGTACGTGTTCGCTGGCTGGTACGAGAAAGAAGGCCTTCCGCTTGAGATTCTGGGTGCCGATTACCGCACGGCGTCGGTCTCCTATGTTGCGCCGGCGCGGAATGTCGAGATTGTCGCCAAGTTCATGACGAAGGAGGAGGACGAAGCCAACCTCTCGGTCGCGAACATTTCTGCAGGCGAGGTGTTCACCGTGGATGGTGACTGGACGAAGCAAGTCAAGGTCAATTCGCATTCCATCCCGACCGTCTCGGCGAAGGGACTTCCGACGGGTCTCAAGTTCAATGCGAAGACTCTGACGATCTCGGGGCGGCCGACGAAACCCGGCCGATATGACGTCGAGCTGTCGCTTAAGAACGCAAGCGTGAAGACGGCGAAGAAGTTCGCTTTTACGGTCGTGGTTCCGAATCTCAAGAGCGAATTCATTGTGGGTGGAGTCGACTATCGTTCCGATGCCTATGTGTACATCGCGGGAACAAGGATTGACCCGATCCTCCCCGAACTTGACGAAGGCGTGACGTTGTCCGCATCGGGACTTCCCGCAGGGCTGAAGCTCGTTGGCGGCAAGAACGGCGTCCCATATTCAATCGAGGGGGCGTCGACGGCCAAGCCGGGCTCCTATACGGTGACGTTCACCTTGAAGAAGGGTGCCGTGAAGGAGACCGCGACAATCACGGTCAACATCGAGAACCGAACGCTGACACTGGGGATGGCGGTCGTCGATGGCGCGCTCACAAACGGTTGCAAGGTGACGGGCGGCGGATCGTATGCCGCGGGCAAGAAGGTGACGCTGAAGGCGACGGCGGCGAAAAATTGCGTTTTCGCGGGGTGGTATCGCGATTCGACCTGCACGGTGCCGCTCGAGGGGGCTGTCGATTTCCGCACGGCGTCCTATTCGTATGTGACGAAGGCAGAAAACGAGACGATTTATGCGCTTTTCTTGCCGGTGCCGGAAGACACGGGCATTGCGCTCGTTGTCGACGGCAACGAGGTGACGTCCGACGCTGCCGAGACCGTGTTCAACACGGCGGGCGAGCTGACGCTGGCACTGGACGTCGAATCGGTTTCCGTGCCGAAGATTACGGTCTCGGGACTTCCCGCCGGACTCAAGTTCACGGCGAAGGAGGTCCTCAACAAGGACAAGACGGTCCTCGCCGAGGCGAACACGATCTACGGCACGGCGACGAAGCCGGGGACGTACGTC
This sequence comes from Kiritimatiellia bacterium, assembly GCA_016303225.1. GTDB lineage: Bacteria > Verrucomicrobiota > Kiritimatiellia > RFP12 > UBA1067 > UBA1067. The sequence goes on from JAEDMC010000008.1 coordinate 6,354, forward strand.
GTCACCGCGAAGCTCACGAACACGTCGGTCAAGAAGGCCATTGAAAAGAAGTTCACGATTGTCGTCGACAACCTGACGGGCGCGAACGACTGCTTCCGCGAGCCACTGCGCAATGGACGTGGCGAGAAGTACGTCATCTCGGCGGGCGTGATGGAATACGACGACGTTCCGTCGCTGATGCTCAAAGCCGTCGGCTCGCTGAAGGTCTCGGGCCTTCCGTCCGGGATGAAGTACAACGCGGGGAAGGGCTGTCTCGAAGGCCGCGTGACGAAGGCGGGCACGTACACGGTCTCGTTGACGGTCAACGGCAAGACCTCGACCTTTACGCTTGAGGTCCAGCCGCTGCCGGAGTGGGTGGTCGGGAGCTTTGAGATGGTGATGGCTGAAGAGAATGATTTAAATCAGCGAATAGTGGCAACGATCTCCAGCTCAGGCGACATAACGCTAAAGTGGTCAGAAGCGGGAGAATACAAGCTTCTCTCAGGTTCTAAGAAGCTGAAATTATCACGCGGAACAGTTGATGAAGGATTTTACTTCGAGTACAACGATGCGGGGAGCGATCGGGGGGGAACGTGGAAGGAACATTTTGAATTTACACTGTGTCCGCATGAGGTTGACGGGGTGGTGTTTGGTGTCATTGAAGGCGGAGGGTTGTCCTCTGGGTTCGATATTGAATCGTGGGGACGTGATTATTGGGAAGATGAAAATCAAGCATTCGGCGTTCAGAACGTCTGGTCGCGCGCGGCGGGGACGGCGCTATGTCCGGCGATTGGCGAGGGGACGCAAGTCGAGTTGGATATGTCCGACTGGACGGAACGCGGGTGGGACTATCAGGATGACAATTACGATCTTGACGGCTGCTTCCTCGTCCTGACTTATGGAAAGAACGGCAACATGTCCGTCGCGTTCTTCGAGAACGGCGCGGCGAAGGCCTCGGCGACAGCGGGAACGGTGCTCGTGCCCTACGAGTTGTCGGCGGACGGCAAGACACTCAACGCGCTCGCTTCGGTCGTTTTAGCGCCGAGGGGACGTCATGCGATTAGTTTGGCGCTCTATTTCAACATTGACGTCTCGCACGGAGTCGTTTATGGGAGCGACTTCTCTCTCGATCATTACTATATGGAAAATCAGTAACCGGCGGATGCGGGAGTCGAAGTGTCTGTTATGAAACGCATCTTCGATTTGCTGATCGTCATCGTCTTCGCGCCGCTGTGGCTGCCGGTTGCGGGCGTAGTGGCGCTGGCGGTTTGGCTGAAGCTCGGACGTCCGGTCCTGTTTGCACAGGACCGTGCAGGACTGAACGGACGAACCTTTACGTTGCGCAAGTTCCGTTCGATGCTGGAGGGGGACGGTCCGGACGAGACGCGGCTGACAAGGTTCGGACGGTTCCTGCGCGCGTCGTCGCTGGACGAACTGCCGGAGCTGTGGAACGTCCTGAAGGGCGAGATGTCGCTCGTCGGGCCGCGTCCGCTGCCGGTCCGGTACCTGGACCGCTATACGCACGAGCAGAACCGGCGGCATGAGGTGCTGCCCGGCATCACCGGCTGGGCGCAGGTGAACGGACGTAACTCGCTCGACTGGGAGACGAAGTTTCGGTACGACGTCGATTACGTCGACAGCCGGTCGCTCTGGCTGGACGTCAAGATTCTATTCATGACCGCGTGGCAAGTCATAGCGCCGCGCGGCATCAATCACGAAGGAGAGGCGACGATGTGCGAGTTCACGGGAACGAAGACGGACGGACCTCGAGAAGTGAAGATATGATATAATATCCACTTAAAGATCAGGAGATTTGCATCGTGGCCTATACCAAATCAGAACTGGGTGCGGAATTCTGGATGCTGACGAGGCATCCGTCATCAAGCGCTGGCTTGAGGAGCACTAAGTGAAGCTCGAGAACATCCGCAATTTTTGCATCATCGCCCATGTCGACCATGGGAAGACGACGCTTTCTGACCGCATTCTCGAACTGACGCATGCCATCTCGCAGCGCGAGCTCAAGGAGCAGACGCTGGACGCGATGGACCTGGAGCGCGAGCGCGGCATTACGATCAAGTCGCATCCGGTGTCGATGCACTACGAGGCGAAGGACGGCAAGACCTACCTCTTCAACCTGCTGGACACGCCCGGTCACGTTGACTTCGCCTACGAGGTCAGCCGTTCCATGGGCGCGTGCGAAGGTGCGCTTCTTGTCGTCGACGCCGCGCAGGGCGTCGAGGCGCAGACGGTCGCGAACACCTATTTTGCGCAGGACGCGAAGCTGGAGATCGTGCCGGTTCTCAACAAGGTGGACCTTCCCGGTGCGGACGTGAAGGAAGTCTCGCGCGAGGTCGAGGACATCCTGGCGATTCCGATGGACGATCCGCTGCTCGTTTCCGCGAAGACGGGCGTCGGGTGCCCTGACGTCCTCGAGGCGATCGTGAAGCGCATTCCGCCGCCGGAGACGCGCGGGACGGACGCGCCGCTGAGGGCGCTCGTCTTTGACTCGGTCTTTGACGAGTTCCGTGGGGTGATTACCTACGTCCGCGTGATGGACGGGTCGATTTCCGCCGGACAGAACGTGACGTTCATGGGTTCGGGCGTGTCGACGACCGTGCACGAGGTCGGCATCTTCTCGCCGACGAAGAAGCCGGTCCAGTGGCTTTCGGCAGGCGAGGTCGGCTACATCGTCGGCACGGTGAAGGATCCGAGCGAGATCAAGATCGGCGACACGGTGACGACGTCGCGTCTTGGCGCGACGGAGCCGCTGCCCGGATTCCACGACATTCATCCGACCGTCTTCTGCGGCATCTATCCGATGTCGACGGACGAGTTCCAGAAGGTCGAGGCGGGGCTGGGGAAGCTGCATCTGAACGACGCGGCGTTCACGTTCCACCATGAGAGCTCGCTGGCGCTAGGCTTCGGATTCCGCTGTGGCTTCCTCGGGCTTCTCCACATGGAGATCGTGCAGGAACGCCTCAGGCGCGAGTTTGGGCTGGACATCATCTCGACGAGCCCGGGCGTCGTCTACAAGCTGAAGATGAAGGACGGCTCGGAGCGCGATCTCGACAATCCGTTGCAGATGCCCGATCCGTCCGCGTTCGAGACCATTTCCGAGCCGATACTCAAGGCGCGCATCATCACGCCGTCCGAGTCGATCGGCGACGTGATGCGCATCGTGATGGACCGCCGCGGCGTCGTGGAGGGGACGGAGACGATCGACGCGAAGCGCGTGATGCTGCACTGCATGTTGCCCTTGAATGAGATCCTGATCGACTTCCACGATACGCTGAAGTCGGTCTCGCACGGCTATGCGTCGATGGACTACGAGCCGGCGGGCTATCAGGTGTCGGACATTGTCCGCATGGACATTCTCCTCAATTCCGAGCAGGTCGATGCCTTTGCGACGATGGTGCACCGCGACAAGGCGCGTGCGCGCGGCATCCAGATGTGCAAGGCGCTCGCGGAGACGATTCCGCCGCACCAGTTCAAGATTCCGGTGCAGGCTGCGATCGGTCGCGAGATCATCGCGCGCGAGGACATCCGTCCGTTCCGCAAGGACGTTCTCGCCAAGCTCTACGGCGGCGACGTGACGCGCAAGATGAAGGTCCTCGAGAAGCAGAAGCGCGGCAAGGCCCGGATGAAGGAGTTCGGCCACGTGAACGTGCCGCAGGGCGCCTTCATCGCGGTTCTGAAGGGCACCATCAAGGAGCACTGATTGTGCTAAAATATCCGAACATTTTTCTAGGAGAAGCGAAGAAATGAAGAAATTCCTCAGTGCGAATGAAGCGGTCGCCCATGCGGCGGCGCAGGCGGGTTGTGTGGTGGCGTCAGCCTATCCGGGCACGCCCTCGACGGAGATTCTCGAGAACATCGCGAAGTTCAAGGACACGATCAAGTGCGAGTGGGCGGTGAACGAGAAGGTCGCCGTCGAAACGGCGATCGGTGCCTCGATGGCGGGCGCGCGGGCCCTGACGGCGATGAAGCACGTCGGCCTCAACGTGGCGATGGATCCGCTCATGACGTTCACCTACGTCGGCCCTCTCGGCGGCTTTGTCCTCGTTTCCGCGGACGATCCCGGCATGCACAGCTCGCAGAACGAGCAGGACAACCGCAATCTCGCGAAGTTCGCGCGTGCGCTCCTCCTGGAGCCGGCCGACTCGCAGGAGGCGTATGACATGACGGTGAAGGCGTTCGAGCTGTCGGAGAAGTTCCAGGTGCCGGTCATAATCCGCCTGACGACCCGCACGAGCCACAGCTCGTCGATGGTCGAACTCGGCGACTTCAAGCCTGCACCTCATCCGCTCATCCCGTATGTGAAGAACATCCAGAAGAACATCCCCGTGCCGGCGTTCGCGCCGACGCAGCGCCTTAACGCGCAGAAGCGCACCGCGGCGATGGAGAAGATGGCCTGCACGTCGAAGTTCAACCGCGTCGTGAAGCCGTCGAAGGGCGTCAAGATCTCCGCGAAGGCGAAGGGCCTCGGCATCGTCACCTCTGCCGTGGCGTACCAGTACGTGAAGGAGATTTTCCCGGACTGCAACATCCTCAAGCTCGGGTGGACGAATCCGCTGCCGAAGGCTTTGGTCGCGAAGTTCGCGAAGAGCGTGAAGAAGCTCTTGGTCGTCGAGGAGCTCGATCCGTTCCTCGAAGACCAGATCAAGGCGATGGGAATCAAGGTCGTCGAACACAAGACCGAGCTCAACATGCTCGAGCTCAACGCCGACCGTCTGCAGAACCTCCGTCATGAGATTCTCAAGGACGTCCCGCGCGCTAAAGCGACTTCAAATTTCAAATCCCAAGTTTCAGAGTTGCCGCGGAGGCCGCCGGTGCTGTGCTCCGGGTGCGGACACCGCGGCGTCTTCTACGTCCTGCACAAGCTCGGGGCGACGGTGACTGGCGACATCGGCTGCTACACGCTTGGCGCGTTTCCGCCCCTCAACGCGATGGACTCGACCATTTGCATGGGTGCGTCGATCGGCAACGCGGCGGGCATGAAGAAGGCGGGTCTCAAGGGGCGCATCTGCGCGGTTCTCGGCGACTCGACGTTCTTCCACAGCGGCATGACGGGCATTCTCTCGGCGCTCTACAACGGGACGCCGGTGACGACAATCGTCCTCGACAACCGCATCACCGGCATGACGGGGCATCAGGACAATCCGGGCTCCGGCAAAACGCTGGACGGCAATCCCGCGCCGGTCGTCGAGATCGACGCGATCGCCAAGGCGTGCGGCTACAAGCGCGTCGTGACGGTGTCGGCGGACGATCTCGCGGCGCTGGAGAAGACGCTTGCGGAGGCGATGGACTCGAACGAGCCCGCGCTCGTCATCGCCTATGCGCCGTGCCGCATTGCGGCGAAGCTCATGAAGGAAGGGCTCTGTGAGGTCGACGAGACCAAGTGCAAGGCCTGCGGCGCGTGCTTCAAGATGGGGTGCCCCGCGATGACGCGCGGCAAGGAAATCCGCAAGGGATTCTTCCAGATGAAGATCGACGCCTCGCTCTGCGCGGGCTGCAAGCAGTGCTCGCAGGTCTGCAAGTTCGGTGCGATCAAGCGCGTGCGGTGAACAGGGTTGTCCTCAAGCCGAAGCGCGACTGGAGCGTCCGCAAGCATCACCCCTGGATTTTTTCAGGGGCGATTGCTTTTGGCGAGGCGGGCGTCGGCGAAACCGTTGAAGTCGTGAGCGCCGAAGGCGAAATGCTCGGCTATGGCAGCTTTTCGCCGGCGAGTCAGATTCGCGTCAGAATGCTCTCCTTTGATCCGAAACGGGTGCCGGATGGCGCTTATGTTGCGGAGCTGGTGGCGCAGGCGATTTCGCGCCGCGCGGCGTTCTTCGCGCCGGAGTCGACGACGAACGCCTGTCGCGTGATCAATGCCGAATCCGACGGACTCCCCGGCGTTGTCGCCGACTACTATGACGGATATGTCGTCTGTCAGCTGACGAGTGCCGGCGCGGAGCATTGGAAGCAGACCGTTGTCCATGCGTTGATGAAGGGTTTGCCGGGAGCGAAGGGTGTTGCCGAGCGGACAGATGTGGACGTAAGGGCAAAGGAGGGTCTGTTGTCTCACGCAGAGACGCAGAGACGCGGAGGGGTCGCGGGTTTTGGCGTGTTGGCTGGCGAGGAACCGCCTGAGCTGATTGAGATTCGTGAAGGTGACATTCGGTATTTCGTTGACGTCAGGAATGGACACAAGACCGGCTTCTATCTCGACCAACGCGACGCGCGTTCGGCCGTTGGCGCGCTGGCGAAGGACCGCGAGGTGCTTAACTGCTTCTGCTACACGGGCGGGTTCGGTCTCGCCGCCGCGGCGGGCGGTGCGAAGCACGTGACGCAGGTCGACATCTCGCACGATGCGCTGGAGTTGGCGAAGAAGAACGAAGAGTTGACGCTTGGCGAAGGACGGATGACCGAAGACGGAAGACGGTTTGGCTATGTCGAGGCGGACGTCTTCCATTATCTGCGCAAGTGCCGCGACGAGGGGCGGACGTTTGATCTCGTCGTTCTGGACCCGCCAAAGTTCGCGGCGACCAAGTCTCAGGTCGAGAAGGCAGCACGCGGCTACAAGGACATCAACCTTCTCGCGATGAAGCTCTTAAAGCCGAACGGGATTCTGGCGACGTTCTCCTGCTCGGGCGCGATGACGTCCGAACTGTTCGACAGGGTGCTCGCGGAGGCGGCGGTGGATGCGCACCGCGATTTTCAGATGATCGGACGGACGCGGCAGGGTGCGGATCATCCCGTGGCGTTGAACTTCTCCGAGGGACTTTATCTCAAGGGCGTGATCCTGAGGAGAATGGCATGAAAAACTGCTTGATTGTTCGATTGTTGAATTGTTTGGCTGTCGCCTCGATTGCTTTTGCGTCCGGTTGCGCGACCATCGAGGAGAAGGCAAATGAGGACTGTGAGACCGTCAAGGTGCTGATGATCGGCAACAGCTTCTCGATCTGCGTGCTGAACCATTTGCCGAAGATCGCCGAAGAGAGCGGAGAGAAGCTCGACCTCGCGTCCCTTTACATCGGCGGCTGCACGCTGAAGAAGCATTGGACGAATGCGACGAACGTCACGGACCGGACGTTTCGTCCCTATCGCTACGATCGCGTCGTCCGCGGAAAGCGCATCGTCGACGGCGCGAAGCGGAACGTGCTGGAGGTCGTCGCCGGGACGAAGTGGGACATCGTCACGGTCCAGCAGGGAAGTCACGAGAGCTGGAAGCCGGAGTCCTATCATCCGTATGGCGACAATCTGATTGCGAAGATCCATGAGCTGGCGCCGCAGGCGAAGATCCTGATGCAGGAGACATGGAGCTATACGCCGTGGGACAAGCGGCTGAAGAAGTGGGGCATTGATCAGAATCAGATGTACGACAAGCTTCATGACGCCTATGCCGCGTTCGCGAAACAGCACGGGCTTGATGTCATTCCGTTCGGGACGGCGGTGCAGGAATGGCGACGGAAGCTGCCTGTCCGGTATACGGACCATTCCTTCGGCGGGGATGTCGTCGGCGGCGGCGGACAGGAGGAGTGCGATCACTTCAAGCGCAATGTCCGCAACGAATGGGAACCGAATTGCGACGTTTTCCATCTGGGACGCAAGGGCACGTACTTTCAGGCGCTCGTCTGGGCGCGCAAGCTTTTCGGTGCCGATCTTTTCAAGCTGGACTACAAACCCGAGTCTGTGTCGGATTCGGACGCGAAGCTCATGAAGAAAATTGCAATGGAGGTCAAGTGATGCTGGATATGGTGAAGACGTTGGGCGATGCGAAGATCATCCCGGTGATTGTCATCGAGGACGAGGCGCAGGCGGTGCCGCTCGCGAAGGCTCTCGTGAAGGGTGGTCTTCCCGTCCTCGAGGTGACGTTTCGCACGCAGGCTGCGGCCGGGGCGATTGCGGCGATCCGCCGCGAGGTGCCGGAGGCGGTCGTCGGCGCGGGGACGCTCCTGACAGTCGAGCAGCTCAAGGCCGCAAAGGCGGCGGGGGCGGCCTTCGGCGTGGCGCCGGGGTTCGATCCTGCCGTGGTCGCCGAGGCGAAGACGCAGGACCTGCCGTTCTGTCCGGGCATTGCGACCGCGAGCGAGCTTTCGCAGGCGCTGACGGCGGGCTGCAAGATGGTGAAGTTCTTCCCGGCCGAGGCCGCAGGCGGCGTCAAGATGATCAAGAACCTGCTCGGGGCGTTCCGCTTCACGGGTGTCAAGTTCATGCCGACGGGCGGTGTCAAGCCGACCAATGTGGCCGAGTATCTGGCGGTGCCGGAAATCATCTGCTGCGGCGGTACGTGGATTGTTCCGAAGGACGCGTTGGCCGTCGGCGACTATGCTGCGATCGAGCGCCTGGCGGCCGAAGCCGTCGCTTCGGCTGCAGCCAGCTAGGCCTCGTCCGGTTGATTTTACCGCTAAAAAAGCGTATAATGTGCCCTAAAAAGGGCATGGTGCGCAATGAATAAGTATCTTGACGGCTTTATGAAGACCTTCCCGTACGAAGGTCTCACTTATGATGACGTGACGTTGGTCACGCAGTATGCGGATTTCCTTCCGGACGACACGTCGCTTGAGACCAAGCTGACGAGCCGCACGAAGATGAAAGTGCCGTTCATGTCGGCGGCGATGGACACGGTCACCGAGGCGCCGATGGCGATTGCGATGGCGCTCGCGGGCGGCATTGGCTGCATCCACAAGAATCTTGAGGAAGACGACCAGGCGGCGCAAGTCGCGAAGGTGAAGAACCACCTGAACGGGCTCATCGCCGCGCCGGTCTGCTTCCATGCGAACGACGACATCAGCTTCCTTCGCAGCGAGAAGAAGCGTATGGGGCTGAAGTTCAACGGCTTTCCGGTTCTGGACTCCGATGACAAGTTGGTGGGCATGATCACCTCGTCCGACATGCGCTTTGCGCCGATGAACGCGGCGAAGCTGAGGGATGTCATGCAGCCGTGCCCGATCACCGGCGACAAGGCTACGACGCTCAAGAAGGCTTATGACCTCATGCGCAAGGCGAAGATCGGCAAGCTCCCGCTCGTGGACAAGAACGGCCGCGTCGTCGGTCTCTATTCGTTCACGGATGTTGCGCGCATTGTCGAGAACTCTGCGTCCGGCTACAACTGCGACGACAAGTTCCGTCTGCGTGTGTCGGCGTCCGTCTCCGGCGGCAAGGGCGACATTTCGCGCCTTGAGAAGCTGGCGGCGGCCGGCGTTGACGTCGTGGTGGTCGACTCTGCGCACGGCCATTCCAAGGGCATCATGGACATGACGAAGTACATCGTCAAGAACTTCCCGAAGATCGACGTGATCGCCGGCAACATTGCGACGGGCGAGGCGGCGAAGGCGCTCGCGAAGGCGGGTGCGCACGCGGTCAAGGTCGGCATCGGCCCGGGGTCCATCTGCACGACGCGCGTCGTTTGCGGCGTGGGCATTCCGCAGCTTACGGCCGTCTACAACGCGGCGAAGGCACTTCGCGGCAGCGGCGTCGCGGTCATCGCCGACGGCGGCATCAAGCTTTCGGGCGACGTACCGAAGGCCCTGGCGGCCGGCGCCGACTCGGTGATGCTCGGGTCCGTCCTGGCGGGCACGGAAGAGTCTCCGGGCGAGAAGATCTATTCGAACGGGCGTCAGTATGTCGTCTATCGCGGCATGGGCTCGATGGCGGCCTTGAAGAACGGCAAGGGCTCGCGTGCGCGTTACTTCCAGGATGACGAGTCCGAGGAGAACCTCGTGCCGCAGGGCATTGAGGGCATGGTTCCGTACTCGGGCCGCGTCCGTGCGATCATGACGCAGTTCTGCGGCGGTCTGCGCGCCTCACTCGGCTACTGTGGCTGCAAGACGATCAAGGAGCTGCACGAGAAGGGCAAGTTCTACCGCGTCACTGCGGCCGGCCTTCGCGAGGCACGTCCGCACGACATCACGATCACCAAGGAAGCCCCCAACTACCGCACCTGATTTGGGTGTAGGTTGAAGGTGTAGGTGTAGGTTGAAGAAAACGTTTCAGGATTACGGGAAGGAGTGGCTCGACACGTTGGTCGTCGCGATTTCGGTCGCGATGGCCTTTCGTGCTTATTTCTACGAGCCGTTCAAGATCCCGACAGGTTCGATGCAGGAGACGCTCTGGGGGTATCACACGACAGCCGGCGTGGAAAAGACGGCCTGGGATGCGTTCCCGCTGTCGATTCTCAAGTGGGCCTGGACCGGCGAACGCGTTGTGGACCACAAGGCTCCGGCGACGGGAACGGTCCGCTGCGCCGACTTGCGGGACGGCTTTGCGGCCATACGCGTCGGCGTTTCCCCTCAGACGATCAAGCTGCCGACAGACGCTTGCCGCGATTTGGCCGGGCGCGTCGTCCGGGAGGGCGAAACGCTTTGGAAGGGTGCGGTCACGACGGGCGATTTCATTTTCGTCAATCGCTGGAAATGGAATTTCGTGAAGCCCCAGGTCGGCGAGGTGATGATCTTCTCGACCACGGGAATCGAGCGTCTCCCGCAGGGCACGCATTACATCAAGCGCATGAAGGCGCGTCCGGGCGAGACGTATCTCCTCGAACATCCGGTCGAGGGATTCCCCGCCGAGGTGACGATGGGCGAAGGGCAGTACTTCGCATGCGGAGACAATTTCAACAACAGTTATGACAGCCGCTATTGGGGGCCGGTTCCGGCCGAGAACCTGCGGGGATGCGCGTCTGTCGTGTTTTGGCCGATCAACGGATGGAGGATCATAAGATGAGCGAACCGCTGATTCAGACTCCCGGAGTCTTTGGAGAGAACGAAAACTTCCTGCTCGAGCGCGAGCTCGGGACGGGCGGCATGGGCGGCGTCTACATGGGACGCGACAAGATGCTTGATCGGCCTGTTGCCGTCAAGGTCATGCTCAAGGAGTACGGTGACGATCCCGAGTTCGTCGAGAAGTTCAAGAAGGAGGCGCAGTCGGTTGCGCGTCTCATTCATCCGAACATCGCGCAAATCTATTCCTACGGCATCTGCAACGGCATGCCGTACATGGCGATGGAGCTTGTCACCGGCGGCTCGCTCTACTCGATCATGAACGCGAGCAAGGGGAAGACGGACGTGACGCGCGTCATCAAGATCTGCCAGCAGGTCGCTCAGGCCTTGCAATGCGCTTCGGACCAGGGCTATGTCCATGGCGACGTGAAGCCGGAGAACATCCTGCTGGATGCAAACGGCAATGCCAAGCTTGTCGACTTTGGCCTGGCGGCGATGCAGAAGGACACAAGCGAGATCTGGGGAACGCCGTATTACATCTCGCCCGAGAAGGTCAAGAAGGAACTTGTTGACTTTAGAGCCGACATGTATTCGCTGGGCGGTACGCTGTATCATGCGCTCACCGGCGTTGCGCCGTTCGAAGGCGAAGATACGATTGCGGTCATTAAGAAGCGCTTTGAGGCGCCGCCGAAAAAGCCGAGCGAGGTCCGTGCCGACCTTACCCCCGCCATCGACAATCTCGTGATGACGATGCTCGCCCTCAACAAGGAAGATCGTTTCCCGAGTTTTGAGGCGTTGCTTGAGGCCTTCAAGAACGTCTTGACGTCCGGCTTGACGGCGAGGCTGACATCTCAGTCTCCTGCTGCACCGGCTGCGACCGCCGCCGGCCCCCGCCGCATGACGACCGTTCGCGGTCGCCGCATGATGATGAAGCGTCCTGGCGGGACGACCGTTAAGAAGCTTGCCGAGGAGGACGAAGAAGAACCCGCGGTAAACAGGAAGCGTTCTCGTGTTCCTGCCGATGAAGACGAGGATGAGGAGGAAAGCGGCAATCTTGGAGCAAAGGTCTTCGGGGCAATTGCCGGCGTCATTTTGCTCGTTGCGGCCGTGATTGGAGGCCTGGTCTGGTATCAGATTGCCGACAAGAAGTCTCGGGCCGCAGAGGAGCAGGCTCAGATTACGGCCGGCATCGACAAGGCCCGTGCCGCAATCCGAGACACGATGACCAATGCCCGCAAGTTCGCAGACGAATTCGACTCCTTTGCTGCGCAAGCCGTATCTGAATGCGAAAAGCCGACCAAGCGGCTGATGAGTCTCCTTCCGGATGATGTCGGTTCTCAGTTGAAACCCGGGCCGACGAAGGAGCTTCTGGATGCCATTGCATCGACGAACGCCGCGCAACAGGCTGCTGCGGGGGCGGCAACGACGAATGACGTTGCGACAGCTGCTGCCGAGACCATGCTGAAGATGGCCGATGCGATGAAGAACGCCATGGCGGCAATGACGTCTATGCCGAAGTTCCGTGATCCGACGGAAGACGAGAAAGACCCAGCATCGCCTGAAGGCGAGGCCTATATCAAGGCCCGGCAGGCGTTCATAGAAGAGCAGATGAAGAACCTGCAGAACAAGCTGCGGAATCCCAATGCGGCTGTCGCGCCCACGAATGCTGCTGCAGCCGTCGTATCGGCAGCCGAACCAACCGCTGAGAAGAAGGACTCGAAGAGTTCCGATTTCGACCATGCGGTCATCGCCATGAACGACCTTTGGGAGCGCGCGTACGGATGCCAGGCGTGTGCGATTCGCATCCGCGTTGCCGCCGAAGCGGTCGTCAAGACTTGCGAAGAGGCTGACGAAATCAAGGGCCTCACGCAGGCGAATATGGAAAAGCTCGCCGATCTCTCGCGTTTGGTGGTTGAGAAGTTCGACCAGCTGAAGGTCTCCAAGGACGTCGAATTCGTTCGTAAGGCCATCTCGTTCATCAAGAACAAGGGTGCGAAGACGATTGAACAGACCGAGAAGCAGATTCGCATCCAGAAGCTGAAGGCGGAGCGCGAGGCTGAAGCGGCTCGCCGTCAGGCTGAGGAGGAGGAGCGCAAGAAACAGCAGGAGAAGGAGCGCAAGGCCAAGATCGAGGAGGAAACCGCGATGGCGAAGGCCAAGTTCGACGCTATCGTCACTCAAGGGTGCTTCCGTCAGCTGGACTGGAAGAGCGCGTTGCGCATGCTGAATGCGATGAAAGCCGAGTTCACGACTCCCGAAGGTCAGATCGCTGCTGACCTGGAGATTCGCAAGGTGAATGACATGAAGATGGTGCAGGATATCTTCCTCAAGAACGCGAAGGGATTTGCTTTCAAGAGCAGCAAGCTCAAGAACTGCACGGTTGAGGACATCAATGAAAAGGAATTGGTCTTGTACAAGAAGGGCACGCAGGGGAAAATTCGCATTCCCTGGCAGAAATTCTACAACGAGAACCACGGGAACCTGAACGAGCTCATCAACACCTTTATCGTCAACTCTCGCATGCCAGGTGCGAAGTTCCGTATCAGCAGCCTGCTTGAATGGTCTAACGCCATGACTGGTGCGGCTTTGACGATGCGGCTTGTTTGGAGCGAGGTCAACGGCGCAACGGAACGTGCGAACAAGATTGTCAAAACAGTCGTGAGCCAGTTCCCCGACTACGAGAAGACGGCAAAGGACATCTTCCCGGACATGACGTTTGACGAGGCGCAGGAAGAGGAATGAAAATGCAGACTGTAACACCACAGATTGCCAAGTCTATGGCATCTTCCAGCTGGATCCGGAAGATGTTCGAGAAGGGGTTGGAGTTGAAAAAACAGTTCGGCAATGACGCCGTCTGCGACTTTTCGCTGGGAAATCCCGACGTCCCTCCGCCTGCGGTGGCGAAGGACGCGCTTGAGAAGATTGCCGCAGAAGCCGTCAAGCCCCTTGGGCTTGGCTATTGTCCTAATGCCGGTATTCCCGCCGTCCGCGAAACCATGGCCGCATGCCTTTCCAAGCAACAGGAAATGCCCGTCGCCGGCAAGGACATTGTGATGACCGTGGGGGCTGCAGGTGCACTCGTGGCTTTCTTCCGCGCGGTCATCGAGCCAGGTGACGAAGTCATCACTCCTGCACCGTATTTCGTGGAGTATGGCGCCTATTGCGGACACTTCGGCGGCGTCCTCAAGCCCGTCAAGTCACTTCCGCCGACATTTCGTCCCGACATCGACGCCATCGCCCGTGCAATCACGCCGAAGACGCGCGCCATCATCGTCAATTCGCCGAACAATCCGACGGGCTGCATTTACAGTTTGGACGATCTGAAGGCGATTGCCGCGCTTGTCGACAAGGTCAACGAGACCAGGGAACGTCCGCTCTTCCTCTTGAGCGACGAGCCGTACCGTGCATTCGCCTATGACGGCGTCAAGGTTCCTGCCGTTCTGCCGCTGACCAAGTTTGCCTGTGTTCTCGGGTCGTTCTCGAAGACACTGTCCCTAGCTGGCGAACGCATCGGCTATTTCCTTGCCAATCCCGAGATGCCTGACCAGGCCTCGCTCATCGCTGCCGTGACGCTGACAAACCGCACGCTCGGCTTCGTCAACGCGCCGGTCATCGGACAGCGCCTTGCGGCAGCGCTTATCGACGCCACCGTTGACCTCGAGATCTATGACCGTCGCCGCAAGCTGATGGCCAAGGTCCTGTCCGACGCTGGCATCGAATTCGAGATGCCGAAGGGAGCTTTCTATTTCTTTGCGAAGAGTCCGGTCGAAGACGATTCCGTCTTTGTCGACGCCTTGCTCAAGGAACGTATTCTCGTTGTTCCAGGAAGGGGCTTTGGCTTCGGAGGCTACGTGCGCCTGAGCTGCAGTGTCGACGAGGCGATCATTGCCCGCAGCGCCGAAGGCTTCAAGCGTGCCATGAAGGAGTTTGTCCGCTGATGCTTTGCTCGCTCATCGCTGCCGCTTTGACATTTACTGCGACCGCGACAGGCGTGGAAAAGGGGACTGCCGTCGAGTTTTTCTTTGCTGGGAAGAACACCGACCGTGACTATGAGACGATGTTCTTGCTGGATGAGTCGATCGACTCGTTTTGCTCCAAGCTGGAGAAAGCCGGCTTGCCGCGTGGCAAGCCAACGGACGGGGAAAAGTGTCGTCTTTGGCCGGTCGGCTGCGCAATTAAATTCGAGCCCGCACTTGACACCTATATTGACGGCCACATGCCGGAAGGGCTGAAGGACTCGGAGCCGATCTATACGGGTGGCACGCGGTTGTCCAACGGACTTTGTGACGCCGAGACGAACATGCCCAGTTCCGTCTTTTCGTCCTATACGCTCGCGCAATCTCCGATTGTCTATAATGGCATATACGGACAGGGGCTCGTCTACAACAGTTTTACCGCCAAGCAAAAGCTGAAGAAGGGCGAGCGTGTCAAGTTTACTGTCAGCTGGGATGAGAAGACCATGCCCAAGAGTCTTCATTTGACCGCAAAGTCCGGCAATGCCGTCGAACTCATTAAACAGTTGAAGGCCGAATCTGAAAAGAGCGAACTCGACGTCCTGCTTGGATTTGACAGAGGTATGACGGTCGCGGAAGCTACGTCTGTTGCTGGCGCCATATCCACCATTGACTCCACACGCGTCAAGTTGAATGGCGTGAGCAATCTCTTTTACCGGTCCTTTCTACCACTCGTCAAATGGCGCGATCGCAAGGAACGTCTGGTTCAGCCCTTTGAACTGACGATCGGCGATCCGGACAAACTCGTTTACATTGAAGAAGACTGGAATGTCGAAGGTACTGACCCCAATCTTATCCCGCGTGAGATTTCATTTGCCGACGCGTTGAAATATGAGAAAACAGACACGTGTCTCATTTTTGCCGATGCTAATACAAAAATTGTTCGAATCCTTGATGCCATGCAGAAGTTTGGGGATAAGATAATCACCAACTGGTACATATTTGCAAGGTGATCGACCTAGTTTACATAACACCGATTGTGCGTAATAAGTAAGTCTATGAATACACCGAACGGAATGCCCGATGTTGATCCACAAATGACGAACGCGATGAGCGTTTA
This sequence comes from Kiritimatiellia bacterium, assembly GCA_016303225.1. GTDB lineage: Bacteria > Verrucomicrobiota > Kiritimatiellia > RFP12 > UBA1067 > UBA1067. The sequence goes on from JAEDMC010000008.1 coordinate 22,109, forward strand.
CGGCCAGGATGGAGCGCTGGATGACTTTCCTGTGTTGAAAGCTTTCCAACAATACGTTGACGCCGAACAAGCCAAGGCGCAAAAGCGAATGACAGCGCTTTGCATTTTCTTCATTACGCTGATGGTTGGTATTGTCGCGGTCTTTGTTCTGCTGATCATGAACATCAGCGCTCGCAATCAGGCGCTGAACGATCGGATGGTTGAGCTCGCGATGAACCGTGAGCATACCAGTTCGCCGGTTGTGGTCCAGCCACCTCAGGACAGCGCAGCCATCCTTGCCTTAACGGCCAAGATGGATGCTATGCAGAAAAAACTGGCCGAGGATCAGGCCAAGGCCGAACAGGCCGCCAAGGAAGCAGCCGAGAAAGCGCAGAAGGCCGCCATTGAGGCGGCAACTCCAAAGGGGCCTACGGCTGAAGAACTCGAGATCAAGCGTCTTAAGGCCCTTCTCGCCGCGGAAAAAGAAAAGGCTTCTCTTGAAAAGGAGCGCCAACGTCAGGCCGAACTTGAAGCCTACCGTCGGAAACACTATCCAGAGTATTATGCGCCCAAAAAGAAGACTGCGACACCTCCAGAAGAGACTTATGAAGAGGATGTCGAAGAGGCTGAAGACTACGAACTGGACGACCTTCTCGAAGAGGTGAAAGCTCTCAGGTCTCGCGTGGATGACGAAGAACCGGTCAAGAACACCAAGTCTCGCCCTTCTCGTCCGGCCCCTTCTCAAGTCAAACCTGAGCCGGAAAAAGAATACTCGATCCCCGTTGATGTCAAGGGATCGAGTATGAACTGGAATATTCCAGATGAGGACTGACCTTAGGTCAGGTCCTTGATTGTCACAACCTTCGGATTGACGTTCGGAATCGTCATCGGTTTCAAGACGCTCTTGTCGAAAGCGTAACCGTTCGGTCCCAGCGGCCATACGACCGGCGCCGTGTTGAGAATCGTCGCACGAAAGCCCTGGAGCGTCGCGCCCATGTTGCCGGTGTGCGAGCTGTTCCACCCCTCGTTCTCGATGACGAACGGGTTCTTGAACCCTTTCGCCATCAGCGTCTCGAGGAACTTCGTCCAATCGCACGAGTCGCTCCCGCCGAAGCCCGGCAGACGCGGCTCGTAGCTCATGCGGTCCCACTCGTTCGCCGGAAGCGGCACGCCGGCCTTCTTCGCCAGCGCCGCATTGACGGACTGCTGCGGGTAAAGCCGACCCCAGTGCACGGCCTCGGCGTCGTTCGTGAAGTTGCGCGTGCCCTTGATGTGGACACGGCGGAGCTTCCGGAAGTCCATCGCGGCGATGACTTCGGACGGGTCAATGTGCTGCCAGACGTCGTGCGACGGATCGTACGTCTCCTGAAGCGCGCTGTCGTCGTCCAGGACGGCATACATCAGCTTGCGGGCCGCCAGGCACCCCGACAGGTTGTTGTAGGCGTCAGGGGCCGTGACGGGGAGCCAGCCCTCCATCGGGCAGTTCTCGACGCAGACCGTCACGCCGAGGGACTTGGCGTAGTTCAGCATCGGCTGGAAGACCTTCTTGAACTTGAACAGGTTCTTCTCGAACCCGCCATCCGTGCGGCCCAGGACGTGATCGTAGCCGACGAACGTGCCGCAGACGACATCATTCGCGTCGCCGCCCAGCATCGCCGCGATGCGGATGAGCTTCAGAATGTGGTTCTGATTGATGCGCTGGAGCTCTTCCGTCTTCGCGCCGATGAGGTTGTCGTAGGCGCCGACGGAAATGCGCAGCCCTTCCGCATTGCAGATCTCGATGACGCGCTTCGCGCGCTCGGGCGTGAAGTTGTCGTAGTCGAGGTGCGTGGCGATGTGGTCCTGGCGGTCAGTGTCCCGGCGGAAGACGCACAGCTCGAGGCCCTGCGCACCCACGCTCTTCGCGCGTTCGACGACGGACTCGAAGTCGGGGTCCGACGCGAAGGCGCTCGTCATCAGCCAGATCGGATTGTTGCCGGCCTTGGGCTTGGCCGCATGCGCCAGCGCCTCCTTCGAGGCAAGAGGAGCCACGGCGGCAAGTGCCGCAGCTCCCTTGAAAAACTCTCTTCTGTTCATTTTCACCTCAAAAGTCAAAATTCAACTTCTTACTTCTAACTTTTAACTTAGACCACGATGTCCCAGCCACGATAGTCGGCACGGCCGAGCGGCAGGCGCTTCGCCGTGCTGCCGGCGAAGTCCATCTTCTTGCCATCCCAGTCAAAGCCCGTGTCGTACTGGTAGCTCATGTTGCAGAGGAGACACAGCGTCGCGCTGCGTCCACCGACTTCGGCCGGCGAAATTGTCATCTCGCGCGACTCGACGCACTCGCAGAAGTTCTTCACCTGGTTCTCGCTCTTGTAGACCTGCAGCTTCGCATTGGCGAGGTCAAAGGTCTTGATGAGCTTGTCGACGGCTGCGGCGAGCTTGTTGTCGACCTTCGCGGACGAATCGGTGCCGTAGTCCTTGCCGACGGACTCGGCGACGATCTTGTCCTTCATGAAGGTGACGTCCTGCAGGCCCTTGCGGATCTCCTCCGTCGGTTTCACGAGGCCAGTGCCCTTCCACACGGCGATCTTTCCGCGGTTGACGGCGACGATGCCGTCCGTACCGTAGAAGACCGTACCCCACACGCCGAACGGACCATGATAGAGCTCGATGTCGCTGCCGTCTTTCTTGGACTTGAAGAGCATCTTCATGCCGAACTGACGGCGTCCGCCGTGGAAGAGGTCCGTCGAATACGGCTCGTCGGAGCGGATGATCTTGTACGGACCGTCATCATCCATGTCCATGCCCCACTGGGCGATGTCGAGATGGTGTGCGCCCCAGTCGCCGTTGTATCCGGAACCGATATCGTCATCAAAGCGCCAGAACATCGGATAGAACTTGTTCACACCCTTCGGCGCGAGCTGGTTCGAGTACGGACGCCACTTGGCCGGACCGAGCCACATGTTCCAGCCGGCTTCGCCGAGTTGCTCATAGCCGTCGCTCTCTGCTGCTGCATTCGCAGGGACGTCAAAGAAGCGGACGGGATGGGACGGCCCGCCGAGCTTCTTGCCGCCGATGCCGTAGTTGGCGTCCACGTACTTGAGGTCGCCGATGAGGCCGTTGCGGACGATCATGACTGCCGTGCGGAACTCGCTCACCTTCGCCCAGCTGCGCTGCATCGAACCCGTCTGGAAGACGCGGCCGTACTTCTTCTGGGCGGCGATGACCTTGCGGGCCTCGTCGATGGAGAACGTGAGCGGCTTCTCGCAGTAGACGTCCTTGCCGTGCTTCATCGCCTCGACGCAGATGTAGGCATGCCAGTGGTCCGGCGTCGCGATGCACACCGCATCGATCGTCGGATCCTTGAGGACGTCGCGGAAGTCCGTGCAACCCTTGCACGCCGTGTCCTTGTAGAAGTCGTTGACGCGCTTGACGCAGTCTTCCATGCGCGTCTTGTCGCAGTCGCAGATCAGCGCGACGCGCGCGTTCTTCTGGTCAAGGAACTGCGGCAGCAGCGCGGAACGGCCCTGAATGCCGACGCCGATCATCGCGACGTTGATCGGCTCGCCCGGCTTGCGGGGGCGAACGCCCATCTTGCTCGTGTTGCTTCCGGCAAGCGTTGCCGCGGCGGCGGATCCGAAAAGAAAGTTACGACGGTTGATTTTCATTTGACTTTACTCCTTAAATAAGCGCTGTACGCGCGATAGGTTTGATAACAATCGGACTTGGAAACGATTTCCCATGGGGCGTGCATGTTCCACATGGGCGTGCCCATGTCGAGGACTTGCATCCCGAACCGGGCCATATACTGCGAAATGGTGCCGCCGCCGCCCTTCTCCATCTTGCCGAGTTCGGCCATCTGCCAGACGACCTTCTCGGCATCCATGATCTTGCGGATCGTGGCGATGAATTCAGGCGAGCAGTCGCTCGCATCGCCCTTGGACGCGCCGCCGGTGTATTTTGAAGCCGCGATGCCCTTGTGCAGGCGAGCCTCGTTACCGGTCGAATCGACGTCGGGGAAATGGGGATCGGCCGCAGCCGTAACGTCAGCCGACAGCATCGTCGACTTCTCAAGCGCGCGGCGAACAAGAATGTCGCGTGCATTCTTCTCCTGACGTTCGATCATCTCGGCGACTGTGTTCTCAAAAAACGAGCTCTGCATGCCGGTTGACCCGACCGAGCCGATCTCCTCCTTGTCGCACATGAGAATCGAGGCCGTAACGTCCGGGACGACGTCCGCGGCGTCAAGAAGCGCCTTCAAGCCGGCAAACGAGCAGACGCGATCGTCATGTCCGTAGCCCGTAATGAGAGCCTTGTCGAGGCCGACATAACGCGGCATCCCCGCTGGAACGATCTCCAACTCAGCACTGAGCAAATCGTCCTCGCTGACCTTGTACGTCTTCTTGAGATATTCGACGAGACCAGGCTTCGCCTTCGCGTCCTTGCCGTCCGGCAGCGTCGACCAGCAAACGGGATCGAGGTCTTCCGCCGGGAAAAACTCGTCGCGTTTTTTCTGCGCCTGATCCTTGCCGAGGTGCGGCAGAATGTCGGAAATCATGAAGACGGGATCGCCGTCGTTGTCGCCGACGGAGACGAGAACCTTCGAGCCGTCCTTGCGGACAATCGTCCCGTACAGCGCGAGCGGCAACGTGAGCCACTGGTACTTCTTGATTCCGCCGTACATGTGGCAGTCGAAGTAGACGCACCCGCCCTTCTCGTAGAGCGGTTTCGGCTTAAGATCGAGCCGCGGCGCGTCCGTATGGCCGCCGACGACCTTGAGACCAGCCTCGGCGATTTTCCTTTTGCCGATGACAGCCGCCATCACCGTCCGGTCCTCATAGCCACGATAGACCTTGTCTCCGGCCTTCAGCGTCTTAAAGGACGAAATTTCTCTGAAACCCTTCGCCTTCAGGAGACGGACGCTCTCCGCATAGCTGCGGCGCGCCGTCTTGGCGATGCCCAGATAGCGCATGTATTCTTCGCAGTACTTCTCCTGTGATAAGTATTTCTTGCTCATAAGAACAGTATATCATAACTTGTGGTGCAAATCCATAGCGAATTCAGCCACAAGCTTGCTCGCTACGGACACTCCGCGACTGGCGCTGACATGCGCCTACCGCCCCTTCACAAATCCCCTACCGCCCTTTCACAAACCTCATAGAGCCCCATCTCTTACACCCTACTGTGTCATAAATCCCCTCATACTGTGTCATAAATCCCCTAATACTGCGTCATAAATCCCTCCATACTGTGTCATAATCCCCCTCGTACTGTGTCATAAATCCCCCTATGCCAACACTCCACAACGGCTTCGAACGGCAATTCCATATTCCCAATTGACCGTCATAAGATGACAACCCCACTTCCATTCACAGCTTCCCATTTACGCGACGACGGTTACAACAGTTGTAATACCCCCGCTG
>JAEDMC010000183.1 GCA_016303225.1 Kiritimatiellia bacterium
GTCCGGACGGGCAATCAGGCGGATGCCCCAGTCCCCGAAGTCGGCGAACGTCTCCTCCGCCTCAAGATCGACGGCGGACTTCTTGTAGACGGGCGCCGGAACCGTGCCGGCGATCCGCCGCGTCGAGATGCGGACGGGCTGGCGGCTTTCGGAAAGCGGCCTTCCATCGACGACGAGATCGACGGAACTCGCCACGACGACCGTCAACCCATTGCGGACGATTTCAACCGTCCCGGCCGCGCAGTCCAGGCGGATTTCGTTTCCCCCGCAGACGGCGCGGGCGACACCCGGAGCGTTCGCACAAAGGAAACCTGGCGCGAGCGCCGCGCCCAGCAGAATTGTCCACACCGACAACCGATACGAAAATGGCCGCATAATCCCTACTGTCCACGCGCGGGGCTTGCGCATTCCTTCCCCCGGGACGAAACCTCATCGGAGCTTTCAACAATTCCCCGGACGCCACAAACGACAATCGGCACGTCGCCGACCATCAACTCGACGCGGTTCTTCCGAACCCGGACATTCTTTTCCCGTCCGTAGATGTCGCAGACGCGCCCCCCCTTCTCCACGTCGACCTCGATTGCCGACTCCTTCGCCTCGGGCCGGCCCGAGAGGTCGTCGATGCGCCAGCCGTAAATGCAGTTGCGGTCGCCCTGCCAGACAATCGCGCACGGCACGTTTCCGTTCCAGAAGCGGAGCGTCCTAAGCCCCGAACGGGACACGCTGCATTCCAGCCCGGAGACAGCTTCCGTCAACTTGCGCACGAACGCCGCAGTCTTCAGACGGCTTTTTTCGCTCCCGTCCCGTCCGAAAAAGCCGGAAACCTTGCAGTAGCGCCCAACCCTGTCCGTGATGGTTGCGGCCAGGGGCGTCGTGCCGACGGCCGATTCCGATTCGGAGCCGTCGCGCAGGTTCGTGAAGGCGACAGCGCGGCATTCGGGCCGCGTCGAAAGCAGGAAGAGTGAGCCGAAAAACTGCGCGTCCCCCAACTCCGTCTCGCGCCCCTTGTCCTTGAAGACGTTGAACCCGACCGGTCCGAAGTTCAGCACCATCACGGGCAGGTTCGCCCATTTCGTCTTCCAGAGCAGATCCCCCAGACGCTTCCGGGGCTCAGACCAAGGGAAGCTCTCCCAGAGGATTGCCAGGCCGCTCACCTTCTCCCGAACGCCGTTGAACAGAACGCCGCCCCAGTCGCCGGACGGGAGAACCCAAATTTCCGGCGTGGTGGACGGATGCGCCGCGCGGGCCGCCGCATACGGCGCGAGCCGTTCCGCCCACTCCCGCCCCTGTGCCTTGGCATTTTCCTGCTTGGCGGCCCAGTCCGCACCCTGCGGCGTCACCGTCATGGGCACGACGAGACGGCGCACGCCCCGCTCGTACAAGGACTGCAGATCCTCTAGCGCATGCCCCCCCTCCGCGGGCAGGCTACGGCAGATCTTTTCGTCAATGTAGACGTATTCGTCAAAGCCTTCGCCCGGATGTGCGTCGAAGAAAAATCCACCGCCCATCTTGCGGAACGCGGCAATTTCCCCCGCAGTCGCCCCTTCGGCCGAAACGAGGCCCCAGTCGGTCATCGGGCGCGACGCTCCCTCCATCGGCACGGATGCGCCAAGCCCGTAGACGATGAGCGGCGCACCGCTCAACGTCAGCGTCACGTGGCCCTTCTTGTCCGCCTTGATCTTGCGCGTGCGCCCAATCGCGTCGCGCACGACGACAAACCCCTTCGGCGCCGTGAAGGCGTATTCGGTATGGCTCTTCCAGTGGTCGAGCCACGGCTCGAGATGTCCCGTAAAGGGGCGCCCCGTGAACATGCCGTCGTAGGGATAGTAGCCGTCCTTGCGGTCGTAGAGAATCGCCATCTCGCCGCGCGGCGTCTTGAACACCCACGCCTTGCGGTCGTCATCGTAGTTGACCTCGCGGTCGAATTCCGCCCCGTCCAGCGCCTCAGAAATCGTGCAGAAGGCGAGAAGCGAAGGCTTGACCGTCCCGTCCCGCCGCAGAAGCCCGTAGTGGTATTCCTTGTTTTTCTCGTTGATGCCGCCGATGTTGGAGTGCACCGAATCGTGCATCTGGTACCAGTTGAGCGCCGTGACGCCCTCTACCTTGGCGAGCATGCAGGAGAGGATCAGGTTTTCCGCCGCGGAGCGCGTCGAGTCCGAATCGTTCATGTTCGGCGGCGTGCGGGCGTAGACCTCCGTCAGGATGAGCCCGAGCGGATGCCCTTTCTCGCGCATGCGGGCGATAAAGCCTTTTGTCGTCCTGATCTGCGCACGGTAGTTCCATTGCCAGTCCGCCCCCGGGTTGTCGGGCGTCTGGTTCAGCCGTCCAGGATGGAGCGAGAGGATGTCGCAGTACTGCCAGCACCCGGCCTTGTCCATCGCGTTGTAGAAGGCGCAGCCGTCGACGCACCCAGCGAAGCCGAACGTGGAAATCTTGACCTTCTTCTCCAGTTTCAGCGCGGCGCGGGCGTCGTAGAACGCCTTCAGCCAGTCGCGGTAGTAGTTCACGCGCCGGGGGACCTCGTCGCCGCGCACCCCGAAGTTCAGTTCATTGCCGATTTCGACGATCGGACAGTCCCGCGCGGCGGCTTCCTCCAGTTTCTTCGTCGCGAACGCGAGCCGCAACGTCTCGTTCGTCGCCTTTTTGTCCAAATGAAACGAGAGAATGCCGAGGCGGTTTTTCTCCGCATACTTCTCCGTCTCGAATCCGCCCGAGGAGCGGATCCACCGCGCCCCCATGCGCGTCAGCAGTCGATCGCAGGCCTCTTCGGAGGGGATGTTGAAGTTCGCCGCAAGGCCCATCATGCTCGTGTCGAGCGACTTGAACCTGTGCGGCTCGATGGTCGCGACGTCGGCCCGAACGAAGGAATTGGTACGCCCATCGTCGAATTCGGCGGTCACGAACCAGTAGTCGCGTGACCGCTTCGGGAGCGTGAAACGACGGCTCGTGACTCCGTAGGGCGCGAGTTTCACCTTGAACGTCTCGTCCACATCCGCCTTGCCGTCATAATTCCGCGCCACAACGCGGCACGACACTTCGTTTGTCGCGTTCTTCGGGTTCATCATCGCGACACTGAACGCGGCATTTTCCTTCGACGAATCGAAAAGATTGAAGTCCCGGTCCGTCGTAATCGTCGCGGCAAGCGCAGCATCCGTCTGCAGGGCCGCCGCCACAAATGCGGAATCCTTCCATGGCAGGAGATACATGTTGATGACATTCGAATACGCCCTCTCGCCGTCACCCGCCGCCGGGGCCTCTGGATCGGGTGCATCCGACTTCGCCGAACCTTGCACCCTCTCGTAGTATTCACCCGTCGCCGGCATGATGACACCACGGGCGTTTTCGGCGGTCAATTTGGCATCGCGCAAGGCCTCGGCAGGGTCGGTCGACCGATACTTGATGCAGAACTCCTCATAGGGCTGCCTCCGGAACGCTCCGATTGAGTCGTACCAGAGGAAGAGGCCGCCTTCAGGTGCCTCGTAGGGCACGAGCGTCGCGCCGCCCGCCTCGTAGGACTCCCCCCGTTCGGGCTTCGTCCAGACCCCGCCGCAGCAGAACGCCTTGCCCAGCGCGGCCTTGCCGACCGGCTTCAGGCAGATCACGTTGCGGCAGAGCGCACTGGGCGTCGCGCCCGTGCCGAACTTCTTCGCTCCCGCCTTCAGCACGACGCGCGTCTCAAGCCGCAGGCGCGGCCCGCCCTCCGAGACGACCAGCGTGTAGGCCTCCTTGACGTCCGCGTTGTCCGTGCGCCAGTCGACGCGCACGATCTGCGGATCGAGCTGGACGGCGTCCTTCACGGGCGTTCGCAGAGTCCAGTAGTTATCCTTCTCCTCGTTCACGCACGGGTAGGCCAGGTGGTTCCGGGCGAGTTCCAGCAGGTCGTTGCCCTTGAAGTCGCGAACGACAACCCGCTTCCCGTCCGTCCAAGGCACGAGCCAGTTCTTCGCCTCCGTCCAGTCCGCCGGCATGTCGCCAAGTTCGACGGCGCCGACTCCACCCGCCACGGCCAACGCGGTCACCAGAATCAGATTTCGCATCTTTGCTGCTCCTGGAGAATCAGCGAATAATGATGCTCAGCCCGCCATTGTCGTACGGCGACTTCTTGTGGACGAAGAACGCCCGGCGTTTGAGTGTCCCGTTGACAACCCTCACGCACACGCCGAACGCCCTTCTGAGCGTGGGATCGGCCGCAATCATCTGCTTCTCCTTGGCCGTGAAGGTGCCCGCCCCAAGGAAGAAGCCCGTCGGATTCTCTGCGGAGTAGGTTTCCGCCGCACTCGGCACCCACTGCCGCTTCGAGACGTAGATTCGCAGGTTATTTGGAAGCCACTTGCCGGAGACAAGGTAGCCGTTCTCACCCAAATTGGTGGTCCCCCACGCCGCAGCCGCGATGACATTCGTCACCTGTCCCATGTCTGCCGGTGTGCGCACGAGTTCCAAGCGGCGGATGTACTTCTGGTCAGAAAATGCCTTGTTAGAGACTTCGGCAAGTTCCGGCAGGTCAAGGACCACATTCGTAATCGTTGATCCTTTGAAAACATTATCATTCAGTTTCGTCAACGAACCTGCAAGAAATAAGTTCGTCAGACTCGCGCCGTTGAACGCGCCCGTCCCCATCGACACAATGTTCGTCAGCACAAGATTCCCGACGATGCAACTACGGTTAAGCGCATAATTGAAGAGGTTCGTCACGGAAGGAACGGCGATCGTCCCCACGTCAATCGGATCGGGGCTTGTTTGAGTACCGAAAATGCCTTGCCCGTTCGATGAACCGATTGAGCGCACTGCGGGGAAGTCGAACTTAACGGTCTTCAGCTTCGGATTGCGATTCAGCAGCAGACCTTCCAGGCTGTCGGCATCGCCACCGATTTCAATCCGCATCAGATTCGGATTGCTCGCAAACTGACTCGTGTCTTTCCCGTTAAAGGAGAGGATGTCGCAATAAAGCGCAACAAGGTCAGACGACCCCGTAAAGGCCGATTGTCCGGCGACGACATTCGCAATCGCATGACGTGCCCCGGCTTCATCGACGACCGTGAGCGGACTCCGCAAGTCGAGAACGCCGCTCAGGGCGGAGTCCGCCGGCGCGGTCCAGGCCTTGATGATGGAATGCCCCCACCAATTTGCAAATTTCAGAACACCGTTCGCCTTGTCAAACTCCGTCACTTTCAGTGTCCACTGGCCGTCCGTGATGGTTCCAATGATATTGGGGTTCTCTTTCTCCGGCGTGTAGGTCCACTCGGTCGCCCGTGCGGTGAAAACCGCGCCAAGGCAAAGACTACCGAGGATGAGACGGCAAAGCCCTCCCCAACTGTGGTGGAACGGCGCAAAGCCCATCTGTTTTTCAGTTGTCGTGTTCACGTTCGTGTTCCTTTCTTTCTTCTTGTTTTGTTCTTTCCCAGTCCTCAGTCGGCGTTTTTCCACCAAACGACTTCCGCCGTCGGCATGGACTTTCCA
>JAEDMC010000184.1 GCA_016303225.1 Kiritimatiellia bacterium
GCCTTGCGAAATGCGATCACCTTTTCAGAATTCATTTCACACCTCCATCTGGCAATATCATATTGTCCAGGCAAGGCAACAATTGACTACCATCCCTGCAGACGCGGCAGGGCCAGGCGGGCGTTGGCGGCGGACGAATTCTTGAAGCGACGATTCGCGAAATCCCACTGCAGCTCGCGGTTCGGATCGAAAAGCGCCGCGACGCCCAAGAGCGAACACTGCGTCATCGCGCCCGCATAGGCGAAGTCGCTGCCGACCTTCGGGCCGCCCTTCACCGCGCGGACGAATTCCGCGAACGGCTTCTCGTTCGGCGAGCCGCCCGGGATGCGCGCGTACTTCTGCTTGGGGCACGCATTGTCCGCGCGCATCTTCTCCAGCGTCCGATCCGGCAGCAGGCGCAGGTAGTTCGCGCCATGGTGCCCGTACTCGATGACGCCCTTCGTGCCGTAGACGAACGCGCCGTTGCACATGCCGTCGCGCTTCGCGCGCGCCTCCTTGCTGTCATACGGAGGAAAGAGCGACATGTCATCCAGATACTGCTCGGGCTTCGGCACCGTCTTGCAGGCAATGCCGTCGTACCACACGAACTTGAAAGGCTTCCCATCCGGCTTTTGGTAGATGAAGGTCGTCTTCACCCCCTCTGGGAACGTCTCGCCGTGGATCTCGGGACGCCACGCGCCGAACACCTCGGCCTTCACGCTGATCGGCAACCCGAAACCGAACGTCCAGAAGATCGGGTCCATCAGATGGCAGCTCCAGTCGCCGAGCGTATTGCAGCCGTACATCGTCCAGAACCGCCACACGCCCGGCAGGTACTTCGGACAGTACGAGCGGTGCGGCACGGGCCCCTGCCACTGCTCCCAGTCGAGCGTCGCCGGAATCTCCCAGCTCTTCTTCAGCTCGTCCAGCTTGTCCATGTAGGTGTACTTCGCCGGACACCAGATGTGCGCCTCGGTGACGTCGCCGATGAGTCCCGCCTCGATCCACTCTCGGAAGTCGCGAATCGTGTCATAGGCATGCCCCTGGTTCATCGCCTGCGTGACGAGGTGCGGATTCTCCTTCGCCGCCGCGAGCATCGCGTCCATCTCGTGGAAGCTCTGGCAGAGCGGCTTCTCGCACTGCACGTGCTTGCCGCGGCGAAGGCACTCGATCGCCATCGTCGCGTGCCAGTGGTCGGGCGTCCCGATCAGCACCGCGTCGATGTCACGGTCCAGCGCATCCAGCATCTTCCGGTAGTGCGTGTAGAACTTGACGCCCGGATGCTTCGCGCGCATTCCATCGCTACGCTTCAGGTCGACGTCGCAGAGCCCGACGAACTTCGCGCCCGCGCCTTCCAGTCCGTTGATGTCCGCGCACGGACGCCCACCGCAGCCAATCGCAACCATCTGTACGGTTTCGTTGGCACGATAGGCGGTCGCGCATCCCGAGAAGATCATCGGGAATCCGAAGGACGCCGCCCCCTTGATGAATTCACGTCTGTTCATGACCTTATTATAGCATAATCGACTCTTTTACCAAGCGACGAACTGCCGCCTTGTCCAGCTCCCGCTTCGCATTCAGCGGTGTCACCATCGGCGGAATCAATCCAGTAAACGGCTTTCGTTTTTCATTTTCAACCTCATTTTGCAATAAGCTCCACCACCAAGATTTCCGGCGAATTGAAGAGCCTCGGCAAGGGCGTGCTCTCCCGGGCAAGACCCCTACTCACCAACATCACGCTCCCGTTCGCCAGCGTATAGCGTCCGTTGACATACTTCGGGAAGAAATGCTGGTCGGGCGAATAGCCGCCGCGACCGAAAAAGGGAATCAGCCACTGTCCGCCATGCGCGTGCCCCGCCAAGACAAGGTCGAAGGCGAACTTCTCATATGTCGCCACGCGCTCGGGACGATGCGAAAGCAAGATTCGAACATGACTCGGATCCGACAGTCGATCCGCGCGCTTCAGCTGCCAAAGCCACTGTTCGTCCAGCATGTAGGTCGGATCGTCCACCCCGCAGATGTCGATCGCCGTGCCCTTTACGGACAGTGTCCGGCATGCGCCTTCAAGCACCGTCACGCCCGCTTTCCGCAGCCAGGCCTTCATTCCGTCAATGCGTTCGCTCCAATATTCGTGATTGCCCGACACATAGAAGCACGGATACCGCTGGACAACCTCAGCGATGAACTGCTGTGCATTGTCATCCGGCAGGCGATCGTCGAAAATGTCTCCGGCGAACAGCACGGCATCCGGCTCCGTCTCCGCAACCGCTCTGAAAAGATCCATCTGCCTGCCGCCATAAGCACACGAGTGAAGATCGGATATGACCGCCAAACGGACAGGCTCGCCTTTAACCTTATCGGAAACAAACGCATGTCGCTCGACGACCGGGTATTCACACCAAATGGACAGCGCCATCAGCAACGCGCCCAGAACAACCGTCAGAAGGCGAGCCGCCCGGCTCCATCGTCCCAGCACATCGAACGCCCGCACGCGGCGAACCAGCATGCAAAGCAAGCCCAAATGGACGATTGACAGGAACGCAGCGATAATCCCACAAGACGAAACTGCCAGCAAGTAGGGGCCAAACGCCACCATCACCAGTGCCGCGGCGACATGCGGAGCCAGAACCGTCCAGGCATACGACGTCGGCGGCAAGACCAACATCAGCGCCGTCAGCATCATCACGAAGTCAGCGCCGATGATCAGCGCCGCCGCAACGTTAATTCGCTGTGTTTCCCGCGTCATCCACCTTTACCTTCTTGACTTTCTGTCCCTTCCTGGACTTCAGGAGTTTCTCTGCCTGCTCTTTCGTAAGCACGACACGATTGGTGACGACCTTCGTCCCGCCCTGGGGCATCTTCGGCGCTTTCAAGGCGGCCGAATTCGGCTGCCGCCGGACCTTCACGCCCTGCGCACCCGCCGGATACCCGTTGCGGAAACTGCGATGAACCGTCACCGCCCCCGCACTTGCCGCAAGAACGAACAGAACGACAACCATCAGATTCTTCATGCTCAGACTCCTTTCGAAATCGAATACCCCACGAACACCGCTGCCAACTGCAACTAGGAGTATTTTCATTTTCCTCCTGCGTAAAGGGATAGCAAGCGTCGACGGGCGGTGAGCGTGCCCTCGGCGCCCGGACAGCGCAATGTCAGCACCACACCGGCGAACGGCAGCTCGGGATCAACGCACAGGAACTGTCCGGTGAAGCCGGAATGATGAATCGCCGCGGATGAAAAACCCTCGGGACGGTTCTCCCCCAGGTCAAAGCCAAAGCTCCGGCAGGCCTTGCCCTTCCTGAAGGTGCCGTTGAACAAGAGGTCGTAATGCGCCGCAGGGAAGGTTCTACGTTCCAGCAGGTCTTCCACAAAGCGCGTCATGTCCGGCAAGGTCGAAAACACTCCTGCATTGCCAATCGGACGCCCCGCATAGCGCGCGACCTCATCGTGCACCTCGCCGACCTTGCGGAGCTTGCCATCCTTCATCCGCAACGGCACCTCCACCACGTGTCCGTCATCCGCAACCGGCCACCAGCCGCTCCGCGTCATGCCGAGCGGACCAAACACACGTTCCGCCGCCAGCCGGTCGAGGCTCTTCCCTCCCGCCCGCTCGGCGACCGTGCTCAACAGCGCATAGTTGTAGCACGAATAGCAGTAGGTGCCGCGCGGACGCTCGGGACGCTTCTCGCGCAGCTCCACCTCGAATCCCGCCGCACCGCCGTGCCGCAACGGATCTTCGCAATACCGCCGGCCGGAGAAGTTGCCGAATCCCGACGAATGGGTCGCGAGGTCGCGCACCGTGATCTGACACGACTTGCCGAGCACGTGTTCCGGGAAATACTCGGTGAACGGCGCCTCGGGATCGAGCGACCCGTCCGTCACCAGCGTCGCGCACACCGATGCCGTGATGGTCTTCGTGAGCGACGCCAAGTCAAACCGCGTCAGCTCATCGACCGACGCCGCATCATCTGCCGGACCCGTACGCCCGACATAAACCGGTTCCGAACACTCGTTGCGCCCAACGGCAATACCGAGAAACAGCTTATCCGCCACCAGTCTCAGGGCCTCGCGGCGCACCGCTTCGCTTTCCGCGGCATATCGCCCCGACAGCAACCGGCAACCCGGCGCCAGACACCCTGCCGCCGCAAACGCCGCCCCTCGGATAAAGTCTCGTCTTTTCATTACCACCCCTTCAGCAATTTAAGAGGAAGTCCTGGAGATTCGCCGGCGTAACGAAACCCGCCTGAGCTTCGGGATATGCCTCAATAAATGCCTTTGGCAACTTGCCGTTCTCCGCCGACTTCGGATTCCACTTCATTTCCCAGGCCCTCATGCCGGACGGTCCTTCCTCAATGTAGTCCACCTCCTGCTGTGTGCGCGTCCGCCAGAAGAACATCCGCGCAGGAGCAGGCCTGTTGACGTTCAGCTTAAGTCGCTCGGCGATAAGATAGTTCTCCCAAAGATGTCCGATCTCCTCTGGCGGACGAGAAGAGAGCGGCAGCAAGTTCCCAATGACAGCATTCCTGATGCCCAAATCGTAAAAATAGACCTTCCGTGACTTCCTGATCTCATTGCGCTGATTCCGTGCAAAAGCCGGCAGCTCGAAAACAACAAAGCATTTCTTCAGGATGTCTACATATCTCTCGACGGTCTTGCGGTCCACGCCAACCAGTCCCGCCAACTCCTGATACGACACCTCTTGTCCGATCTGAAACGACAGTGCTCTCACCAACTTGTCCAAAACAGACGCTTTCGCAATTCCGTCCAATGCCAACACGTCCTTGTACAGATAGCTGGATGCCAGCGAACAGACGAGACGATCTCTGTCTTCCGCATCAGCCAGAACTCCTGGATAGGAACCATGCACGAGGCGGGACTCCACCAAACGCCTCTCGGAAAGCAGATTACGCCGAGCCAACTCGGCAAACGACGGGGGAAGAAGCGTCCACTCGAACTTGCGTCCAGTCAGCGGCTCGTCAAGTCGCGAACGCAAGTTGAACGCACTTGATCCCGTAACGATGATTGGCATTTCCCCAAAGGAATCAATCAGGATCTTCAGGGCTAAACCGATGTCTTCGACACGTTGCGCCTCGTCGACGACAACCGCATTGTGTCCGGCAATCAGCTGACGCCACTTTTCCGGTGACATGTTCGTCAGAAGTTCGCGAACATCCAACATGTCGGCATTCAGCCAGAGGGCGTCAAGATGACATTCATCGACAAGATGACGCACCATTGTCGTCTTGCCACTTTGACGCGGCCCCAAAACGACATTTATCTTGCCAGAATGAAGTCTTTTAACGATTTCCGGCTCAACAGCTCGATTGATATACTCCATAGCGGGTGATATTATAGCATATCAACTCCCGTTTTTGCACCGTTTTTCGGGAAATCATTCTAGCAAATGAATGTCTGTCTCTGAATCCGATTAGACCATTTCCGCCGCAGCAGCAAAACAACCAGAA
>JAEDMC010000185.1 GCA_016303225.1 Kiritimatiellia bacterium
GTCGGCGGCGAGGAGCTGGCCAGAGACGCACGCGCAGGAGACAATCGCCAGCGCGAAGTACTTCATCAGGTCTTTAAGTTTCATGGTGATCCTTTTTTTCCTTTTGTGAAATGAAATCAGAGGTCGTCCAGGTCGAGGGGAATGAGTCCCGACGCGCGCAGACGGTACATGTTCTTCTTCTTCTCGAGAACGGCCTTCAGGCGCCGGACGCCCACGCG
Organism: Kiritimatiellia bacterium; assembly: GCA_016303225.1. Lineage (GTDB taxonomy): Bacteria > Verrucomicrobiota > Kiritimatiellia > RFP12 > UBA1067 > UBA1067. The sequence continues at coordinate 219 of JAEDMC010000185.1, forward strand.
CTTGAACCGGTAGCGTACGTCGACATGCACCAGAACCGTTCCGTCGGCCCGCTCGACATCGTCCGTCACGATGTTCTCGTCGACGATCCCCCCGTTCCGTTCCCGGTCGTCCGCGAACAGCTTCGCGAACTTCTCCAGCGTGGTCTCCCGACGGTACGCGGGCACCATCGCCCACCACATCCGCTCGTAGTCCTCGTCCTTCCAGAGCTTGCAGAAGTACCGGACCAGACGGCGCGGTTCGGCGGCGTCCTCGACCGGTGGCTCCGGTGGCGGAGGCTGCGGAGGTTCGACGGCCGGAGTCGCCACGACAGGTGGGGGCGGGGGCGCAACGGGGGCGGAGACGACGGGCGCGGGGGCGGGAGCAGGCGTAGGGGCGGGGACGGGAGGCGGGACGGCAACCGGCTTCCGCCTGCGCCGGATGACGATTTCAACCTCCTCGTCCTCCTGCTGTTCCGAGGCAGGCACGATCACGACGGGACTCTGCGCCGCCAGTATCTGCACACAGGCAAACACTGCTGGGAAAATTGCGCGCCACATGCCTTCGTCCTCCCCAAACCACCCGAAGTTCGTCAGTGGATCGTACTCCACACATTGTTGAACACGTCCTTGTCCTGACCTTCGAGCACGCGCACATAGACGCCCTTGCGAACATTGGTCTTGTCAGGATCATTTACCTTGATCCACGCGGAATCGGCCTCGACAATTTCCACCGTGCCGCTGGCAAGGTCGCAGAAGTCGCGCTTCTTACCGCCCAGCGCGGAATTGTCGACGATTTCGTAGAAGCACACCATGTTTCCCTGTTCAAGCCCGTAGTTCTTCCCAATGGAAATGCGGGCGGCCGCGCCGTTGCCACGCGTCTCCATGACGCGGACCGGCGGCATGTACTTCAAGGTGATTGCATGTGCGAACTGCTTGGCGGCATCCCCGGCCAGCTTGCTCAGCGCTGCCACAACCGCCGAATTCGAATCGTCGTTCTGCATCGAGGCATTATAAATTCCGAGAACATACTTGCTGTCGGGCGTAACGGACTTCGTCATGACGACCCTCTGGCTCGCAACATCGAGCCACTTGAAGTCGAACTGGGCCGACAGCTTGCGCAGGTTAACCACCATCGAGGTAAGACGCGCGACGACGATGTAGTCGGCTTCGACCTGCGAAAGGGTGTTGGCCTCAAAGGGATTGTCCGACGTCAGCACGCTTTCGTTGACCAGCGCGAACAGGCTCTTACGGTCGACGATCTCGAAGAAGGCGAAGTTCGCCAGATCCGCATTGATTCCGCTGTCCATGGCGTCGGCGACCCCTTCGTAGCCCTTCTTGTCGGCATAAGCCCCCAGCGAAACCTTGACCGCAACCTTCGCTTTCTCCGTCTTCCCAGACACGCGGGGCGCATCTGCACCCGCATCCACGTACATGTCGGTGGTGTCGCGCGGCGAGACGCGCGCCATCGTGTAGGGATCGAAGGCGCAGCCCGAAACCAAAACGCCCAGTAACGCAGCCCCACCCAGTGCGAACAGATTCACCTTCATTGCCACACTCCACAGCCCGAAGAATGAACACGCGCTCCAGAAAACGCGGGCCGACGTCCTCCTTCGCTCCCCCACCTGGATCCATTCCTAGGTGAAAATCATTTCTTGAAATTATACCCCCCCCCCTCTTGATTTTGTCAACAAGGTACTTGCTCTTATTTTCACTTTATTGGAAAGTCTATATTCTTATGTTTACAAATTTCAGAAACATAAGAATATGACGATACCGCAGAACTGAACGCATCGCCAGCCCGCGTCAGACGAGATGGTCTAGAACAGCCAGAAGACGCCCACCAGAAGAAGCCGTTGAGGGCGACCATGCACCAGAACACGCGCCGGAACGCCGGCAAATCCACAAAAATGCCGCCTGCTCATGCGATTCAAGGCTTCCGCGTTTTGCTATACTCCGCCCCATGGACTATTTTTGGTATTCCCTCGGGGCGCTGTGCCTGCTGCTCGGCTTCATTGGCTGCGTGGTGCCTGTGCTGCCGGGCCCCGTCTGCGGGCTGCTCGCGCTGTGCGCCCTGCTGCCGACGGCCGCGGCGCCAACCCCGGGCTGTCTGGCGGTCGTCGGCACGGTCGTGGCGCTGGTGGTGGCGCTGGACTACATCGTCCCCGCGCTGGGCGCGAAGAAGTTCAACTGTTCCCGCTGGGGCGTCTTCGGCTGCCTGGCCGGCACCCTCGTCGGCGTCTTCTTCTTTCCCTGGGGACTCGTCCTCGGGCCCTTCGGCGGCGCGTTTCTCAGCGAACTCGTCGCCGGCAAGACCACGGCGGACGCGGTCCGCGGAGGGGTGGGCGCCCTGCTCGGCTTCCTCGTCTCCGTCGTCCTCAAACTCGCATCGGTGGGGTTCTGTGCGGTTCTCTTCGTGGACAAGGTTTTCGCTTAGTCGCTCGTTCCGCCTTCGGCTCACTCGCTCCTGCGCGAAACTTCCTTTCTCCGTTCCGCCTTCGGCTCACTCGCTCCCGCGCGAAACTTTCTTTCTCCGTTCCGCCTTCGGCTCGCTCGCTCCTGCGCGAAACTTTCTTTCTCCGTTCCGCCTTCGGCTCACTCGCTCCTGCGCGAAACTTCCTTTCTCCGTTCCGTCTTCGGCTCACTCGCTCCTGCGCGAAACTTCCTTTCTCCGTTCCGCCTTCGGCTCACTCGCTCCTGCGCGACCTCCGTCCCTCTGTGTCCAGCCGGAGGCCATGGCCCCCGCCCGAACCGAGCGCCAGCCCGATCCGCCGTCCCTTCCTCCGACGCCCCCCCCCCGAAACCGAACACGGGCCTAGCGCTCCTGGTAGGCGCCGAGGAACGTGAAGTGCTCGATCTCCGGGTCGGACGCGAGTTCCGACAGAAGCGCCAGCACCTGCTCGTCGTGCGGGGAGGCCTCGAAGTCGAAGACGAAGCTGAACTCGAAGTCCTGGCCGGGGATCGGACGCGACTCGAGCTTCGTGAGGTTCACGTCGATGGACGCGAACTTCGAGATGAGCTCGTTCAGCGCGCCCGGGCGGTGCGGCAGGCTCAGCATCACGCTGAACTTGTCCGCCTCGGGATAGATCTCGAGGTCCTTCGCGATGCAGATGAAGCGCGTGTAGTTGTACGACACGTCGGCGATGCGCTCGGCGATCACCTCGAGGCCGTAGAGCTCGGCGCAGGCGCGGGACGCGATCACCGCGGCGTCCGTGCGGCCGCTGGACGCGAGCGTCTTCGCGGCGACGGCCGTGTTGGAGGCGGGGATGACCTTCGCGCCGGGATGCGCCTTCAGGAAGGCGCCGCACTGGGCGAGCGCGTGCGGATGGCTCGAGATCTCCTTCACGTCCTCGAGCTTCGTCCCGCGCGGCGCGAGCAGCACGTGGTCGATCTTCAGGCGCAGCGCGCGCACGATGTGGAACTTGTGGCGCACCATCAGGTCGTAGACCGCGGTGACGGAACCGGCCGCCGAGTTCTCGATCGGCAGGATGCCGTAGGGGCACACGCCCTTCTCGACCGCCTCGAAGACGGCCTCGAAGCCGTCGAAGTAGAGGATCGTCGGAATCGGGAAGAGCAGGGACGTCGCCTGCTGCGCGTACGCGCCCTCCGTGCCCGGGCACGCGACCACGGCGCGGTGCGGGAAGCGCTTGCCGGCCTTCGCCTCGCAGGCGGCCCGCACGGCCTTCACCAGCGGCTTCTCGCCGTTGAGGATGACGCGCTGACGCGCCTTCGAGATGCTGAAAAGCGTGTTGAAGAACAGGCGTGCGCCGTGCTCGTATTCGGGGTCCACCGCCGCCGTCACGCGGGAGAGGATGTCGCGTTCGCGCGCGGGGTCGGTGACCGGCGCGCCGCGCTCGTGCTTGGACTCCGCCACCTGCTTCACGATTTCCAGCCGACGCTGGAACAGCTGCGTCAGCTGGCTGTCGATGTCGTCGATTTCCGCCCGGATGTTCCTGATGTCCTTCACAGCGCGCTCCTGATCTTGTTGATTCTCTCCATCGTCTTCGCGAACATGTCCGGCGTCTGGCTCTGGGCGCCGTCGCACTTCGCATGCGGCGGGTCGTTGTGGACCTCGATGATGAGTCCGTCCGCGCCGATCGCCGCAGCCGCCACGGCCACGGGGTCGACCATGTAGGCGTAGCCGGTCGCGTGCGAGGGGTCCACCACCACGGGCAGGTGCGACATGCGGTGCAGCAGCGGCACGACGCCGAGGTCGAGCGTGTTCCGCAGCGCCGTCTCGAAGGTGCGGATGCCGCGCTCGCAGAGCATGACGTTCGGATTGCCCGAGGCCATCACGTACTCGGCGCTCATCAGCAGCTCCTTGAGCGTGGCGGACATGCCGCGCTTGAGCAGGATCGGCTTCTTCGTGTAGGAGCCGACCTCCTTGAGGAGGTTGAAGTTCTGCATGTTGCGCGCGCCGATCTGGATGACGTCCACGTCGTTGAACAGCTCGATGTCCTTGAAGTCCATCAGCTCGGTCACGATCGGCAGGCCCGTCTCCTTCTTCGCGAGCGACAGGAGGCGCAGACCCTCCGCGCCGAGGCCCTGGAACGCGTACGGCGAGGTGCGCGGCTTGAACGCGCCGCCGCGCAGCATCGTCGCGCCCGCGGCCTTCACCGCCTGCGCGATGCCGACAAGCTGCTCCTCGGATTCGACGCTGCACGGGCCCGCGATCACGCCGAAGTGCCCGCCGCCGATCTTCACGCCCGAGCAGTCGACGACCGTATCCTCCGGATGGAACTTGCGGTTCGCCGCCTTGTACGGCTCCTGGATCCGCTGCACGGACTCGACCACGTCGAGCGCCTCGATGACGCCCGTGTCGAGATGCGACAGGTCGCCCACGCAGCCGATGATCGTCTGCCTCTCGCCCTTCGTGACCACCGGGTCGATGTTCTTGCTCCGCAGCAGCGCCTTCAGGTTCTCGACCTGCGCGGCGTCCGCCTCGCGCTTGATGATGATGACCATTTCAACTCCTCGCTTTTTTAGAAAATAAAAAACCCCGCCTCTTGCGAGCGGGGTCGTCCTTCTGAACCATGTGGCGTTGGCTTTCAGCAAGGCAATCCCGCTCCGCGTTCAAAGAACGCGAAGAAGAAAAAGCCGCTAAACTCGAAGTTCCGCATCATGGTTCCGGTTTCCAGGTGCCTTGCAGTGTAGCACAGTCTCGCCGAACCTGTCAATCGGCACGCCTCCACCTCAGAGATTCCAAATGGAGCGGATGGACGCTCCTTCGTCGCATCCTCCCGTTCCAT
>JAEDMC010000186.1 GCA_016303225.1 Kiritimatiellia bacterium
GAAAGCCTTTGCGAGAAATGTTGTTCATGTCTGTGATAATACCACAAATCTCGTCTGTCGGCAACTAGGTACGGAGCGAACGCGCGACCGTCGCGCACCAGACGCGCGCGGCTCCGGCACGCTTCAGTTCCGCGGCACATTCGGAGAGCGTCGAGCCGGTCGTCATGATGTCGTCGACGACCAGCACCGTCTTGCCCGCGACGGCCGACGGCGTGCGGACCTCGAACGTGCCGACGACATTCTCGCGGCGCGCCGCTTCATCCAGTCCGCCCTGACGCCGCGGATTCCCCTTCCGCCGGAGAGCCGAACCCGCGTACGTTTTTTCCAGTCGCTTCGCGAGCCCCTTCGCGAGATACGCGCACTGGTTGTAGCCGCGGTCGATGCGATGCCAGGCCGTCGACGGCATTGGTACGACGAGCTCGACCTCGCCAACCTTGAAACGCGCGCGGACGACCGCCTCCAGCCAATCCGTCAGGTCGTCGCGCAACCAGAGGTGGTTGCGGAACTTGAAGGCATTCACGGCCTCGCGCGCGTCGCCGTCGAACTGCAGCGCGCTCGCCGCGCGGTCATAGGACGGCTTCGTCGCTCTGCAGTCCGCGCAAAGATACTCGCCGTCCAGCTTCTCCGCGGCGCGTCCGCACCGACGGCAGCAACCCTGCGTCGGCGCAAACGGCAAACGGTTCAGGCACTCCGAACAAACGTGACGCCCGGGCCGATCGGCCGGGCGTCCGCAGACCTCGCACGTGCGAGGCCAGATGAAGTCCAATAATCTCTCAAAGACTACCAACTACCATCTGCCAACTAGAACAGGTTCGCCGGATATTCGCCGGCGTCCACGAGCTTCTGGATCTCCGCCACCACGAAGGGCTTGTCCTCGCGGTAGGTGACGCCGAACCAGCGGGAGTCGGTCGGGAGGACCTTGCAGTCCGCCTTTCCCTCCTTGATCAGCTCGTCGACGACGAACGGAATGTACCACTCGCTCTTCATCTCGGTGCCACGCGCCGCGAGGAACTTGACGAAGCGGTCCTCGAGCTCGGTGAACAGCTTCGGGGTGAAGCCCCAGCAATTCATCGACACGCGCGCGTCAAGCGGAACCTTGACGGGCGCGTCGGGATTCTCCTGGTTCTCGGCCATGTCGCCGGCCTTGACGAGCTTCGTCATCTCGGTGACGCCCTTCAGGGTGCCGTCCGCGGAAACGTCGCAGATGCCGCGCGCAACCGAACCGTTCTCGCTGAGCGTCAGGTCGAGGCGGTAAGCCGCCATCGAGAAGTGCAGCGAATTGGGATCAACGCTTGAGAGGTATGCGCCCAGCTTCGCGAACGAGTCGCGTCCGTAGAAGTCGTCGGCGTTGATGACGGCGAACGGCTCCTTGACGACGTCGCGAGCCGCGCGGACGGCATGCGCCGTGCCCCACGGTTTCGTGCGGCCTTCGGGGAACTTGTACGGCGGCGGCAGGTCGTTGAGATCCTGATAGCAGTAATCCACCGGAATGAGGCCCTCGTACTTCTTGCCGACCTTCTCCTTGAACTCCGCCTCGAAATCATGGCGGATGATGAACACGACCTTGCCGAAGCCGCCGCGAATCGCGTCAAAGACCGAATAGTCGAGAATCGCCTCGCCGGACGGTCCGACCGGATCGACCTGCTTCAAGCCACCGTAACGCGAGCCCATGCCCGCAGCCAATACAACCAACGTAGGTTTCATTCAGAATCTCCTCCTTGATAAGGACTATTATACCACATTCTCACTCCGGCATCGCCTCGAACCATGCTTTCATTCCCGAGAAGCCAAAAGGTGTAGATGCGGGCGTTGAGCTCGTCTTCGTTCTCGAGTATCTTGCGCATGATTGACTCGTCGGCCTGCGGCAAAAGGCAACTGCCATTCACATCAATTAATAGCCCAAATCCTCGTCGACGAGGATGACCTTCGTCGGCGTGCGCGTCGGCGCGCGATCGAAGAAGGCAGTCACCTTGCAGATCCGGTCCGGAGAGTCACAGTCCGCGCAAACACCGAGATCGGCGCACGGCGTTTTCTTGTTCAGTCGGCGGCAATTCGGCGGACACGCGCAGCGCTTCGCGCGGGCGATCGCCTCGAGGAGCCCGCCGTTGACGACCTTGTTGCGGCCGATCACGTAGACGACGCGCTTCGGTCCGTAGATGGACGCCGCAATGCGGTTGCCCGTGCCGTCGATGTTGACGATGACGCCGTCGGAGGTGATTGCGTTCGCGCTCAGGAGGAAGAGATCCATCGACGTCTGATGGTCGCGGATCTCCTTGCCCGTCGCGACAAGCGCGTCCCGCGCGCCGATCTCCTTCACCGACTCGCTGCCGCCCCAGCCGACGGACTCGGCCTTCGCCGCCTCGTCCATTACCAGCTTCAGCGCCTCGGCCTTCGTCGACACGCCCACAGCCTCGAAGCCCCTCCGCTTCAGCCCCTCAACGGTTCTCGCAAGAATCTCGTTCATGACGTCTCCTTCCATCTAGAATCACTAGAACTTCTAGGTTTTCTCGAGCTTCTAGAACAACCAGCGATTAACTCTTCTTGATAATGCTCGTGCACGCCTGCAGGATGCCGGCGACGTTGGAGAGGTCGGCGGGGACGATCATCGAGTTGTTCGTCTTCGCGAGGTTGCCGAACTGGGTGAGGTACTGCTGGGCGAGCTGCATGTTGACGGACTCGATGCCGCCATTGCCGTTCAGCGCCTCCGCGACCTTGGTGATGCCCGCGGCCTGCGCCTCGGCGACAAGCAGGATCTCCTTCGCCTTGCCCTCCGCCTCGTTGATGCGGCGGGCGCGCTCGCCCTCCGAAAGCGCGATCGCCTGCTGGCGCTCGCCTTCCGCACGGTTGATCTTCGACTGACGCTCGCCCTCCGACTCGGCGATCATCGCGCGCTTCTCGCGCTCGGCGCGCATCTGCTTCTCCATCGCGTCCCGGATCGTGCGCGGCGGCGTGATGTTCTTGATCTCGTAGCGCGTGACCTTGATGCCCCACGGGTCGCTCGCCTTGTCGACCGCCTTCACGATCGCCTCGTTGATCATCGTGCGCTCCTCGAAGGAGCGGTCGAGGTCGAGCTTGCCCATCTCGGAACGCATCGTGGTCTGCGCGAGCTGCGTCGTCGCGAAGAGGTAGTTGCCGATGCCGTAGGACGCCTTCGCCGGATCCATCACCTGCATGTAGAGGATGCCGTCCACGTCGACGGCAATGTTGTCCTTCGTGATGCACTGCTGCGGCGGCACGTCAATCGCCTGCTCCTTCAGGGTGTGACGGTAGGCAATGCGGTCGAGGAACGGGATCAGGATGTGGAAGCCCGCATCCAGCGTGCATCGGTACTTGCCGAGCCGCTCGACGATGTACGCCGCCTTCTGCGGGACGATCACCGCCGTCTTCAGAATCGCCACCAGGACGGCTATTGCAACTATGCCGAAGAATATCATTGGACCGCTCATGTCGTTGTCTCCTTGATTGATGTTCGTTTTTGTTTAACGTGAACCTTCAGTGCAGTAGTATATCATAGTGGCGCACAATTGTCTCGTACCCGGCCATCACGGGGTAGTGCAAAAATCACGGGGGCATTTTCCGCTTTTTTCAATGCTTTTTGAAGGAGAGAACTTCCAAGTTCGATAAGCACATTTAGCCATCAAACCGCCACTATCCCCTAACGCCCTGACCTTGAAGAACTCGAACCTCCGTCAATTCGCATGCACATCTGAATCGCTCATCGCCAATAGCTCAAGCGACGCGCCCAAGCACCGACACGGTCGAATCCGATGCGGTCGCCGAGGCGCTCGGTGAAGCGTCCGTACTTGCGGTAGAAAAGGTTGAAGAGATAATAAGGCACAACCTGCGAGAGCGACTTGGGCGTCCGGCGGAGTATGTTCTTCAAGCTGTAGACCTCTCGATAAATCCAGAGGTAGCCGTCGTAGAGTTCCTGCGCCGTCATGCACTTGGGCTTGAAGACGACATGCGCCGTGTCATAGTTCGAGAGGTTGTCATCCGTAAGCCGACCCTCCACCTTCATGCGCTCATAAAGAGCCGTGCCGGGGTAAGGCGTGAGGATATGCGAAGTCACCGTCTCGATCCGGTTCCGAACGATCCACTCAAGCGTGTCCTTGAAGACCGAGGGGCCATCGGAATCGAGACCAAAGACGAAACTCGCGTTGATCATGATGCCCCGGCTGTGCAGCATTTCGACCAGGCGTTCATACCGAACGATGTCGTTCTGCCGCTTGTGGACACATGCCAAGGAACCGGCGTTGATGCTCTCGAATCCGACGAAAAGACTCTGGCACCCCGTCTCCCGCATGATGTCAAGGAGATCAGGATGGTCGACGATGTTAGCGGACACCGCCGCGTTCCACTTGAGACGGAGCGGACGCATCGCCTCCATGAGCGCACGTGCAAACGCAATGTCCCCTATGAAGTTATCATCGATGAACATCACGTGCCGCACCCCCTTCGAGCGAATCTCGTCCATCACCGACTCAACCGTGCGGTGAAGGTAATGTCCGCGCATGCCCGGAGCGCTGTTGTAGCAAAAGTCACAGGCGAACGGACATCCCCTGCTCGCGGCGATCACGTTTCCATACAAGCACTGCGCCGGATCGGCGTAGCGGAAGTCCGGCGCCGCCAGCGCCTCGCCCTTGAGGTCCGCCCCGGTCACATACTCCCGCTTGAGTGTCCCTCGCTGCACATCGGCCAGCAACTGCGGCCAGTGCCCCTCCGCCGGACCAATGCAGATCGCGTCGAAGTGCGGACGCGCCGTGTCAGGGTCCGAAGCGACGCCGATTCCACCGGCGACAACCGGAATGCGCTTCTCGCGGCAAAGCTTCGCCAGCTCGATTGCCTGCGGCAGGACATCGACCGTCACCGTGATGCCGACAAGATCAGCGTCATCTGGGATCTCAACGGGCTTCAAGTTTCCGTTCTGGACCGAAACCTCGTGTCCCGCCCGCCGGACCAACCCCGCAATCGTCAACAGTCCGAGATGCGGCGACATACGCGCCTTGAGCGATGTGTCCACCGGACGCCGCTGCATCTTGGGCTGTATCAGACTGACTTTCATAATTTATTACTGCTCGGCGAGACGCGTGTTCACCCACTCGACCTGACCGTAGAGGTGCCATGCGCCCCAGCCCTTCATGATGCCGAAGTCCCCTGCCACGACTACGAGGTCGGCACCCTTCGGGTCAAGCTCTTCAAGCTGCCCGTGCATGTCCAATATGGCAAACATCTTCATGGGTGTATTTTACCAAATCCGGCTTTCACAGGTCTGGCACACTCAAGCTGGAGGTCCCCCAACTGGGGGATGTCCAGGACCACCAATCTCTACGGAATCGCCTCGGTCAGCTCGCGGATGCGGGCGAGGTTCAGATGAACAACGTGTTGTTGCTCTTCTTCGCGA
>JAEDMC010000187.1 GCA_016303225.1 Kiritimatiellia bacterium
TTACGATTTAGCTCCTTTCAGCTAATAGTCCATGCCGAGCTTCGCTTGGCGTACCCCCACCACTCAAACCCCACCATTGGAGTCTGACCCTTGAAAGCCCCCGATGGCCCACTGCCTGCGCACCGCGTCCGCGAAATACTCGACGCCGTGCCCTTCGTCGATCGGGACGGACGAGGCGTGGTAGACTGCCTCGACCTTCGACCTCTGGCCTTTCTTCGGGCCTGCGATGTACTCGAACTGGCGTAGCGTGAGGACAAGCGTCCGCGCTCCGCAGAACCCGACTTGCGCGGGATCGTCGAGAGGCCAGATCAGCGTCCACCGGACTTCGCGCCGACCGTGTCCCTTTTCGAAAAAAGTGTGGTATACTGTAGTCGTGTCATCGTGTGTTTCCAACGCATTCTGCATCGGGCTTAGGTCGGCGCGGGCGACCCTCGCGCCGATGCTGATTTTACAGTCGCTTGCGGCGCTGATGGTCGTCGCGTACTGGATTTCCCCGTCCTTTGGGAACCTCTTCGCGCCGTTCGCCGCCTGGCACGCGGCGTGGGGATGGAAGGCCGCGTTCCTTTGCCAGGCGTTCTTCTGCGGACTTCTTCCCGGGTTCTTCCTCCTCCTCTTTCGCGGCATCCGTCCGCGGCGGGCGGTCTTCACGATTCTCGCGCAGGTGCTCTGGTGCGGGACGTTCGGGATCGGCGTCGGGGAGGTGTTCAAGCTGCTCGCCGCGTGGTTCGGCGACAACACGTCGCTTTCGACGCTCCTCCTCAAGACGGCGTTTGACCAGTTCGTCTGGACGGTCCTTGTGATTGCACCTGCGAACGCGGTCTTCTACTTCTGGGTCGGGCGTGACTTCTCCTTCGCGCGGACACGACGGGAATGGCCGCGGCAGTTTGTCTTGCGTGTCTACCTCCCGAACCTGGTCTCCAACTGGTGCGTGTGGATTCCGGTCGTCTTCATCGTCTTCGCCTTTCCTCTGCCGTTGCAGATCCTCGTCTGCGGCATGGCCTGTTCGTGCTGGTCGCTTCTCTGCCTCCAGCTCGGCAAGCGGTCAGGCTGACTGCGCCTTGCGCCAGTTGAGGGGTGATTTGCCTGTTGCGGCGGTGAAAGTCTTGCGGAAGGCCTGCGCGGAAGGGTAGCCGGCGGCGACGGCGATGTCGGCGAGACGTGTTCTGCCTTGGGACAGGAGGGCCTTCGCGCGTTCGAGCCGTGTGGACTGGATTTCGTCGCGGATGGAGTGTCCGGTCGCTTCGCGGAAGCGCATTTCAATGAGGCGACGCGTCACGCCGAAGTCGCGGGCGAGCTGCTCGACGGTGATGCCGGAGGCGACTTGCTTGCGGACGATTTCGACGATCTTGACCGTGCGTTCGTCATGGCGCCGGAGGGCGCGGGTCGAGCTGCGGTGGAAGACGGCGAGAGCGCCGAAGGTCTGGGATTTTGGCGGACGCCTCAGCGACCGGATCAGATCGCGTAAGAGCGAGGCGGCGAGGTAGCCCGCCCGCTCATGGTCCGGCTTGATGCTGGAAAGTGTGGGCGTGCACCGGAGGCAGATGTCCTCATCGTTGTCCACGCCCATCACGGCGACGTCATCGGGTACTGCGAATCCGTTCTTCCGGGCGCAGCCAACGACTAGCTCGCTGATGTAGTCGTTTGCGGCGAAGATCGCCGTTGGCTTGGGCAACTCGCGGATCCAGGTGTCGAGTTCGCGGAGAAAGACGTTGCTCGCGATGGCCTTATGTTCCTTTTGGAAGGTGTGGCAGCAAACGTTGTTGAGCTTCAGCGTCGCAGTGAATTCGCGGCCGCGTTCGTGGCTCCATCGGAGATTGTCCGTGAAGGGGACGTAGGCGTAGCTCGTGGCGTTGAGTGCGAGGAGCTCTCGGGCGGCGAGCTGGGCGATGCTTTTAGCGTCCGAGTAGACGCAGACGGCTCCTCGTCCGAGCGTGTCGGGATGCCGGTCAAGGAAGACGGTCGGAATGCCGAACTCGTCCTTGCGGAAATCATTCGGCGCGGCGCCGCTGTCGACGATGACGCCAATCGGATCCCAGAATTCGCGCATCTTCCGGAAGTTTTCCCAGAACTCCGCACGGCGGTCGTGCTTCTGGTGACTGGGCGACGCCATGCCGAATTCGAGTGTGCGCACATGCCATCCGAACGCCTTTGCGGCGCGGAGAATGCCGTCGAGCTGAGACTGGTTCGACGGACGGTTCGAGCTTCGCAGGAAGAAGATGGACTTCACGGCGGACAAGTATAGCATAATTGCGTTTCGCATAAGTAGCATAATTTTATTTTCGTAATATTACCGTTTTTGTTTGACCGACTGATTGCGGTGTGCTATTATGGTAACGTAAATACAAGGAGGTATAAGGGCTCATGTGGTGTCATGTTTTGATTTGCGCACTGTTGCCGCTGTCCGGTCAAAAGAACGGTCCGTTTGACGCGGTCTATCGCGCCGGGGAACCGCAGACGGTCCGGGTGAGGACCGTCATAACGGTGCGTGAGAATACGCGGGCGAACGCGGCGCTTCGGGTTGTGGCGCCGTCCGGCGAGACGATCCGCTATGAGCGCATCGACTTCATGCACGCCCTGAACGGTGCGGAGCCGTGGCGCGACCGCAGTCTGGTACGTGCGGCAGGAGAGGTCACCAACGAGTTCATACTGGTCCTCGAGAGCGCCGGCGACTACGCGCTGAAGCTGTCCCGTGCGGCCGCTTCGTGGAAGTCGTGGAAGACGCCGCTCGATCCGGTCGGTGTCTGGGTGGAGAAGGTTGGGCCGCTGGCGGTGCCGGAGGGTTTTGTCCCCGCCCGTGTACACCCGATGACCGTCGCGCTCAATACCGGCGTTGCCGATGCGTGCAAGCGCTTCCGCTCGACAATCCACCAGAACCATCCCGTCTTCTTCAACTCCCAGTTGCTCGTGGACGCGGGGTGCGATGTCGAGCAGAACGACTACGGTCGCACGGACGCGAACCCGACCGGGCTCAAGGGCGCACACAACCTGCAGAGTAGACCCGACTGGGGCGCACTCAACAAGGCGTACCCGATGCCGAAGGAGGGCGAGACCTTCGCACCCGTCGGGCGCAAGGCGAACAGCGAGGGCAAGCACTGGAATGAGTGGAGCGTCTCCTTCGAACCCGCCAACGAGTCCGCCTACAAAAAGGACGTGGAGGAAGTGCAGAAGGTTGTCAGCGGGCCGCTGAACGATCGCGTGGAAAGCTGGAACATCGCCTGGGAGCAGGCGGGTACCTACGACTACGGCGAGACCTCGGTGAAGGCCTATCGCACATGGCTCGAAAAGCAGTACGGGTCGCTCGCGAAATTGAACGCGACGTGGCGCACGGACTACAAGACCTTCGGCGAGATCGTCCCCGCGCGGCGTGCGGACTGCGTCGGGCCGAAGAAACTGGCCGACCCGTTCAAGCGCGCCCAGGCGACGGCGAACTTCATCGACTTCCGCGACTTCTGCTCGAAGGAATACGCCCGTCTCATCGCGCGGCGCGTGAAGGCCGCCGCCACCGACCCCGAAAAGCGCCCGATCGCGACGCAGTTCGCCAATCTCGACCTCAATGCCGTCGAGTGGTCCGGCTGGCGGCCCCTGGATGACGAGGATCTCTTCCGCTTCGGCGTGAAGGACGCGGACCGCTACGGCTACGACGTTTACGCGGTGGACGACTGGGTTGGAGCCGAATACGACACTCTCAGCGCGTTCAGCGACGACGCGATGCGCATGGAAGTTCGCGAGGGTAGCACCCACACGCCCGACCCCGGCCTCGCCGTGCGCTCGTACTGGACGCTCATCGGCAAGGGCGTCAAGGGCTTCTCGCACTTCATGCTGCAGGAAGGCAACAGCCACGCCGAGTTTCCGAAATTCGGCCTCACGAACTACGACCAGACTCCGCGCCCGAAACTCGCCGCCTACTCGGACGCGATTCGCGCCGTGCGCCAGATCGAGAACGTCCTCGCCGACGCGCACCGCCGCCACGCGGCGAAGCCCGTGGCGATCTACTACAGCCGAACCTGCAACGCCTTGCAGGAACGTTCCCTCGGTTCGCTCTTCGACTGCGGGCCGGACAACGTCTTCCGCGTCTACGAGCTCATCCGCGGCAACGGCTACCCCGTCACCTTCATCACCGACACGCAAATCCGCGAAGGCAAGCGGCTGGACGGCATGGCCGCGCTCTTCTTCGTGGACGCGAAATACATTCCGGCGGACGTGCTGGAGAAGGTCGAGGGCTGGGTCGAACGCGGCGGCGCGGTGTTCGCCGACGCCCAGCCCGGCGTCTACGACGGGCACGGCTTCCCGCAGGATCGCTTCCTGAAGTTCCTCGGCGTGGAACCCATCCAGCAGAAGAAGGTCGATTCGCTCGCGGCCGAGAAGAACCCCTTCGGCTACAGCGCGATGAGTTTCGATGTGGTCGACGCGGACCAGCTCCACAAGACGCAGTTCGAGTTCTTCCAGCAGTGGGATTCGGTGCACCCGGTTTCGAAGGCGCTCGGCAAGTTCATGTTCAGTGGCTTTGGCTACCAGCAGATCAAGGCGACGGCGGGCGAGACGATCGTGATGGCGCAGAACGGCCGTCCGGCCGCTGTCATTCGTTCGCACGGCAAGGGAACGAGCCTCTACTTCGCCGGCTACCTCGGCTCGATCTACGGCGGCGCGGCGACGACCTACGAATGGCGCGATACCCATTCCGACCCCTCGCCCTACCGGTTCGTAGACGCCCTGCTGAACTTCGTCGGGGCCCGTAAGGCCGCAACGGCCGACCTGCCCACGCGCGTTCGTGCGAAGATGCGCTTCGAGTCGCCGCTGGTGGATTCGCGCGGCAACGCCATCCTTTCGGCGACAAGTTACAACGACGCGCCCGTGGGACCGTTCGCCGTCGCCTGGCGCCTCGCGGCGGAAATGAAGCCGCCGAAGGCCGTCTTCGTCCTGTCGCAGGGTTCGCGCGAACTCGTTCCCGTCGTGTTCGACGTCAAGGACGGCGAGGTGCGCTTCACGATGCCTCGCTTCGAGAACTTCGCGGCGGCACTCGCGCTGAATGAGGCGGAACCGCTCGTCTCGGTGGACTTCGGGGCGGCGCGGCGCACGGCGGCGGGCCTCGTCGAACTGAACCCGGGCCAGGTGGCCGAGGTCAAGGTTCGGGTCTTCAATCCGTCGGCGAAGCCCCTGTGCGCGGGCAGGGTGACCTTGCGTCTGCCGGCGGGCTGGTTCTACGACCGCGAGACGGTCGACGTCCCCGCGCTGTCTGCCTACGGCGCGTCGGCGGAACTCGTCTTCCGCATCCGTACGCCCGACCGGTGCGCGGCGACGCGCTTCCGCCCCGTCAATTTCATCTACGAAAACGCGGATGGAAAGTCCATGCCGACGGCGGAAGTCGTTTGGTGGAAAAACGCCGACTGAGGA
>JAEDMC010000009.1 GCA_016303225.1 Kiritimatiellia bacterium
ATGTCGTTGAGCTTCGGATCGTCCAGAATCGCCTGACGATCGGATGGGGCTGGCGAGGAATCAGGGATCGGGGATCGGGGAGCAGGCTTGGGCTCTGGTTTGGCTACCGGCTCATCTGGCAATGGCGGCAACCCGCCACCGGCCCACTTCGGCGTGAGATCTGGCGATTTCGGCATAGACATTGTATGGCCATTCCCCATGCCCTGATCGCTGATCCCTGATCCCTGATCCCTGATCCCTCTCACCGCCTTCAGCAGCTCGTCAATCGTGGCCGTCGTCGCGATGCGGGAGGCGCGGATGAGCGACATCTCGATGAGAGTGCGAACGCTGAGGACATAGCGGAGCTTGTCTTCCATTTCCGCGAGCTGATCGCAAACCTTGAAGACGCGGCCGGGATCGATGCCCTGCGCCTGCTCCTGAAGGACCTTGATCTGGTCCGGCGTCGCCTCGAGCGACTTCGCGTTCGGACCGAGGGCCTGAAGGACGACGAGGTTGCGGAAGTGCTGCAGCAGTTCGCCCGAGAGCCGACGCATGTTCTTGCCGGCGGAGTCAAACATCTCAATCGCGGAGAGAATCGCCGCGACGTCGCCCTTGAGGATTGCGCCGGCGAGACCTTCGAGGGCGCTGCGGCTCACCAGGCCGAACACGCCCAGGGCGTCTTCTTCGGTCACCTTGTCGCCCTTGAAGGAAATGAGCTGGTCGAGAGACGAGAGCGCGTCGCGCATGCCGCCCTCGGCACCGCGCGCGATGGCGAGGAGCGCATCCTCCTCCGCGTCGATCTTCTCCTTCTCGCAAATGTACTTGAGGCGGGCAACGATATCGTTCGTCTGGATGCGCCGCAGGTCGAAGCGCTGGCAGCGCGAGATAATCGTCGCCAGGACTTTGTCCCCTTCGGTCGTCGCAAAGATGAAGCGCACGTACGGCGGCGGTTCCTCGAGTGTCTTCAGGAGCGCATTCCACGCCGCGTTCGACAGCATATGACATTCGTCGATGATGAAAATCTTGTACTTCGACGAGGTCGGCTTGAACTGGACGGCGTCGATGATGGGCTTCACGTCCTCGACTTTGTTGTGCGAGGCGGCGTCAAGCTCGGTCACGTCGATCGAGCGTCCGGCCGCGATCTCCCGGCAGTTGTCGCATTCCCCACACGGTTCGACGCCCTTCGGACTCGTGCAATTGAGCGCCTTCGCGAAAATGCGCGAGAGCGTGGTCTTGCCGATGCCGCGCGGACCGATGAAGAGATAGGCGTTGGCGATGCGGTTCGCCTCGATGGCGTGGCGAAGGGTGCGGACGACGTGCTCCTGTCCAACGACATCGTCAAACGTCATCGGACGGTACTTGAGCGGGAGCGCTAGATGCTGCTTTTCTTCTACCATTTGCGGCGATACCTCAGGACAAGCCGACGAACGAGAAAATACGTAATTGGAGAAAGGATCATGCCAAGTGCAAGGCCGCCCAAGAAAAACGACACCATCGCCTCCGCGCCCAGGCGGCGCACCGAATGCCAGGTCCACTCCATGTCCATCAGCCGCTGGAACGTGAGCGACCCGCCGAAAAGCAAACGGTTGACGGCCCAGGTCTGCGCCGGATAGATGATGAAGATCGTGACTGGGTTGGTAATCAACGTTCCCAGCGTCGCACCGATCTTCGAAACGCGCATCATCAGCGCCAGCGGCACGGAAACGATCAGCTGCAGGCCGAACGGCACCGCGCACCCGACGAACATCCCGAGCGCCCATCCGGCCGCCACGTCCTCCGGCGGCAAAGGATCTTTCACCATCTTCGCCTTGAGGGCATGCCAGTAGGAGCGCAGAGACTGCATCAGACGGTGTGGACGAAGAGTCCGCTTCTCAGCTTCGGCTCGAACCACGTGGACTTCGGCGGCATGATCGCGCCGGCATCCGCAATCGACATCATCTCCTCGACCGTGACGGGCTCCATCGCGAAGGCGACGGCGTTTTCGCCAGAATCAACCTTTGCCGCGAGCGCCGCGTCGCCGCGGATGCCGCCCATAAAGGAAATGCGCTTGTCCGTGCGCGGATCACCGATGCCGAGGACCGGCGCCAACAACTTGTCCTGCAAATAGCTGACGTCCAGCGACCCGACCACATCGGTCCCGGCCGGAATGTCCCACGACAGGTCCGTCCACTTGCCCCTGAAGTACATGCGGCAGTTGCGCGTGCCCCTCTTGCCGATCGTGAAGACCTTCGAGAGCTCGGACATGAACTCATAGTCCGAAAGGCCGTTCAGGTCCGTCACCAGACGATTGTAGGCGAGGATCTTCAGCTGGCTCGCCGGGAAGATGACCGCCATGAACCAGCGGCTCTCGCCTTCGAAGTTGTGCTCCTTCGCATAACGCGAAGCCGCCGCGCTGCGGTGGTGCCCGTCGGCGATGTATGCGACCGGAATCCGGGCAAAAAGCTCCACGAGTTCGTCCGCCGTGCAGGCGGACGCGGGTGCGATTTCCCACACCGTGTGGCCGATGCCGTCCGGCGCCACGAAATCGTAGAGCGGAGCCTTCGAACAGGCGTCGGCGACGATGAGGTCGATCGCCTTGTCGTCACGGTAGGTGAGGAACGCCGGACCCGTGTGGGCCGCCAGCGTCTCGATGTGACGCGTGCGGTCGTCTTCCTTGTCCTTGCGCGTCTTCTCGTGCTGCTTCAGAACACCGGCGAGATAGTCCTGCGTGTCAAAGGTCGCGACGATTCCGGTCTGCGAATGGGAACCCATCGTCTGACGATAGGCGTAGAACTTCGGCTCTCCATCGCGAATCAAAGTCCCATCGGCAACCAAAGCGTCTAGCGCCTTGCGCGCCTGCGCATAAGCCTCGGGCGAAGAGCAGTCCGTCCCCTCGGGAAGGTCGATTTCGGGACGCGACACGTGGAGGAAGCTCTTCGGGTTGCCGGCGGCCAGCGCCTTCGCCTCCTCGGTGTCGACGACATCATACGGAACGGACGCGACCGAAGCCGCGTCCTTGACATTCGGCCTCACGGCCGCAAAGGGATGAATATTCATTTTAAGGAATTACCAGCCAATGTTGATGATCGGGCAGAACTCAAGTTCCGCATCGCGAATGACGTTGATGAGGCCGATCTGGTAACCGACCATCGTCTCAGCCCGGTTGATGAGACCGATCTGCAGACCCTCGACTTCACCGCCGAGGTTGATCAAGCCCGCCTGCACACCACGCAGGAAATTCGCCTCATTGTAAAGGCCGACCTGAAGGCCAAGCAACTGACCACTGCCAATCGAGTTGTAAAGGCCGCACTGGAAGCCGGACATGTCGTCCTTGACGTCATTGCGCAAGATGTTAATCTGAAAACCCTGGAAATAGAGCGCGCGACCCCACAGGCCGAGGTCGATGCCCGTGACGTTCTCCTGCTTGGTCGAGAACGGGATGGTCAAACGAAGACCGGTCACATCCTGGCTCGCCGGGAACTCGCTCACGGCAAAAAACGTAGGTCCTGCAACACTTGCACGCTTACGCTCCACTTGAGCCTGCGGAGTCGCCTCGGCGCTCTTCTCTTCTTCTTGCGCAAAAGCCGGCATCGCAATTGCCGCTACAAGTGCCAGCGAAAACAGATTCTTCATGATTTTTTACTCCTTAAGGGGTTGGCAGAATTATATACTATCTCTTGTTAAAAATCAACTGGGGCACGGCGTCATCTTCATTCCGAAACCATGACATTCTTGATGACGACGGCGACCTCAGGCACGTTCTGATACGGACCAACAGAGCCGGTCTTGACCTTTGCAATCCGGTCGACAACGTCCATGCCGTCGGTCACCTTGCCGAAGACGGCATACCCGAAGCCCTGCGGCGTCGGATTCTGAAAGTCGAGGAAGTCGTTGTCGACCAGGTTGACGAAGAACTGGCTGGTCGCCGAATCAACGACCATCGTGCGCGCCATCGCAATCGTGCCACGCGCGTTCTTGAGTCCGTTCATCGCCTCGTTGCGGATGGGTTCGCGCGTCTCCTTCTGGTTCATGTCCTTCGTGAACCCGCCGCCTTGGATCATGAACCCGTCGATGACGCGATGGAAGATCGTGCCATCGTAGTGTCCGTCCTTCGCATATCGGACAAAGTTCGCAACCGTTTCGGGAGCCTTCACGTCATCCAGTTCGAGGGAAATCGTTCCCATCGACGTCTCCATCGTCACTTTCTTCATTTCGACACCTCCTCAAATGCCTTGGAAACCTTCAGCAGCTTTTCCTCCTCGAAACCTCCGCAGATGAACTGCACGCCAACGGGGAGATTCGTGTCTTTCGTGAATCCTGCCGGCACGGACGAGGCGCAGACGCCAGCCAGCGCCGAGGGAATCGTGTAAAGATCGTTCAGGTACATCGTCAGCGGATCCTGATTCGCGCCGAACTTGAACGCCGGAGTCGGCGCGCAAGGCGTGACGAGAGCGTCAACCTTCTCAAACGCCACGTCAAAGTCGCGCTTGATGAGCGTGCGGACCTTCTGGGCTTTCCCATAATAGGCGTCGTAATAGCCGCTCGAGAGAACATACGTGCCCATGATGATGCGACGCTTCACTTCGGGACCAAACCCCTCCGCGCGACTCTTCGTATAAAGCGAATAGACGTCGACCGCCTGTTCGCTGCGGTGTCCGTAGCGGACGCCGTCGAAACGCGCAAGGTTAGCAGACGCCTCAGCCGGCGCGATGATGTAGTAGACCGCCATCGCATACTCGGTGTGAGGGAGCGAGACCTCGACGAGCTCCGCGCCCGCCGCCTCACACTTGCGGATCGCCTCGTCGGTCAGGCGCTTCACTTCGGGATCCATGCCCGCAACCTCGAGATACTCTTTCGCGAGGCCCAGCTTCACGCCCTTCATGGACGCCCCTTCGAGCGCCTTTGCGTAATCCGAAACCGGGTCCTTCGGCGTCGTGCCGTCCATCTCGTCGTGTCCGGCAAGCGCCTTGAGGAGAATCGCCGCATCCTCAACCGACTTGGTCATCGGACCGACCTGATCGAGCGAACTCGCGAACGCCGTCACGCCAAAGCGGCTGACACGTCCATAGCTCGGCTTCACGCCGACGCAGTTGCAGAAACTCGCCGGCTGACGGATTGATCCGCCCGTGTCGGTGCCGAGCGCCGCGATGCAGAGATTGCCGCCGACGGCCGCCGCGCTACCGCCCGAGCTGCCGCCCGGAACGCGAGTCAAATCATACGGGTTCTTCGTGACACCAAGCCCGGAGTTCTCCGTCGACGAGCCCATCGCGAACTCGTCCATGTTGACGCGCCCCGCGGGAATGAATCCGTTCGCCTTCAGGTTCTTGATCACGGTTGCGTCATAGGGCGAAACGTAGCCCTTCAGGATCTTCGACGCGCACGTGCACGGTTGCCCCTTGACGTTGATCAGGTCCTTGATGGCGATCGGGACGGCCTTCGGATTCTCCCTCGCAAGCGCCAGCGCCCCCTCTTCGTCGAAGGTCAAATACGCGCCGATCTCTCCGTTCTTCGCGTGGTAGCGGTCAATGATCGCCTGCGTCAGCTCAACGCTCGAGAACTCGCCCTTTGCCAGCCCCTCTTGCGCCTGCTTGATTCCCAGTTCAAAGAGTTCCATAATTCTTAATTCTTAACTCTTAACTCTTAATTCGTGCCGCATCGCGTCACGACTCCGCCCCTTCCACGATCTTCGGCAGGAGGAACTCGTCGCCCACACGCTTCGGGGCGTTGCCGAGCGCAACCTGCGTGTCCAAGGACGGCCTCACGACGTCTTCGCGAAACGCATTGACGAGCGGACGCCCGTGCATCATCGGCTCGACACCCTCGACGTTCACCGAGTTGATCTTCTCGACGTATTTGACGATGTTCTCGAGTTGCGGCTGGAAGACCGCCTTCTCCTCGTCGGTCAGTTCGAGCCGTGCCAGCTCCGCGACATACCCCACATCAATCTTCATGCGGAAAATTATATAATTTTGACGTTTACTTGACCCAGGTCGGCGAAATCCAATTGCCGTTGGCAAAGAACATCTGCCGCGGCTTGTCGCCGTCCTTCAGCGTGTCAATCACAAAGAGCGCCTTGTCGCGGTTCGCGACGACATGACGCATGTCGCGCGCCCAGCTCGGATGCTCCCAGTTGGAGACCTCCGTGATGAGTTCCGCGCTCTTGTCGCCGTCCGCCGGATTCATCACCGCAACCTGCGAACCGCCACGCTTCGTGATGTAGGCGATGCGGCCGTCGTTGCCCCAGTCGGGGTCGACGTTCTGCGAACCCTTCGAGGTGAGGCGCCTCTTCTGCTTTGTCGCCACGTCAATCACGTAAATCTGCGGGAAGCGCGTCTCGTTCGAGACATAGGCGATCTTCTTGCCGTCCGGGCTCCACGTCGGCTGCCCCTCGCTCGCGTTCGGCGTGTTGGTGAGACGCGTGTAGCGGCCACCCTCAAGGACATAGAGCTCGGGATTGCCCTGGAACGAGAGGATCGCCGCGACCTTGTTGCCGTCCGGCGAGACCGCAAGTCCAGCGGGCGTGCCCTTAAACGACCATTTCCGCTTGCGCTGACCCGTCAACGTGTTCATTTCCCAAATCTGCGGCGTGCCGCTCTTGTCGCTGATGTAGATGACCGTCTCGCCGTCGGCCATCCAGCGCGGGAAAACCGTCATCTTGCCGTCGCTCGTGAGCTGACGGATGTCAAAACCGTCCGGATACGCCACGCAGATTTCGCCCGGCAGCGCCGCACCGACGGCCGGCAGCTTGCCACGGTTCAGGAACAGCACCTTGTCGCAGGCAAAACCCTTCTGATTGCCCCAAGCCTTAACCATCGCGTCCGCGAGCCTCCGCGCCGCCATCCGAGCCGCCTTGTCGTCCGCAAACGCCTCCGCCGAGCTGAGACGCTTGCCGCTTCCCTCCGCGACGATGGCGCCCGGCGCGCCCGTCACCTTGACGGATCCGCTCTTGTTGACCTGAAAGACACCCGACAGCTCGAGATTCTTCTGCAGGCACTTCGCGAACATCGGATGCGAAACGTCCACCGACACGGTGAACTTCCTGTTCCCGACACCGGAAATGTCAACCACCTGCTCCGCACCAGCCATCGCCGCCGCAAGAAGAGAGAGCGCAAAAATTGTTTTTTTCATTCTAGTTTTACCTTTCAGTTTGAGGACATTAGACTTTAGACGCAAGACCTTAAGTCTCTCGTCTCCCGTCTAAAGTCCTATGTCGTATAATCCGCATTGATGTGAACATAGTCCAGCGAGAAGTCGCACGTGTAGATCGAACTTTCGGCCTGGCCGAGATGCAAGTCGACGACAACCTCGAAAGCGTCCTTCTTCAAAACCTTCTCGAGCTTCTTGAGCTGAGCCTCGTCCGCAACCTGTCCGCGGCGGAACGCCCAGACCTTGTCGTAGAAGACCTCTGCCTTCATGTCGACGACGTCCGCACCCGAATAGCCGACGGCCGCCAGGACGCGTCCCCAGTTCGGATCGCGCCCGAACCAGCTCGTCTTCGACAAGGGGCTCTTCGCGACCGCGCGCGCGGCTCGGGCCGCGTCCTGCTCGCTCCTCGCGCCCTTCACCGTGACCGTGACGAACTTCGTCGCGCCCTCGCCGTCCGTCGCCATCTGCCGCGCCAGCGAAATGCAGACGGCTTCCAATGCTTCACGGAAGGCGTCAAAGTCCTTGCCGCCCTTCGTGATCGCCTTGTTGCCGGCCTTGCCGCTGGCCAGCAGGAAGACCGAGTCGTTCGTCGACTCGTCCCCGTCGACGACGAGGCGGTTGAAACTCTTGTTGATCGCAAGATAAAGTGCGCGCTTGAGCATCGCGGGCGTGATTGCCGCATCCGTCGTGACGAAGCCGAGCATCGTCGCCATGTTGGGCTCGATCATTCCAGACCCCTTCGACATGCCGCCGACCGTCACGGTCTTGCCGCCGATTGTCGTCCTCACGCACGCCTCTTTTGGCTTCGTGTCCGTCGTCATTACGGCTTTCTCCGCAGCGAGTCCATGCGCCGTCGTATTGCCGAGCTTCTTCGCGGCGGCCTTCATGCCGGCGAGAAGACGGTCCATCGGCAGGGGACGCCCGATGACGCCCGTCGATGCGACCAGCACGTGGCGCGGGTCGATGCCGAGCTCGCCCGCTGTCACCAGCGCCGACAGCTTCGCATCCTTCAGGCCCTGCTCTCCCGTGCAGGCGTTCGCGCAGCCGGAGTTCGCAAGAATCGCCTGGATCTTTCCGCCCTTCACGATCTCGCGGTCATAGAGCACCGGCGCGGCGGCGACCTTGTTGGTCGTGAAGACCGCGGCGGCGGCGCACGGTTCGTCGGCGACGACGAGCGCGACGTCGTTCCGGCCCTTGTACTTGATTTCCGCCGCAACGCCGGCCGCGCGGAATCCCTTTGCGGAGCAGACTCCGCCCTTAACGATCCGCAAGCTTGACATAGTCCCTCGGATGGAAAAGCGGCTTGTAGGCCGGACGAATGATCGGCCCGTTGTTGACGAGCTCCTCCATGCGGTGGGCGCACCAGCTGACGCAGCGCGCAACCGCAAAGAGAGGCGTGTAGAGATCCTTCGGAATCCCGAGCATGTCGTAGACGAAGCCGGAATAGAGGTCGACGTTCGCACAGACGTCCTGCGCGTTCGGATGACGCCTCTTGATGATCTTCGGACCCTCGCTCTCGATGAGTTCGAAGAGCTTCATCTCCGCCACGCGCCCCTTCTCCTTTGCAAGCGCCTCGGCCTTCGCCTTCAGCATCTGCGCGCGCGGATCGGAAATCGTGTAGACGGCGTGACCGAGGCCGTAGATGAGACCCGTCTTGTCTCCGGCCTTCTTGTCGGCGATCTTCTCGAGATACGCGACGACGTTGCCGGTCTTGTGCCAGTCCCGGACATTCGCCTTGATCTCCTCCATCTGCCTCATGACTCGCAGGTTCGCGCCGCCGTGACGCGAGCCCTTCAGCGAGAGGACGGACGCCGCGATGGACGAGTAGATGTCGGAGTGGGCGGACGTGACGACATGCGTCGTGAAGGACGAGTTGTTGCCGCCGCCGTGCTCGGCGTGAAGGATGAGCGCGAGGTCGAGGGTCTCCGCCTCGAGCCGCGTGTACTTGCCGTCCTCACGCGTCAACATGAGAATGTTTTCGGACGTTGACCGCTTCGGATCGGGATTGCGGATCACCAGCGACGCCTCGTCGTGATAGTGGGCCTTCGCCTGATAGGCGTACGCGGCAATCGTCGGAATCGAACCAATCATGTCGATCGACTGCTCCAGGCACTTCTCAAGCGAGATGTCGTCGGGATTGCCCTCGGGATCGAACGCATAGGCGAAAAGAACCGCACGCGCGAGCGCGTTCATGAGGTCCTTCGACGGATGCTTCATGATCGCATTGTCGCGGAAACCGTCCGTCAGCTTGCGGTATGCGCCGATCTTGTTCTTCCAGTCCACCAGCTCACGCGCCGTCGGCAGCTCACCGAACAGAAGCAAATAGGCCGTCTCCTCGTAACCGAAGCGATGCTCGCGCCGGTCTGCGGCGACGATGTCCTTCACGTTGATGCCGCGATAGTAAAGTTCGCCGGGGATGGGTTGCTTTTCGCCTTCGTCCATCACGTACCCATGCACGTTGCCGATGGTCGTCAAGCCCACCAGCACGCCCGTACCATTATCATTGCGCAGACCGCGCTTCACCCCGTACTTGCGGTACAGGGCCGGATCGATATAATCGACCTTGCGGACCTTCTCAGCCTGCTTCTTCAGCCATTTCTTGTCTACCATCGCCTATTTCCTGTCAAATGGAGAAAATTATATCATAAATCGGTTGACTATGGAGCGTAAATGACACGATAAAATCCATTTCCTCATGGAGGTTTCATTTGGCTGACTGCTTCTATCCGATTCCTGCACTGCACTTCGCTGAAACTTTTGCCGCACTGCCAGCCTGATGGTCCGAAAGCGGAGACCCGTCGGGACGCTCCGCGAGCATGACGGACGAGGCTTCGGAGTCGCGCCGAAGCCGCTGGCCGCCAACCGTCCGGAAACGCCGTCAGCGGACGACGCCACGGCCGACGGGCATGTTTTCGCCCAGCAGGGCCAACTTCGGATCGGCGGCGCCGAAACCCTGCACCCAGCCGTTTTCGAAGCCGAAGTCAGCGGCGGCCTCCGCCACGGACTCGTATTCCTCTTCCGTCACGCCGCGGTCAAATGGCGGCGTCTCGACCGCCTTGTACGCCGGCGTGTACTGACTCATGACGGACACGGGGACCTCGTTCGACAGCTCCGTCGCCAGCCAGGCCAGGTTCTCGATCGCCTCGTCAGCATGACCAGGCAGGACCAGCACCCGCACGATCAGTCCGCCCGTTCCCGCCGCACGCGACCCCAGACGCTCCCACGCCCAGCGCACGGCGGCACGCGACGCCTCGACATAGCCAGGCGCGGAACTGGCCGCCTCAGCCGTCTCGCCCCGCGAATAGCGCAGGTCGAAGAGCGCCCAGTCGCAGAGGTCCCGATACGCCTCCAGCGTCTCCACGCGCTCGTAGCCGGACGAGTTCCAGACGAACGGCAGGCGAATCCCCTCCTTCAGGAGCGGATGGACGGCCTCGCGGATGAACGGCAGGTAGGGCGTCGGCGAGACGAGGTTCCAGTTCTCCACGCGATCCTTGACCGCCAGCTCGCGGAAGATCGCCGTCAGTTCGGGAACCGTTCTGTCCACGCCCTCGCCCTTCCAGCTCCACGGCGAGTTCTGGCAGTAGAGGCACTTCATCGTGCACCGCGAGAAGAAGACGCAGCCGCTGCCGCGCGTCCCCGTCAGCGGCGGCTCCTCGCCGAAGTGCGGTCCCCAGCGGAAGACGCGTAGACTGTCCCCGGCCCCGCAGAAGCCAGGGCGCCTTCCGCATCGGCGCGGACACAGCTCACACGGAAAGGAGACGTCACCCTTTCGCATCTCATGTCTCACCCGCTTCGCCCTCCTGTCTAGCGGACGAACAGCATCAGGCCGCGCGACGCCAATCTTCTGATTGCAGGGAACGCAGGGAAGCTCTTCCTCCGCAGTCCCTCCCAAGTCATCGAAAGCAACTTCTCCTTCAGCCGCTCGTCGATCATATCATCACCTGTCCTTCCCGCAGCATTTCTTGAACTTCTTGCCGCTGCCGCAAGGGCACGGGTCGTTACGCCCAAAGTTCTTAAACATCTTCTCCTTTTCGGCTTTCGCCGCTCGCTCCTCTCACGCCTCAATCACGGCTCCGACTTCTTCACAGAGTTTCTTCGTCAGTTCTTCAAGTGTTGGACCATTGAGGAACGCCGCACGTTCGGCTGGATCGTAATACCCCCACTCGGCAATCCGCCAGTCGGTGTCCTCGGTGATCTCGTCTTCTGATTTAATCTTACAGTTCTTCAGCAATTCGGTAAACTCCTCCAACCCACCGACGCCGCCGATATCCTCCATCGCGTTCGTCCCCACCGTCTCCACGCAGGCGATCTCGTCGCCCTTGCTGTCCGCCATGCGCGAAACAACAATCTTCCAGCCGTCACCGTAATCGTAAGAGTAGAGAAGCTTTTCCTTGCTGTCGACAAGAACGTCTTCGATGCAATACTCTCCTGGATCAAGCACCCCGCGCATATCCATGTTAAGTGGCCCGCCGAACGGATCACAACCCGTGTCCCACACCTTGCCAGCCTTGTTGCGGAAATTCCAGAGGTGATCATGCTCGAACCCAAACATCGCCTGAATGATGTCGCTGAGATCCATAAGATTCAAGCCCCTTGGTATCGTAACCACGCGCTTGATTTTCGTCCACTTCAGCTCTAGTTTCAATTTGATTGCCATGTCGTCCTCCTTATTATAGAAGCCATTTTAAATTACAGCACCCTTGAATGTCATCAAGCGCCGCGTCAAGGTCGGCGCAAACGTCCTCGACCAGCAACCGCAGGACGCGACAGCCGCCCACCGCGACGTTCCACCACCAACCCGTCCAATCTCCTTCTCGGAAATCTCCAGGAACTCTGAAAGCCGAGCCACCCATTGAAGTTTCCGCCTTCCAGTAGCCAACGCAACACTCGTTGTGTAGCATAGTCAGGCAAATACTTTCTTGCGATTGGTTGGCAGTATAGCAATTTTCAGTTCGGCTTGTAAAGCGGGCTTCAGCCGAAGATCTCGACCCTTCGACCCTCGAAATTGCGTTATTTGCGACAAATTACCACCCTCATATCTTCTTATCTCATTATGCAGAGAACCACGCCCCGTACAACGCGCAAACCGCGCGTTGTACGAAACAACGACTTTATTGATTACTGCTTGATCCAGCCCTCGCCGGTCCAGCGAACACCGATACAGCGGACGTAGCCGTCGAACTTTCCTGCCTTCGGAGGCAGATAGACGAAGACAACCGCGTCAAATGCGCCGTTCGCATCCGGCTCGCGCTGCGGAGCAAGAACGGCAGTACCGGAAGCGGAATAGAGAATCTCCTTACCAGTCTTTTCGTTGATGCCTGTTATAAACGAACCTTTCACCGTCACCGCTCCGGATGCCGCGAACTTCAAGGAGAGAACTCCTGGCACCGACACGCCCGCAACTGAGGCTGAATCTTCATACTCAAGCGCTGCCGCCTTCGCAAACGGCTTACCGACGCTCTTCCAAGGCTCAAGCTTCCAGTTGTTTTGGTAAGCGATATAGTCAATACTCTCGACAAATCCTCCCATTAAATCGCACGCAACACCGATTTCATTCGTCATGACGAGCTTACCGCTCTTGCCGATCAATGTCGCGCGATACACGTCACCCGACTCGTCGATCGAATCGAACGAGTCCGCGGCAAGCGACCATGTAAATCCTTCAGAAAGATACTTGCCACTCAACTTACCGGTCTTGGCGACAGTAAGCGAGACCTGACCTAAATCTCCGCCGCCGTTGAATGTGCCGACAGCCCAATCAGGAAGCGGAAGAACCGTCATATCAACGAGATAGACGCGCTTACTCTTGCCCGCAGTCGTCACCGTAAACATGACCGCCGACGGCTTGCGCAATCCCGTCTTCGCATCAAGCTTCGATTCCGCCATAGGCGCGCCATAGATGGTGTTGGCGGGAATTTCAACTTCCGTCTTCGAACCCTTCTTCATAATATCCTTCGCCGTGAATTTAAGACCAGCGGGAAGTCCGGAAACAGCAACGGTGGGCTGCGAAAGCGCATCCGCCGCGACCGACCACTTGAGCGCCACACCGCACGTATTGGTAACGGAAATGATCGCCTCTGGTGAAATTTCACCGCCGAGCGCATCGACCGAAAGCGCGATGGACGCGGCATCCTCTTCGGCGGTTACGAATACCGCCGTAGCGAAAACATCGCCTGCGTCCGCCATCTTGAATTTAAGCGTCGCGGAAGAAAGATCAAGTCCTTCCGTATCGACACCCGTAATCTCCCAGCGATGGAAGACAGACCCCTTCGCAGCCTTGGCTGTGAGCGTGACATCCTTGCCGGGGGCGACCTGCCCGTATTGCGGATTGACCGAAACCGTACCGGTCGCGCCGGATTCCGCCGTGAGTTCGGCGACCGACGCCACGACGCCGGGATCACGGAATGCGAGATTGTCCGCATCTTCGCCGGAATGATTGACGAGGTTTACCACTTTGAATACGGCAGGATAGCCCTTCTTTGCATCCGGCGGCAATGCAATGACAACCGAAAGCGAGTTATCGCCCGTCAACGCATTTGAAGAGAACGTCGCCTTGCGCGTCTTGTCGCCGTCCGGCAGTACGACAGTTCCTTTCACTGCGCCTTTTTCATCAAGCACAAACGTTACATCACCTGAATCGTCACCATACGGAACTGAACAGGAATAAGCTCCTGCGTAGGATGCGACAAGCGCGGCAGCAGCATCACCCCTGTCCTTCCAAGGAAGGCGGTGCATTTCCGTCAGCATATCGCCAAAGTTCCCATCCACAAACGCAACGGCCGAATCCGGGAGATAATCACGCCCGATATCCGTTATCGTCATCCAAAGATTGCGCGTAGCCTTGCCGGACACTGCGACGGTTTCGACAATGAAATTCGTGCTGCCGACAGTTTCGCTCGTTATGTCGTAGGAATCGGCCTTGAACGTCCAGTTAGTGCCGCCATACGAGATCTTTCCAGAAATCTTGCCGGCGGCGGTAACGCTCATCGTAGCAAAGCCACCGTCATTTTCATCATACCTCACGAATCCTTCAAAGTTGCCGACCGCCCAGGCGGGAAGCGCATCAACCGTTATGTTCATGAGATACGTAACGCTCGACTTGCCCGCCGTCGTTACCGTGACTTTGACTGCGGACGGAACAGGAAGCTCCGTCTTCTTGTCAATCTTCGATGCCGCCGTAGGTACGCCGTAGATTGTATTGGCAGGGATCTCGACCTCCGTCTTCGAGCCCTTCTTCATGATGTCCTTCGACGTGAACTTAAGGCCTGCCGGAAGTCCCGCAACCTTAACCGTTGTCGCTGAAAGCGCGCTTGAGGCAAGCGGCCAGTTGAGAGCGACGCCGCACATGATGTTGGTTACCAAACTGGGCGCGTTGTCCTCAACCTGCGGCACTTCGCCGCCGTTCAGGGTAAGCCCGACAGCCGCCTTATCTTCGTCGGTTGTAATGAACGCAGCGTAGAAAGTCGCATTGTCGTTGATGTCGGTAAGCGTCGTCGACGTTGCCGTATCCTTCGCCGGCTTCGCCGTACGGTCAATGACGAGCGACGGTGTGGTGGCAATGTATTCAACAGCATTCGTTACGAGCCTGTCGCCGTCAAGGGCGATCTGCTCCTTGAGCCAACCGGTGAAGACATAACCCTTGTTCGCGGCCGCCTTAATCGTAACCTTCTTACCCAAAGCGCAAAGCCCACTCCCCGTCACCTTGCCCGCATTCGCCGGATCGGCAACGGCGCGGATATAAGGCGCTTTCGCCTTCTGAAGCTTGTCCCAAGCGGTCTTCTCCGCCTTGGTTGCGGTACCTGCCGCAATCTTCGCCTCAAGCTCCGCATAACCGGGATCGGTTATTGTGACCGTGCAAAGGCGCGTCTCACCCAATTCCATGCCAACCGGATCGGCGAGCTGAAGCGTAAACTGCTCGGCATCTTCGATAGCCTTGTCGGTTTTAACGGGAATCGTAATCGTCTTCTCGCCGATCTCGCCCGCCGCCCATGTAAGCGTCAACGGGAACTTAAGGTTGGTAGAACGCGCAGCCTGCGCGTTCGGCACGGGCGAGCCGCCCGTCGTACCGCTAGTAGAACGCGCAGCCTGCGCGTTCGGCACGGGCGAGCCGCCCGTGCTACTATCGACCGTCCCGTTCTTAAGATCAATATCTGCCGCCGATGCGGTATTGTAGGTGAGATAAAGCTTAACGGAAGAAACCTTGTCCTCCGCTCCGCCCGAAACCGTGAATGTTACGTTCTCACCTTCCTCCGCATTGATTTCGCTCTTCCCAAATCCTGCCCCCGGGACACCGACCGTATTCCACCAGGCGGGATCGGTTTCGATTGGATCGTTGTAGTCGAAAACTATGCTCGCCGAATTCGTGACCACAACGCCATACGGCGCATCGTCGCGAAGCTTGATACGATAGGAGACATAACCCTCGCCACGATGAGTTGCATCATTGGAGGGAAGGAATCCACTACCGTCACTCGGCCAACCGAACATTCCGTTCGGATCATATATACGCATGTACCATTTTGCTACACCGGTATCTGTATCTATCGAAACGGTCGTACGGACATACCGATCTGTACCTTCCAACCTCTTGTCGTGCGTTCCGTTGGCAACACCGCTCAAGCCTGTGTCGATGTGATTATTGAACGCGACTTCCCGAACCTCAAACGTCGACCAGTCCAGCCATTCATTCAACGGATTGGTCACTGTCACCTCCTGCGCATCGGCAACATCAAAGCCCTCCTTATTCTCGAAGTAGACGGTGTAATCCATCCATTCTCCGGATCTTACCAGACGATTCGGACCAAAGCCCGCAGGACCGTTGACTTCATTCGGATCCCACGACTTCTTGCTGGAATCTTGCTTAGAATCATCTGACGCCTCCTTTCCATCCTCGTCCTTTTCTCCAACCTTAATTTTTGCCTTTTTCCTGTAAGGACCGTTAATGCCATTCCCTTTGGCTTTCAGCGACACAGTATAGGTTCCTTTTTCCGCGTAATAAGCACTTGGGTTCTGCAGGTTTGAACACAATCCATTGCCCAAATGCCATTCATAGCCGGTCACCTCGGAACTAAACTTCCCATTCCAAAATTGCCAATAAGCCGCTTCAGATTCATCAACAAAGTTAATCGTCACCGGCGATTGAATGTTTCTCTTTGGTGAATAATCGAAATCAGGATCCGGTGCGTGCCACTTGAGTATATCACGATGAGGTCCTTCTACGGTTCCAGATATTCCAAGTTTTAAATCGATAATTTTCCAATTCCAGTCCACAAGATTCAATTCCCCGATCAAGTCCAATCCCATTGAAAGTCCAGCCTCTGCAGGAGCCTTGGCACTCGCCCCTATTTCAGCTTTTACATATCCATCTACTGCCAATACTGCTGATGCCGTACCTGCCAATTTGGCTTTGAATTCAGGACGTAATCCAAGCTTCACACTAACAGATCCTTCAACATCGCCATGCGCATGGCCATCACACGAGGCATCAAACGGCTTAAGCCACTTCGGCTTTTTCCCAGACTCCCATTCACACCCCAGCCGCACAAGTGTATTTACTTCTCCGCCGATCGACGCAGACCCTTTTATGTGTGCATCTCCCTCGATATACGCCAGCCACTCGTTTTCCAACGTAACCCCTGGCACCGGTGTTGGGATAACGATATGGAACGGCGTTTTAAATTCCTTACTCATCCTCGCTCCAACTGTTCCATGAACCCCGAGCTCTGCCCCAAGGTCAAGCCGCCCCACGTATGCATAACGTTCCCGAACCTTACCGTTCACCTTGTACCGTTCGTACTCAAAATGCAACGACGGATTCACAGAAACAGCAGCCTCGATACCCCCCTCTGCATACAGTCTGAATGAACGGCCTTTCGGACTTCCTGTCCGGCTTGTATTCAGGGTCTTTACGGACCTGACACCCGTCGGCTCTTCTTCCACATAACCCGTACCGGTAGCCGAAATAGCGCATTGTTCATACACTTCGTCCCATGTCGCAGGAATCGTCGTCAGATTCCATATATCGCCAGACTTGGCCACGTCCACCACACGGCGACAATACCAATCATCACCGATTTTGCCCAAAATGACGTTGCCCTTAACAATTGTACCGCTATCGGGGACTCCGGTCAACACAAGCGTGTCTTCACCAACAGATTCCGTAGCGAGAGTACCTGAATTCTCTCCGAATATGATGGCGCCTGAAGCCAGAATCGTTGCAACCTTCTCTTCGACGATGACACAGTTGCGATATACACTGCTCGTACTTCCAGACGCCTCGACAATCGTCAATGTCACCGTGTTCGTCCCGGGTTTGGAATATGTCCATGTCGGTTCAGGATCGGTGCTGTCGACCACGCCATCCGACTCAAAATCCCAGGCCCACGCCGTTATACCTTTCGCACGGGCAGAATCGATGAAAATAAATTTCGTGGTGCACGAACCGAAATCTTTTGTGTGAGTAGGCTCGAAAAACGGTCTTTGAGCGACCGTCAAGTCCAGTTTTTTCTCATCGCCCAGTTTCAACGCAACCCAAACGTCATCTGATTCCAGAGAATTGGAATAATAGCGCACAGCATAGTCATCAGGCTCGATTCCATTGAAGCAGAATACGCCATTCGTGCCGCAAAGCGTCTTTACGGAACGCCCGTCTCCAGTAATCGCCTGTACGACTCCGTTCGTCACGGCTTCTCCGTTGAACGAAACGGTGCCGCCCAATATCGCCCCGCGAGCAACAGTAATGTTTGCTTCAGCTTTGCGCACCAGCGCATCTATCACAAGGTTGGTCACCGTACCTGAAAGATAGCCGCCATTTGGCATCGACCGAACACCATACGTCCCATCGCAAAGATTCTTGAAGGAAAACGCACCAAAGCCGTCGATATCGGAAGCCGTCACCACAACGCCGTTCGCGTCCAGCAGCGCGACAAGTCCGGAAGTCATCGGATTGCCGTCGTCCGACAGAACGAAACCTGAAATGCACCCGCCGGGGAGCGCATGAACCGTTATCGCGTTCAGGTCGGACTGTCCAGCTATCTTCAGAGAATTGGTGCTCTCGCCTACAAGAACGGTGCCCGAATCCGTAAGCCAGCGATACTCACCGTCTGCAAGATCCGTCAGTTGAAAATAACCGGTATCATCCGTAGTGCCTGAAGATACAGGAAGCTGCGAAGACGAATCTGCAGGCACGAGCGATATATGCGTATTTGAAAGCTTCTCGCCCGTCTTTGCATCCACAAGATAGCCGCTTGCCGCTGCGTGGGCAATGCCATTCTTCTCCGCAAGCGCCTGACGTTCGAAATCCATTACATCATATGTGCTTCGGCCTCGCATATTCAGCCGAGTCGCAGCGGCACTCATCGCTTCTATGTACGCTGTCGTCCCTCCGAATGTCGGATAAGCCGACATATCGTCAATCTCCTTGATATGGAGCAGTTCTATCTTGTATGAACCGAAAGGCTGAAAATAGAACGGAATCATAGACTCGTCCCCGGCCTTGAGAACACCGGCCGGATGCGATGGCGATATGCCGCCGACATACAACGTCTTTTCCGTCATGTTTTCATCAGCAACCAGCCCCACTTTTGTGTTTGAATCACGGCATACAACCTTGAACACAGGCATTGCCATCGGCGAATCGCCTTCATTCCTGTAGCAGACATACCCGGTAAACACTCGCCCGTCTCGTACAGAAGACGGCATTTCGAGCCAAGCCTTCAATTTTGCCCCCATTTTCGCCGCATAGATTTCCACTGCCGACTCCAAGGAGGAAACCACACTCCCCGCTCCAATAACAGATATCGTCTGTGCTCCTGATGCAATCCCCGTCATATCGAATGTAGCGGCTATCTGCATCGCGCCAAGAGCTTCTATCTTCTTTGCGACCTTTCCCCCAAGACGGATTTCCAACACGTCACCAAGTCCCACTCCTGTGACAACAAATGTCGCTTCACCGGAATTCGACGCGCGCACAGGCGAAACACCATAAAGTTTCAGCGAATCTTCACCTATTTCAACAACAATATCCTCATCCCTCATGTTCGAATTGCCAACAACCACATATGCGCTTTCTCCTTCTGAGCGCGGCGGCACCGCAAGCAGCTGGGAGCCATCCGGCAAAAGAACAGATTGACCGCCACCCCCCAAAATCGGAACAACGCCGACCCCGACGGCAGCTCCAATGGCACTCGAATTCCCAGATATCCGAACATAGCCACCATCCAGAGGCATATCCAACAACTCAAATCCAACCTTCTCATCGGGCGAAAGCGACAGATTGGATGCACCGAACCTCAATCCATCCATACGGACCAATGAGGTTCCAACCGACTGCAATTCATTATTTGACAGATTCTGTTCAAAAATATCCCGATGTCTGTTCACCCTTACCCCAATGCGCCACTCGCCTTTTGAAAGCGGCGGAATTCTTATTTGTGCAGACATTGAACTCGCGCCCAATGAAGCCAGCGAATAACTGGCGGCTACCACTCCAGCAGACACCTCTTGTCCTCCGGACTTGAATACGACTTCATCACGAACAATACCCGAAACGGCAGCCTCTCCACGATTCGTCACGGCATATTCAACCACAATGCTTTCACCCGCAATAAGTTCCGCAGGAGCAGAAACCGACATTACGGCAAGATCAGGAACAGGCACTGCCGCCGTTCCTGGGACTTCGTAGATACCGATATCGGGACAGACTCCTTCTGCATTGGCAATGCCAGTATCTTTTATCTTCTTGACATCCATACGCGGCTGACCGTAATAGTCAGTCTCTGGCGCAAAATCTCCATTTCCCGCATCGACACAAGGCGAACCGGCGCTTATCCTGAAATCGCCGTTGTCAGGATCCACAAAGAAAGGATCGCCCCAGATGTTGCCGTTAGAACCACATTTCGTATAAGACTGAGCGCCATAACCAGAATCATTAAAGAATACGCAATTACTAAACGAACTACCATCGCCGCCCTGATCTGTAAACGCTAAGCAACGATAAAATACGCAGTTTACCAACGTTTTTCCGCTCTGCCTGATAGCCACACTTAAATCAGAAAATACGCAATTATATGCCTTTACGCGACCACTGCCATAATAGCCAAAGCCAAGCGAAGAATCACGAAATACAGAATTACGAGCTGTGAAATTACCGCTTGAATGCGCGTTTACACATTCATACTTCGTGTGAGCTATCTCGCTATTGTCAAAGTTGATCGTACCGCCATACGCTTCTACTCCACCATAGTTTTCCTTTGATGAATTGTAAAATACATGACAATAGTTAAAATCCGCCGTTCCAGCAACCCTTATTTGATACCAATCACCACCTTGCGCATACGTCTTATCGCCATCACCGTTCGTATCGCCGCCATGTTCGTCATCCTTAAGCGAAGTAAAGACAATAGGAGCGGCGCGAGTACCCTTAGCATCCAACGTGCCGTTTACCGTGAGCGAGCAGCCGCTATTGAACTTAAGGATCGTACCCGGCTGGAGAGTCAGCTTCGCACCGCTTGCCACCGTCACGGAATTAGATACAATATAGGTCCGATAACCTCTAAGCCGCGTATCGCTTGAAATGTTGCTCGTAAGAGTCTGCGGCGGCGAATAGCGGTATTCCGTCGCATCGTCGTCAATAACATTGCCGGTTATCGTATATTCGCCCATTTTCGGCTCAGTGGAATCTTCATCCATCAACGTGTCACCGCCGATAGTATCGTCATTTACATGGGTAAAGATTGCGCCGCTTGCAGTGCAGCTGCCGCCGCTTACTACAGTAAGCGACATTCCTGGCATAAATTTAACGACTGCTCCTGAATTTATCGTAAGCGAAACTCCGCTTGGTACTGTAATCGCGCTGGTTACAAGATGAACCTTATTGGTATCCCATATCTCGGAAGATTTCAACACTCCTGAATGCACAACTACATCATCGCCAAGAACGGCAAACTGAGCCGTCAGCGTTTTACCGCCAGAGACGTGTGTGAGCGTATGAAGACCCTTACTCGCCTTCGCGCCATCCCAAGCCACATCGCCCGATGCCGGCGCGACCGCCTCCTTAAGCGTTGCGCCGTCGGCTGTCACGCGTACAGATGAGCCCTTATCCCACTCGGTGGAATAGGATATAAGCTCGGTTTTCTTCGCGATACGCATTCCCTTTGCCGTATTTAAGAAAAACGGCGCAGAGTCGTCAGCAATGACACCTAACGTGGTAAGTGCCACCATTAAGGCAATTATTGTTTTTATCTTTTTCATTTTTCCGATCCTTTCACTTACAAAATGTTATCCTCTTGAACGGCCGAGCCGGCCGTTCTACTATCCGTAGTACAACGCGCAACACTAGTAGAACGCGCCGCTGGCGCGTTTTCGTTTTGAACGGGCAAGCTGCCCGTTCTACTAGGCATGGTACAACGCGCGGCTCGCGCGTTTACATCTTGAACGGCCGAGCCGGCCGTTCTACTACCCATAGTACAACGCGCCGCTGGCGCGTTGCGAACGGGCTGGCAGCCCGTTCTACTAATGAGCCCCTCCGCCACCCGCGCATTTTTGCGGATATATTCCACCGTTCTCTCATAATGCTCGGCATTACGGATCAGCCGGTCGTAATATTCCCTCTGCCACACTTGCCCTTCACTACCCACAACTTCGTTGATCCGCTTTGATGTGTAGCTTTTCCAGCCTTGCACAATCTTTGCCAAATCCTCACGCCGTTCAATCTCCAAAAGCACATGCACATGATTCGGCATCACAACATATGAATGAAGCACATATCGTTCACCGTTAAAGTGCAAAAGATTCTCCATCACGATATTACGGCAATCTTCGCGCCCAAGTATGCATGAGCCGTATCCCGCATCAAGCATCTCGTCAAGTTTCGCAGGGAAAGTCTCGTAGTATTCCGAAGCTGTCGCCGCATCCCACGGTTCAGGGTGAATGCGCAACCATTCATCGCGCTCGACCTGCCAGACACGAAGTTTGGCGGCAGGCATCGAATCGGCAAGACGATAGGTTATGAAGATAAGCGACTTGTTCGCCGCCCAGTGCGGCAAGTTGCGCGTATGGACATCGGCTTGAGCAAACCGCGAGAAGAAATGCTCGCTTGCGGAAGCCATCGCATCTGGAAACTCATAGTAGAACGCGCGGCCCGCGCGTTCTTTAGATTCGTTCTGAACGGCCGAGCCGGCCGTTCTACTATCCGCCGTACAACGCGCGCCACTAGTAGAACGCGCCGCTGGCGCGTTTTCGTTTTGAACGGGCTGGCAGCCCGTTCTACTATCCGTAGTAGAACGCGCGGCTCGCGCGTTCATATCTTGAACGGCCGAGCCGGCCGTTCTACTAGGCATAGTACAACGCGCCGCTGGCGCGTTGCGAACGGGCTGGCACACCTCTATCGACTGCTTCGCAGCTCGGCCTTCAGCCTCGGGTGATACGCCCGTTCTACTATCTCTCCCTTTCTTTATCACCTCAAGCATCCCGAAAAGAATTGAAGAATTAAAGAATTGAATGCGCTCACGTCCGTTCGCTATTTGGTGAACCCTTGGAGAGGGCGAACAGACAGCCCGCTGTCGCGGTTGCCGTAGCCGTTCGCGGTGTGGTATCTCGAACCGAAGCCGAGGGCCCACGCGACGTAGCTGTCCGAGTCCGGAACTGACGACCAGTAGTCGCCAATCGAACCGGCATAGTCGAGCGAAGTCCCGTAGCCGTAACCGGCGCAGGGGAGAAATATGCTATTAGAAGCGTAGCTACCCCTGCCGCGAACAATATAGCCATAAACACCATTCATTGTCGTCCAAATCCAGTCACACTTGTTGTTAAGGTCATAAAACTCCCGTTTTGTCGGCATCCGCCAATCGCCACCCCACTGCACTTGCGCCGCGTCATGCTCTGGTACGAGGACATATGTACCATCCATCGTTACTATCCAGCCTTCACTCTGCAAGGTTTCGATACTTTTTTCACAAGTAGGCGTATTTTCTGAAACAAATGAAAAATTC
The DNA here is from genome assembly GCA_016303225.1 of Kiritimatiellia bacterium. Taxonomy (GTDB): domain Bacteria; phylum Verrucomicrobiota; class Kiritimatiellia; order RFP12; family UBA1067; genus UBA1067. Next base: position 23,094 of record JAEDMC010000009.1, read on the forward strand.
GAGTTAGACCCATCGCTTGCTACCCACTTGTTATTCTCTCGCTTATAGCCAACCGTATCTCCCCACCAGAAATAATAACCGTAATCCTCTGGTTTTTCAGCACCGATATTCTTTGTCGCCCAATATGGACCACCCTCCCAAAGCTGAACCTTATCGGGAGCATCGATAGTGACGCGAACAACCATATTGCTGTAATCAACAACCCCTAAATCGGCATGGGCATCCCAAAGCAAGCGATAACTGCCGTTAGTGGCAACTACACGATCTGTAGAATTACTCCCACCTCGCACAACCCAAAAGTTTCTGACACTGCGAGCATTCCCAGTATCCGGCATAACCGCCGCCAATGCCAACTTAAGTTCATTAGTCGTTCCGACGATTCCTGATACATTGCACGCAATATCCACAAGCCCGTTCCAAGGGTATCGTTGCTTCGCAACGACATCCGTCACTTTAGGCTCCGAGCCTTCAGCGGATACTGGCTGCATATTCGTCGCCGCCCACGCACCCATCGCCGCCATCGCCGCGACAAAAAGCATCATCAGATTCTTTTTCATTTTCCCGATCCTTTCACTTACAAAATGTTATCCTCTTGAACGGGCTGGCAGCCCGTTCTACTAGGCATAGTACAACTCGCGCCACTAGTAGAACGCGCGGCCCGCGCGTTTTCGTCTTGAACGGCCGAGCCGGCCGTTCTACTAGGCATAGTACAACTCGCGCCACTAGTAGAACGCGCGGCTCGCGCGTTTATATCTTGAACGGCCGAGCCGGCCGTTCTACTAGGCATAGTACAACGCGCCGCTGGCGCGTTGCGAACGGGCTGGCACACCTCTAGCGACTGCTTCGCAGCTCGGCCTTCAGCCTCGGGTGATACGCCCGTTCTACTATCATGCCCTTTCTTTATCACCTCAAGCATCCCGAAAAGAATTGAAGAATTGAAGAATTGAATGCGCTCATGTTCGTTCGCTATTTGGTGAACCCTTGGAGAGGGCGAACAGACTGCCCGCCGTCGCGGTCGTTGTAGTCCGCGTCGTGGTAGCCCGAATTGAAGTCGAGGCGCCACGCGCCGAAGTTGTAGTCCGAGTGCGGAACTGACGACCAGTAGTAGCCGATCGAACCGGCATAGTAGAGCGAAGTCCCGTAGCCGTAACCGGCGCAGGGGAGAAATATGCTATTAGAAGCGTAGCTACCTCTACCGCGAACAAGATATCCATTAACGCCGTTCATCGAATCCCAAGTCCAGTCGCACTTACTACAGAGGTCATCCAATTCCTGCAACGTCGGCATTCGCCATTCACCACCCCAATGCTTCTGTGCTGCGTCATGCTCTGGTGCGAGGACATATGTGCCATCCTTCGATATAATCCAACCTTCACTTTGCAAGGTCGAGATACTTTTGTTAAAAGTAGGAGTATAACTTTCACCAAATGAGAAGTTAGAATTCGATCCACCACTCGCGACCCACTTGTTATTCTCTCGCTTATACCCAACCGTATCACCCCACCAGAAATAATAGCCGTACTCCCATGGCTCTTCTGCGCCGATATTCGTTGTTGCCCAATATGGACCACCCTCCCAAAGCTGAACCTTAGCATGGGTATCAAATGAAACACGAACAACCATATTGCTGTAGTCCACTGTTCCAAGATCCGCCGCAGCATCCCAAAGCAAGCGATAATTGCCGTTAGCAGAAATTACACGATCTGTAGAATTACTCCCACCTCGCACAACCCAAAAGTTTCTGACACTGCGAGCATTCCCAGTATCCGGCATAACCGCCGCCAATGCCAACTTAAGTTCATTAGTCGTTCCGACGATTCCTGATACATTGCACGCAATATCCACAAGCCCGTTCCAAGGGTATCGTTGCTTCGCAACGACATCCGTCACTTTAGGCTCCGAGCCTTCAGCGGATACTGGCGGCATATTCGTCGCCGCCCACGAACCCGTCGCCGCAATCGCCGCTACGCAAAGTATCATCAGTTTTTTTATCATTTTCATATTCCTTTCTTAAATAAACATCGCCATATAGTGCGGCAGCGTGATTTTCTTACCCGAGACTCCGACATTGCCGTTCGTCAATTTAAAACCATAGGCAATCTCATCATTTGCCAACAATTTATCAAGTGAAAGCGTGCGGCCTGTTGTTGACTTAACCTCGATAGGCACAACCCCTTTCTCGGTTTCAATAATAAATTCAACTTCAAAGTCATCATTCCGATAATAGCGGACCGCATAACCTTTCCGCTCAAGAATACCTGCAATCAGATTTTCGTAAATGCCGCCCTTTACATTTCCTTTGAGCGTATCATCCAGCAATTCGCGCTTGGTCAACATACCGAACATTGACGATAAAAGACCGACATCCGACAGGTAAAGTTTAAACCATTCTTCCCTTACATATCCCGACAATCCCGGCAATGCGACATTGACACACTCGGCAAGTGTAGCCAACCTTGCATCTCTAATCCATTCTACACTGGACAAATACTTACGCGCCGTTCCTCTCGCCTCGACTTCGGCATATTTAAACTTGCGATTTCCCTTTGAAAGAATTCGCGGAATCGCGCGGAAACAACTTTCAACCTTGGGGATATCGGTCTTATCGGCATACTTGTGGATATCGGCGATATAATCAGAGACCAAAGCTTCCTGAAGCGCCTGCACTTCACCGTAATGCCCGCGATCCACAAACGCGCTAACGACAGCCGGCATTCCTCCCACCACCATATATTCTCGAAGCAAACTGTGAAAACGCGCATTTACCGCATCAGGAACGATCTCCCGGCGTTCAAAGCATGCGCGAATCAACGACAGCGACTCCTCACCAAAACCACGTGCAAGAAGATATTCTTCAAACGAGAGCGAATACATCGTAACTGCTCGCTCAAACCCAACTGGTATCGAGCGAGGCGTTTTCAATAACTTGCCTTTTTTATATTTTATCCCTAAAAGCGAACCAGATGCGATCACATCAAATGTTCCGTCAATCGCCAACGGCTTAAACGCCGTACGTGCATCGGGACAATCTTGGATTTCATCTAAAAAGAGAAGCGTTTTCCCAGGAATGATTTTTACATTCCCGCGAATAGCAGTCAATCGTTCACAAATGGAGCGAACCGTAAGAGCACCTTCAAAAATAGACCGGCACTCTGGCTCTAACGCAAAATTTATCTCAATAAAACTTTCGTAGTTCTCACGCCCGAACTTCTCTATAATGTAAGTCTTGCCGATTTGACGAGCGCCATTCACTAAAAGGCATTGACGCGACTTCTCCGCTTTCCATTGGAGAAGATAATCATAAAATGTACGCTTAAGTTCCATGGTCGGGTTCACATTGAAAATATTTGCGCATATTATAGCATAATGACATTATCATTCGCAATATAGCACAATTAAAGCCGACTTTCGCCTAAAATTGCATCATTTTCGAAAATCAAACAAAGAAAATATGCATCATTTTGAGGGTTGATACACACAACTAATGCATCATTTAGCGTTAAAGGGGCAATACATACGTAACCCCTTTAACACCCACCTTACTCCGCTTCCATCAGATATTTGACGACCTCACTATTGTAGCATAGTCAGGCAAATACTTTCTTGCGATTGGTTGGCAGTATAGCAATTTTCAGTTCGGCTTGTAAAGCGGGCTTTAACTCTTACACCCTTATCCCGGATTTTCAGGGATAAGGGTGGACTGTCATGGCGGGGCGCACGATGATCGACGCCGAAATCACCGAGGGAACGTTCAC
>JAEDMC010000188.1 GCA_016303225.1 Kiritimatiellia bacterium
GAAAGGAGAAGCGGCGTCTCGCCGCGCAACGAAAGGAGAAGCGGCGTCTCGCCGCGCAACGAAAGGAGAAGCGGCGTCTCGCCGCTTGTAACGAAAGGACCGCCATCATGAAAAAGACAATCATCGCCATTCTCCAACTCCAACTCGTCACTCTGACTCTCCCCGCCGCCGTCCCCCTGCGATGGACCGTCGAAACGAGCCGCGTCCAGCCCGCCGTGTTCGATGCCTACCAGGGCGAGACGCTGACCTTTGAAGCCGCCTTGCAAAGCCATGGCAAGCCCCTTGCAGCGCCCGTTAACTACTCCTTTTTCTGGCAGACGAACGGCATGGGCTCCACCTACTGGGAGGTGAAGGTGAGAGGTGAAGGTGAACAAAGGAATAATTCAACTGTTCACCTTGATCCTTCACCTTCACCTACCAATGTGCTCTTCGCGACTTGGTCTCCAGAAATGGATGTGGGAGCTAAAGTCTACAACTGCTTCATCGGCTCGCCCTCCAACATCTACCACGCCGCCTTCCAGCTGCGCCTCCGCCCGTCTCCCGGCGCGCTCCCCAACGCCCTGCCGCTCCCGACGCCGGTCATCGACTTCGCCCGCGTCCGCGTTCTCAACCCGCCATGGGGCTCCGGCGGTGGCGGCGGCTGCGACACCAACACCGTCGATGCCCTGGCTAACTCGGCGGTAGTCACCAACGCCCTCACCGTCGCCACTACCAACCGCGTCGCCGCGCTCGAGACGGCAACTAACAACCTCTCGTCTTCCGTCTCCAGTCTCGCGTCCTCCGTCTCCGATATCTCGTCTTCCGTCTCCGGTCTCGCGTCCTCGAAGGCCGACCGGTCGTACATTGAAACTGTCGTGCTTCCGTCGGTTGGCGATGCGCATAATCTTGCCGAAAGCGCGAATCAGAAAGTGGATAGCATTTACCCGGTTGCGATGGACGCTTCGCAGAAGGCATACGAAGCCGTAGAATTGCTTTCCACCAAGGCCGACATCATGATGATCTCCGCCACCAACCCGACCTTCTCGAACGAGGTCGCCGCCGTCGCCCGCACGGTCACGCCGCCACCGTCGCCGACGCTGCGGCTTTACGACGAGGTGCGGCAGTGCTACTGGATCGGCCGCATGATCAACGGCGTCATCAACTGGGAGGTCGAATGATGAAGCGCGCATTAATCGTCCTGATCGCCGCAGCCTCCGTGCTGCGGCTCCCCGCCGCGAACGTCACCGTCTCCGTCGACGAGGACGGCGTGATCCAGCCGCAGCCCGCGCGCGACGCGATCGGACGCGCCGTCTCTGCAACGGTCATGATTGACCTCGCCGCCGCGAAGGCCGAGATCCTCACGAACGTCGCCGGTATCGCCATGCGGACGATGGATGAAGCGATTGACCTCCTTAACAAGCGCGGCGACTTCGCGATCATGTCGTTCACCGCAACCGGCGTGAAGGACGCCGTGAAGACCGGCGAGGCGTCCGACGAGGGCGAGATCCGCATCGTCGGGTGTGCCTACGACGACCGCACGGATCCGGACAACGTGCTGGCGACGCTGACGTGGCAGTACGCGCTTGGCAAGTTCACCGAGCCGAAGTGCATCGGCACGGTGAACCTTGCGACCACGAACGTCTGGGACAATATCGCGATGACCGAGCCGGTGCAGATCGAGTGGGGCACGAACGTTGCCTACCGTGCGACAGCCTCCATCCCGAAGAACATGGCGGACGGCAAGTTCTTCCTGCGGATCAGCGCGAAGCCAGACGCGCCGATCGACGACGGGCAGGTCTTCGACATCTTCAGCGACGGCACCGACTACACGGTAGACTTCGAACCGTCCCGCAAATACCGAATGCGCATCATCTCAGGGCGCATCACCAACCTTAGCCTTGTGGAGTAACAGACATGGATCTCGATCTCGTCACCCAGCTTGCCATCATCGCCGAGGAGGAGTCCGCGGCCATCTACCACTTCACGCTGCTGACGCTGTCCGCGCTGGCCGTCCTGCTCGCGCTGCTGCTCGTCGTCACGATTGCCCCTAAATCGTACCGCAAACTCTCCTTCTGGCTCTTTCTTGCCATCTCCGCCATTGTCATGATCGGGGCCGTGCAGAAGCCGTGGAAGCCGCGCGTCGAATGGCCGGCGGGCGTGACCGACAACGGATCAATCATCGACACAAACACCTGGGCGACACTTGAATTCAAGTGGAACCTTCGCGAGGGCTATCCGAAGGACACGCCGCTCGAGTTCTATTGCAAGCCGGCGACCGGCGTCGGCGACTGGGCCGCGATGGGCATCGAGCCTGCCGGATCGAAGTACCGGCTTTTCCACTTCGGCACAGCCGAGCTTCCGGACAATCCGACGAACTACATCTACAAGGTGACGTCGGGCTACGTCCCGCCTGCGCTTCCGTCGATCGCACTCGTCATGACAACCGCGTCGAACGTCACGATCAAGGTCAACTGTGCGACGAACTATATCGGATATTCGGCCCAGTGGGAGGCTCGTCGCCAACAGTTCAAGGATACGCGCCTTCCGGTCTGGGGACCGTGGACTGATCTCGGCCAGGCGATTATCTTCAACGCAACCGAGACGAACCGCGTCGTCGAGGGCTCCTTCGTCAACGGGCACCGCAATACCGAAATCCGGCTGAAGCTGCACATTTCAGAGGAAGCAACGAAAGGAGTCAGACCGTGAAAAAGATCATCCCGCTGTTCTCCTTCGCCTTCTGCCTTTGCTTCTCTCTCATGGCCGTGACCAACTCCAACTCGGTTCTCGTCAAGGCGTGGACTCGCGAGAACGTCCACTTCGACACGGAGACCGGCGAGTTCTCGTCCACCAATATCCCGAGCGCGGCAGAAGCCGAGGCGCTGTACCGTCTCGCGGCGAACATCACGAACCTCTACGACGCCGCAGTCGAGGCGATGGAGACGAACCTTGCGCCGCTCCGCGCCCGCATCGAGCTGGAGAAGCAGCGCCCGGTCGTGTCGCTGGCGCTGTCCGTCAGCCAGGATAATGCGCTCGACCGGCGCAACTTCACGCTCTGCGTCATCTCCAACGAGATCCAGCAGGTATCGACCAACTGGCACGTCCGAGGCTGGGTGTTCTCGAACAACGTTCTGAAGTCCGAGCCGATCATCCGCGCCGACGTCAACACGGCCCTGGGCGAGACCGCCGCCTCGTTTGAATGCGTCTGGCGAGAGTACGGCACGAATGCCGTCGAGGTCGTGATCGACGGCGAGACCTACGAGACGTACGAAATGTCGGTGGACGTTCCGACGAACCTCGTTAGAAATATCAACATGCTCGTCGAGCGCTGGGTGTCGATCGGCAGCCGGGACAAGGAGTTCAACTTCGGCAACCGCCAGCTCAGGATCAACGGCGAGCTTTGCTGCACGACCAATGACGCCTCATTTCTTGGACGTTTCACGACGACCAACGGCGTCGATCTGAGCGAGTTATTCACGCCCTATCTGGACCGGGGGCTATTCCGGTTCGCTGAAAAACAAGAAGAGGAGGAATAAATGAAACCATTGTTGTTGTCGCCTTGCTGTCTCGTCGCAGTTTCAGTCCTGCTCCTCGGCGGAAACGCCGAGGCGGCCAGATTAAACAGGAACACCTGGGCGACGTCTTTTGCCGACGAGCAGGAGTTCCGCGACAAACTCGACGCGGCCAACCTTGATGAGAAGATCAAGGACGAGCTCTTCTTCGCCTACGTTGACTATAACGCGGCGTCGACCAAGCTCAAAGATTTGATGGAGCTCAACGGCCTGAATAAGCCGAAGCCCGCCCCGAAGTCGATCTCCGCCGACGTCACGGATCCGACGATCAAGGCCATCCGCGAGCAGGTCAACAAGACGCACAACCGCTTCGAGTTCCTCAAGAAGACCATCAACAAGTGGGGCCCATCGACCAATCTCACCGCCAGAGCCGCAGGATCCTCGTTTCAGGACAAGCTGAACACCGCCCGCGCCGAGGCCAAGGCCCTGAAGGACATGCAGAAGGCCGCGCGCAAGTTCGGAAAGAACATCGCGAAGGTCCGCAAGGACTTCGAGAAGTACCGCGACAAGGCCGCGACCGAAGACGAGCGCGCGTTCTGGCAGTCTCTGCTTGACATCATCCCAGTGCCAGACATTTGATTTTACCCACCAAAAGAAAGGACAAACAATGAACCTGAGTTTCCTCAATCCCGTGAACTGGATCAAGAGCGGATTCGCCGCCAAGGCTGACGCTGAGATCGACCGCCTGCTGACGAGCAGGAACCTCGAATGCTGCGGCCGTAACGGCGTGAACTACCTCATCCAGCTGTCGGAGTCCAAGGTCGACGACGACAAGCTCGAGCAGGTCGCGAATGACCTCATCTATGCCGGAGAGTCGCTTGCAGAACTTGGCCGCGCGATCCATCCGAAGAGCGAATCTGGCCGCAAGCTGTCCGAGGGCGAGGTCGCCGCTCTCAACGCCCGCGTCAAGGTCCTCTTCGGCGACGTCCTCCACGAGTGGGATCTCGCCAATATCCGAGAGCAGGCCAAGGCGCTTGTCCGCAAAATCCTCGGCATCTGAAAGGAGCAGCATGAAAGATAAAAGCGAATTCTTCCAGATCGTCGTCTTCCTAGTCGGCCTGATGTTCTTTGTCGCCATCCTCGCGACGCTCTGCGGCTGCGCGAACCGTGGCTGCAAGGTCACGGTCTCATCGGCCAGCGTGACGAGCCTGGGCGACATCAACTGGGACGAGTACAAGATCCCGGTCTTCTCGATCTTCACGGGCCCTCGGCTCGTCGTCTGGATCAACAAGGACTACCTGGCGCTGTCTAAAGTGCGCGGAAGCGGATCCGTCACAAACGACACGTCCGCCATCGGCATCTACTCCGACCATTCCAGCAAGTCCGCATCGGTCGAGATGGACTTCGCACCCGTGACGAACCTCATCACAACTGCCGAGTCCGTCGTCGACTAACCCCAACTTTCCCCTCCTGGCAATCAGAAACGATCAGGCGAGCTCCGGCCAATCACCCGCCTCGCCGCGCCAGGAGGGGCTTTTCATGCCCGTATTGTTGACGACCTAGACGGACCTCTTGCGACAGGTTTTCAACCCCTGTTCAAAGCCCCGTGCAAGGCCCTTTCAAGACTCCCGCACGGGGCTAATTCTTTTTCCCAACATTATTTTATTTCCGCCCGATCCGCCCGATCTTTTCCCATCTGACCGCCCAAGCACCTCCCGCCGCGCTAATCGCTCAAAACCCGCATCCGTCCGCCCTAATCCAGCCTAAGTCCACCTTTTCCCATTTCCCAACCCCGCCCAGTTTATTCAGCGGGTGCGAAGGCGGTGCCGGAGGGCTGGATTTTCAACAATGAAAAAAACGGGT
>JAEDMC010000010.1 GCA_016303225.1 Kiritimatiellia bacterium
AGCGTCTCAATGGCATTGAGAAGGTCAGGGGTTCGACTCCCCTTATCTCCACCATCCACAAAAGTGCGTTTGACCCAATGAAATCAAGGGTGAAACGTACTTCTTGTTTATCCGATTCCGCCCTGTTTCACCCCATGTGAAACACCGAGAAATGAACTGCAAAATAGAACAAACTAGGGTACGGAGATCGGACCGGGTACGCCGAAGAAAAATTCTGTGGCGGCGAGAAAAGTTTTCGGGACGATCTCCTGTCGGCCGTTTTGACCATCCCGCGCGGGGTCTTCAACTGATTCCGTCACATTGCATCGCGATAGGTTTTGTGCCATTGGCAAAAGCGGCACAAGCGAGTAGTGACGGGGAAAAGCTGAGAGAGGGAAGCCCGCAAATACCGGGTGTTTTTGGTAAAATATACGCTGTCAGGAGGGATGTTGAAAATCGGGATTATTGCCGTAGATGGAAGAGGTGAAATATAGCGCAGGCATGAGGCTTCGCATTCGTGATGCGGAGTGGTTCGTGCGTGGGGTGAAACCGGTCAGAACCGGCGGGCAGGCGCTGTATGTTCGCGGCATTACCTGTCCGGTGCAGGGGCGCGATCAGATCTTCTGGACGGAGGCGGAGAAGAATACGGCCGGGGAGACGGAGATCGAGATCATTCGTCCGGAAAATGTAGAGTTGCGGCTGGATACCTCGAGCCATGCGATTACGACACGGCTGCGCATTGAATCCGTGGCGCGGCACAATCCCGTTTCAAGCGGCAACATTGCCATTGCGCACCATGCGGCGATGGACGTGTTGAATTATCAGTTGCAGCCCGCCTATCATGCGCTGAATTCGCAGCGCGATCCGCGCTCCCGCATTCTCATTGCCGATGCCGTCGGTCTGGGCAAGACGTTGGAGGCGGGCGTGTTGCTGTCGGAACTCATCTGCCGCGGTGCGGCCAAGCGCATTCTTGTCGTGACGCTGAAGTCGATGATGGCTCAGTTCCAGAAGGAAATGTGGTGCCGATTCTCCATTCCGCTGGTGCGCCTCGACTCGACGGGGCTCCAGCGCATTCGCAGCGAGATTCCGTCCAATCACAATCCCTTCAACTACTACGACAAGACCATTGTCTCGGTTGATACGCTCAAGCAGGACAACCAGTTCAAGGGTGCGCTTGAGTCGGCCCATTGGGATGTGATTGTGATCGACGAGGCGCATAACGTGTCCGCCAGAGGTAAGGGCCAGCGGGCGCAGCGTGCGCGGCTCGCGGAGAAGCTCGCCACGCTTTGCGACCACATGATCCTCCTCTCGGCGACGCCTCACGACGGTTCGAAGGAAAGCTTCGCGTCGCTGATGACGCTGCTGGATCCGCTGGCGATTCCGAATCCGTCGAAGTACGGCCCCAAGGACATCGAGGGACTGTTCGAACGACGGTTCAAGAAGGATGTCGCGGATGAAATCGCCGCGCATTTCCCCGAGCGCGTCCTCGTCCCCATCGAGGCCGAGGCTTCGCTGGCCGAGCGAACCCTCTACGAGGCGCTCAAGAACCTGAACCTGGAGATGGACAGTCGTCGAGGAAAGGGCGATGTCATGTTTCGGACGACGCTGGTGAAGTCACTCCTGTCGTCCCCGGCGGCGTTCATCGAGACGGTCAACCACCGGCTGGCGAATGCGAAGACCACGCCGGCCGATGCCGTGCAGCTCTCGCGGGCGCTCGAGCTCGCCAAGGACATTGGCAATGCGGACTTCACCAAGTACCAGCGGCTCGTCGCCTACCTCAAGGACAAGAAGACCGGCTGGAACAAGAGAGATTCCGCGGACCGTCTGGTGATCTTCACGGAGCGTATCGAGACGAAGCGGTTCTTGATTGAGACTCTTGGACGAGATCTCGGGCTGGATGCCAAGGCGATTGCATCCATCGATGGACGCATGAAGGACGTTGACATCATGCGCGTCGTGGAGCAGTTCGGCCTCGCCAACTCCCCGTTGCGCATCCTGATCGCGTCCGATGTCGCATCAGAGGGCATAAACCTGCACTATTTTGCTCATCGGCTCATTCACTTTGACATTCCGTGGTCTCTGATTACCTTCCAGCAACGCAACGGACGAATCGACCGCTACGGACAGAAGGCCCAGCCGATCATCACGTTCCTGCTGTCGTCCGTGGACGGTACCCAGGACGATCTCAACGTGATGCGTCATGTGATCAACCGCGAGATCAATGCGCATGACAACATCGGCGATCCCGGACAGCTCATGGGCGTTTACGACGCCGCGGAGGAGGAGAACATCGTTGCCCGTGCCTATCAGGCCGTCAAGGACGGTGCGCAGGTCATTGCCGCGCTGGATGCGCAGATTGCCGAAGGGCGTGGTGGGACGGCGGGGGAACATGGCGGGACTGAGCCCGCTACACAGGACTCGGATGATGACTTCAGCCTCGCTGGGCTCATTGGTGCCGGGAATACGCCGTTTATCGACGATTCGGGGACGAAGGGCGTCGATCGCGCCGTGACCATGGAGCCGCCGACAATTTTCCGCAACGAAAGCGACTACTTGGCGGCGGGCCTTTCGTTCATGCAGGGCGTTTCCAGCCGTAATTACGGTGAACTCAAGCGTGACGAGCGGACGGGGCTCCTGCGGCTTCCGCTGACGGAGAACCTTCAGAACTACTGCAAGCACGTCCTGCCCTATGAGCTCCGCTCGCAGATCGGCGAGACCGGAGAACTCCAGTTCACAACGGATGCGAAGACGATGCAGGTCGAAACGGATCTGGCTCGTAACCTGACGCTGGTTTCGGATGACGAGGAGAATCGCCGCGAGGCCTGGCCCGCAGTGTCCTACCTCTGGCCGCTCAATCCCGTCTCGCAGTGGATCACCGAGAACGTGAACGCCACGTTCGGTTCCCGGTCCGCTCCTGTTCTCAGGGTCGCGGACTGCCCGGATCCGGTGTTTCTCGTCTATGCGCAGGCACCGAACGAGCATGGCGATCCGCTTGTCCAGCAGTGGTTCAAGGTCGTGTTTCGCGGCGGGACGGTGCCCGCCACACAAGCCGCGGATGTTTCGGACGGGCGGCTGGAGGAGCTGATCGCGCCCTACGGGCTCAACCGTGCGGGGTTTTCCAACGTTGCGGCGAAGGACGAGGTTCTCGATGCGGCGCTGAAGGCCCGCCTGGATGCGCTGCGGCTTCTGGCGATTGAAGCGGTGAGCCCTCATTTTGAAAGGCTTGTCGCCGAGTACGAGGCGGTTGAAGGACCGAAGAACGCGGCGATTCTGGAGAAGCTCGATGTGCGTCTCAGGAACTCGATGGAGCAGCTGGAGTTCGTCTTCGAGGGCTACGAGACCGTCGTGAAGAAACTGCGGCAAAGCGCATTTGACCGGGCCAGGCGGAACCGTCAGGAGGCGTATGACAACTTCAAGGACTGGGCCGAATCGCATCGGCGCCCGGCCGCGTATCGCCATTGTCAGATCGTCGCGGTGTTTGTCGGAAAGTGAGGGATGGTAAATGGCTGAATTTTCCGGCATTCGCAACGAGAACGAGTTCTACTTCGCGCATTACCTCACGTCCCTGATGGACGACGAGCTTAAGGAGGTCTGCCAGACGGACGAGATGAAGTCCGCCTTCGAGAAGGTTTCCAAGCTGGGGCTCGAATACCACGCCGTTGCCGCGGCGCGAGACCTTGTGAACCGTCATCGGTCGGCCGCGTATGCGGAGGACCGCAAGGACTATCTCGAAAAGTTGCATGTCTTTGTCGCAAAACTTGCCGGATGCCTGGGCTATGCGGGCGTCTTCACGTCGCCGGGAATCCGCCTTTTCCAGGGCGTGAACCTGACGATTCCCGTGTCCGGGATCATGACGGACAAGGACGGCGGGGTCGCGGCGATGCTGATCGAGTCCTACCACGACTACGGTTCGTTGCAGCGCTACAAGGACGAGGGCATTCTCGAGAACTTTCTGTCTGCGGATCAGCTGGCGGTGGACGGCATCCCCGAACCGTCGCACCGTGAACTCTCCGATCGTGTCCGCGGCGACCGTTCCAAGAACCAGATGCCGACGTGGGAGAACCTGCTCTCCAACGAGATCTTCGCCGCGCCGAACGCCCCTCGTTTCGTCGTGGTCTTCGGTGAGGATTCGATTCTTCTTGCGGACAAGACCAAGTGGGCCGAACGCCGGACGCTGATCTTCGATCTCGACGAGATCTACGACCGCGGCGAAAGGGCGACGTTCCGCGCGATGGTCTGCCTCTTGGCGAAATCTTCGCTTGCGCCCAACGGGGCGACGCCGCTTCCGGACAAGCTGGACGAGAACTCCCACAAGAACGCCTTTGGCGTCTCGAAATCGCTGCGCTATGCGATGCGCGAGGCCATTGAGCTTCTCGGCAATGCGATTCTCGAGACGAATCCTGATGCCCGGCGGAAGACCGCGGAGGGGACGGCGAACAATTTCTCCGCGAAGGAGCTCTCGAAAGAGTGCATCCTTGTGATGTACCGCTTCCTGTTCGTGCTCTTCCTGGAGTCCCGCAAGGACCTTGGATACTTCGAAACGGTAAAGGGCGGGGACGACATCTTCTGGAGCGCGTATGGCTTTGACCATCTGCGCGATCTCGAGACCATTCCGCTACTGACGGACGCTGATCGTTCTGGGCTGTACTTCGACCGAACCATCAAGCAGCTCTTCAGCAAGATCTGGAACGGTTCTGGCTTGTCATCCGATGTTGTGGATGCGGCTGGGGCGGACGCCTTCCGCATTTTGCCGCTCAAGGCGCATCTGTTCGACCCGGAACGGACGCCGTTCTTCAACCATGCGAACATTCCGAACGAGGTCTGGCAGAAGATCGTTTACTCGCTTTCAATCGGTGAGGCGGGGACAGGCAAGCGGAAGCGCAAGGGGCGCATCTCCTACGCTCAGCTGGGCATACAGCAGCTCGGCGCGGTTTACGAGGCGTTGTTGAGCTATACGGGCTTTCATGCGAAAGAAGACCTTTACGAGGTTCAGAGCGCAGGTGGTAGGGCGGGCGCTCTCTCGCCCGCCGCAGACGACGGACAGGACTCGGATGAGGGATCGGATGGCGCGGCGGAAGACACGGGCTCAGCGTCGAAATCTGATGTCTTCGATACCGGCTACTTTGTAACCGCCGAAGACCTGAAGGGCTATACCAACGCAGAGAAGGTGGCGAACAAGGACGGTACGCTTGTCTGCCACAAGAAGGGCTCTTTCATCTACCGCATGGCGGGACGAGACCGCGAACGTTCGGCCTCGTACTACACGCCTGAAGTGCTGACGCGCTGTCTGGTGCGGCTCGCCATCAAGGAGCGCGTGACGGACGACATGCCCGCGGACGAGGTGATGAAGCTCACGGTCTGCGAACCGGCGATGGGATCCGCGGCGTTCTTGAACGAGACCATCGATCAGCTCGCGGACATCTACCTTCGCAAGAAGCAGAAGGAACTCAAGAAGACCATCCCGATCGAGCAGTACGCGGCGGAGAAGGCCCGCGTGAAGATGGTCATCGCCGATAACAACGTCTTCGGCGTCGACCTCAATCCGACCGCGGCGGATCTTGCCGAAGTCTCGCTGTGGCTCGGGTCAATCGGCGGCGAGAAGCTTCCGACGGGACAGGATCGCGATGCGCCCTACATCCCGTGGTTCGGCACCCAGCTCAAGTGCGGAAACTCGATTATCGGCTGTCGCCGCGAGGTCGTGATGCGCGACGGGACGCACAAGAAGGTCGGTTTCAACGAGCCGTTTCCCGATAACGCGGTGTGGCACTTCCTGATCCCGGACGAGGGCATGGCCATCAAGCTCGACAAAGTCGTGAAGGGCATTGTCGGCGACGAGGTGGCGACGCGGATCAAGAAGTGGAGCAAGGCGTTCCAGTTGCCGGACAAGAAGAAAAAGTACGCCGAATACGACAAGACCTGGAAGCGACTCTCGACGGTTTCCCGTGCGATCGACACAATCTGGCGTAGCGCGGCGGATGACATCAAGGCGCTCAACGACCGCACGCGCGATGACGTGGCCTACTTCGGGTATGAGCCCCAGGCATCGTCCTTCCAGGACATCAAGACGAAGGACCGTCAGCTCAACACGGAAATCTCGCGTGACGAATACGGCAACATCGACTACTCCAAGTCGCTCGATTCCGTCACGGATTATTTCAAGCTGAAGACGATCCTCGATCTCTGGTGTTCGCTGTGGTTCTGGCCGCTTGACAAGACGGAGAAGTTGCCGAGCTGGGAAGACTTCGAGACGCTTGTAGGACTGCTTGCCCGCGGCGAATTCGAAGCGCCGGGTCAGATGAAGTTTGACTTCCTCGGTGACGTGAAGATGACGACGGAGGGCAAGACGCTCGCCGATCAGTTCAACGCCGATCCGACGCTCGCCAATCTCTATCGCCTGTTCCCATTCGCCGAAGTCTCGCAATCCATCGCCGAACGCCAGCACTTCCTCCACTGGGAACTCGAGTTCGCTCCCGTCTTCAAGGACCGTGGCGGCTTTGATCTCATCGTCGGAAACCCGCCGTGGGTGAAGTTGCAGTGGAACGAGCAGGGCATCCTTTCCGAATACGACCCTCACATTGCGGTTCGGAAGATCAGCGCAAGTGACACAATGGCGCTCCGCACGGAGGCGTTCGCGCAAAACTCGGATGCTTGCGCGGCGTATTTGCGGGAGTTCACCGAGACGACGGGAATGAAGTCGTTTCTCAATGCGTCTGTAAATTACCCGTCGTTGGCAGGGGTGCAGACGAATCTGTATAAGTTCTTTTTGCCGCTTGCTTATCGCATCGCGAATATGAATGGCGTGTCGTCGTTTGTCCATCCTGAGGGCGTTTATGATGATCCGAACGGTGGTAAGCTGAGAGCGGAGATGTATCCGCGACTCCGTCTTCATGCACAGTTTGTGAATGAGTTGAAGCTCTTTGACATTCATCATCTTGTTGCATATAGTCTGAACGTATATGGCTCGCAACGCAATTGCGTGTTGTTTAACAATATAGCCCGATTGTATCATCCGTCAACAATGGATGAGTGCTTTACAAAGGACGATAGCGCTGAATTGCCGTTGGAACGTAACGAGCAGGGGACATGGAATCTTGTCGGACATCCAGATCGTGTAGTAAAGGTAGATGATGAGACGTTGCAGTTGTTCGTGACACTTTACGATGTGCCAGGAACGCCTTCGCGGCAGTCACGACTTCCGGCGATCTATACGCGAAAATTTCTTGCTCCTATTCTTGTGGCGTTTTCTCATGCTCCCCGAAAAATGCAAGACACTGAATATGGTGTTTCGGTTTGTTGGGATGAGACAGGAGCATGCAAGGACGGCACGATCAAGCGACAGACAGGTTTTGTTGCGAGTGCGGATGAGGTAATTTATTCGGGGCCGCTGTTCTTTGTTGGAAATCCGATTTACAAGACGGCGAGGGTAAAGTGTCGACTCAACAGCGATTTTGACAATGTTGATTTGACTTGTGCTGAAGAATCTTATCGCCCTCGAACGAATTATGTGCGCAATGTTGATGTGGCAGAATATGTGAAACGGCTGGGGGAGTATTGTGGAGATAAAATTACAAAATCTTACCGGCTGTTGTGTCGCCATATGCTTGCAATTACGGGTGAAAGATCGTTGATTCCAATTTTTTCCCCAAGGGGGTACGCTCATATCCACGGTGTGATTGAATTTTTATTCAATCACACCGTGGATATGAGCGAGCTCACATCAACGTTTGGAGCTTGGATGAGTTTGCCGTTCGACTGGTTCATTCGGTCGACGGGGAAGGCGAATTTCCATAATGAGACCGCAAAGCTTTTGCCCGCTATTGGCAAGAACCTTTTGGTGTCCTCTCGTGCCTTGTTGCTGAACTGTCTCAACCGAGACTACGCGGAACTTTGGTCTGCTGCATGGGACGATGCGTATGGAAACGACGACTGGTTGTCGTCGGATACGTGCTTGACGAAGTGGGCGGATCATCTTACTTCTGGAAAGAAGTGGCAATGGGAGACTCCTTTGCGCGCGCAGCTTGATCGCCGCCAGGCGCTTCTTGAACTTGATGTGATTGTGACGAAGGCGCTGGGGTTGTCGCTTGATGATTTGCTGTTGATGTATCGCGTGAGCTTCCCGACGATGCGCAAGTACGATGCCGATACTTTCTACGACCAGAACGGGCGGTGTGTATTCTCGGCGAAGAGCGGCGAGTCGTATCTCTCCCGCAAGGAGTGGGAGGCAATCAAGGACATGCCCTCCGGCGAGTTCAAGAAGACAATCACCGAAACGGTCTTCTCCGACACGCCCACCGAGCGCACCATCGTCTACAAAGCTCCGTTCTTCAAAAAGTGCCGCGAAGACGACTACAAGGAGGCGTGGAAGATGCTGGAGAAGAGAATGGCCGATGGGGATGCCATTGTCGGCAAGCGGACGATGTGAGTTTCTTAGGAGTAAAACGATGACATACATTGATTATATCGAGATTGATAACTTCAAGGGCCTTGGCGAGAAAGTCCGGGTGGATTTGGGGAATCCGAGTGTCTTGATTGGCCCCAATAACGCCGGCAAGACGACGGTGCTTCAAGCATTGTCTTTGTGGGGAAGGGCGGTGCGAGCCTGGCTGGAGAAGAAGGGGAGCGGACACATGAAGGGCAAGCGGGATGGTGTCGGCATCAATCGTCTGCTGATTATGGACATTCCCGTGAAGGAGACTCGTTATTTTTGGAACGGAACACGTATTCGCACGGGGAACAAGCCGATTGTGTTTTCAATTTGTGTGGGAATCCGCTTGCCCGGCGGAGAGACAAAGCCGTTGTGCATGGAGTTTACCTATCATGATACGGAAAGCCTGTATGCGAAGCCGGCAGATGCGCATTATGGTGACCCGCGACTGATGGAGACGGCAAGGCGGATTGAGTTTAACTTGCTTTATCCGATGTCAGGACTTGCGTCTGGTGTTTCCGAGACAACCGAAGAGACACGGTTGCCGGATGGTCGGGTCAACGTTTTGCTGGGACAAGGTCAGACAGCACAAGTCCTGCGCAATCTTTGCTACAAGGTTTGGGAGACTTCCCAAGACGATTGGAAGCGTATTTGCGAAATCATGGAGCGTATGTTCTGCTATCGTTTGGGTGAGCCGAGATACGATGAGTCTCGCGGTACGCTTTCGCTGACATATCGGCAATTCAATATGAGCGAAGATTTGGAACTCGTTCTTGCCGGGCGCGGGGTGCAGCAGATGCTGCTGATTTTGGCGTACCTCTATTCTCACAAAGGAGGGATCCTCATGATTGACGAGCCGGATGCACATCTTGAGATTCTGAGACAGAAGCAAGTGTTTGTGATTCTGAAGGATGTTGCCGACGAGACTCGTTGCCAGATTGTCATTGCTACGCATTCGGAGGTTATCCTTGGTGAGGCCATGGCCACGAACTTGACGAGCATCGTTAACGGCAGGTCGACGAATCTTTCTTTGGAGAAGGATATCCAGATGACGCTAAAGAGTCTTGGCGTTGAGCATTACTACAACGCCCAAGTCATGAAGCGATTGCTGATTGTTGAGGGTAGTACGGATGTCGAAATGTTACGCGCATTCGCCAAGAAGATTGATCATCCCGTTAAGGACATTCTGGAAGGCCCCATTTTTACATTCTACACGCAAGATGTCAATCCGCGTGAGACTCCGAGTGATCGGATTGAGAAGATGACCATTGAAGGACTTGATTATCGCCAGTATGCCTCAACGCTCAAACACCTTGTGCCAGAACTTCGGACGATTGCTGTGTTGGACAGTGATGGCAAGAAGGTTAAAGACGAGGTTCTAAACGCGGACTTCAAGATTGTACGGTGGAAGCGCTACGAACAGGAGAATTATTTCATCACGCCAGATCGGCTGGCGGCGTTCATCAAAGAACTTGTACGCGAGCAAGAGGGAGATCTCTTTGCGATGACGCCGCAGTGTGATTTAGACATTGCAGCAGCAATAGACAAGGCGTTGGCCGAATATGTGTTCGAGGGTGATGTGACAAAAGTGGGCGAATATCACAGTGCGACGGCGACCATTAAGGAAAAACTTTTCGCACCCGTTAAGGCAAGCGGATTTGCAGAGGTCGTCTTTGAAGAGTTCGCACGATTGCGGGGAGCGTCCGTCCTTCTGAACAAGGGCGGCTACTATAAGATGATCGCTGCGCTGACTCCTGAACAAGTTCCGCAAGAGGTCCGCGACAAACTCGATGCGGTCTATGAGATGATGAAGAGGTAATAGATATGGCAAGTACGTCGTGGATGAAGAACAAGGACGACCGCGCAGTGGCGCTGGCCGAATATCGCAGACTTCGGGCCTTGACGGCGCGTGAAGTCGCTGAGGTGATGCAGCCGATGTTGGGGTCTGATAATGCTGCGCTTAAGTCGGCGGCGCATCGCCTTTACGATGGCGTCACCCCGAGAGAAGGGTACGAGGAAGGCGAGAACCACGAAGCTGAGAATACGTTGATTCTTGACTATGCGTTGCTCCTCAATGATCGGGTCGGCCCGTCGCCTCGAAGACAGTACATTGATAAGTACGCCGATTCCGAAGATGTCGAGAAGCGTGAAGTCGCCGAGGTCATGAGTCGCTATCGCTTTACGTTGCTCCGCCCCGTCAAGTCTCGCAAGGGGTTAGGGGTGAAGTGTGTTGATCTGTTGGCCCAGCAGGAGGTGGTCTTGGTTGATGTCGCGGGTAGCGAGCATTTCCATGAGGGCTGCGGTGAAGTTTACGCGACGGGGCTCGTGCCGTTTTGCGACCCGTCGTGGAATTGCTTCATGGATACTGGTGCGCTTATGACGATACCCGACATCTTCAGACCGAATGACGTTGCGCAATTACTGGTCGACCTTGAGGTTACGCGACGTCAGCCGCTTGTGCTTGCCGAAAACGAGCAGCCCAAGCTTGCCGCCGTGGCGTTTAAGCTCGCTTACGAGGCCCAGACGCTGTGCCAGATGCGGTATCGGTAGCTGGGAGTGGCCGATGGGACGGCTGCGGGAATGGCCGATGGGACGGCCATTGACAGCACTCGGATGATGGGGGAGATTATGCCAACGCAAGCGTCAACTGAAAAACTGACGAAGGCCACCATGAAGCGGCTGAAGGGGTTCGATTATTCGAAGCCCTACTTCTACATGGTGACGCTGAAGCGGGTCAAGGGCTTGCGGCCGTTTTGCGAGATTACGAAGGAGAAGGAGCCGCCGAAAGATGCGAAGGGGCGGGTGCGGTATTTGGTTGCCAATGAGCTGACGGCGGCATTTGCGCGGGTGATTCGCGAGTTTCATACGAAGTGGTGGGGGCTTTGGCCGATTGACTGCTTCATCGTGATGCCCGATCATATTCACCTGCTGATTCACATCAAAGACACAGGCGACCAGCTGGCGCTCGGCAAGTATGTTTACCAGTTGATGAAGGCGCTTGCGGTGGTTTACTGGAAGACCCTGGGCGGATGGGACCGCCCGGACAGCACTCAGATGAAGAGCGGGACCTCTAGCGATCTGGGTGTTGTGTTGCCCGCCCCGTCGGGCAACATTCCCCCTCCCGCCCCGTCGGGCAAACTGCCGCCGATCTTCGCGCGCGATTGGCACGATTGGATCGTGAAGAAAGACGGCCAGCTCGCGGCGTTTACGCGCTACATTCGCGAGAACCCTGAGCGGGCTTGGCTGAGACAGCAGAACCGACAGTATTTCGGCAAGGTTCACAAGGTCAACTTCTTGGGGCATGAGTGGTTTGCCTACGGCAATTTGGCGATTCTCGAGCTTCCCGTCTTGAAGGCCGTCAAAGGCCATCGCGCGACAAAGCCCGGCTCGGCCGAGTGGCGTACGCTGGTTGACGACTGCGCCCGCATCGGCCCTGGCGGCGCGGGCGTCGGAACCTTCATGAGCCTACTGGAAAAGGAATGCGGCAACGCCATTGCCGCCGCTGGCGGCAAGTGGGTGGTGCTTTCGCCTGAAGGCTTTCACGATCGCTGGCATCCGAGCCGGCAATACGAGAAGTATTGCGCAGAAGGGCGCATGCTCTTCTTGTCGCTTTACCCGGTGATGGATCGGCTCCCGACCAAGCAGGAACTTTACCAGCGCTGCCACGAGATGGGCGACATCGCGGTAAATGGGTTATAATATTAGAGGAGAAATTTTATGGCGTTACCTGTAAACATTGACGACCTTGTTAACCACCGCAAGGTGGAGTGGGCGAGGATCGAGTACAAGGAAGGGGGGAACCCTGAAAAGGTGTTGCACACGATTTGCGCGTTTGCGAACGACATTGACAATTGGGGCGGCGGGTATGTCATCTTGGGCGTTGCGGAGAAGGACGGTAAGCCGGTGTTCCCGGTGAAGGGGTTGAGTGAGAACGAGATAGATGCGATTAACAAGGAGTTGCTTGAGAAGTGTCATTTGCTTGATCCCTTGTACTTGCCAGTTGTGGAGCCAGTTGAATTCGACGGCAAGCAGCTGTTGGTGATTTGGGTTCCGGGCGGGCCGGAGCGTCCGTACAAGTGTCCTGTTGCAATCCGTAAGGATGCGAAGTCGGAGAAGGCCTATTATATCCGTAAGATGGCCAGTACGGTCAGGGCGTCGCGGATAGATGAGAAGGCGTTGTTTGAGTTGGCTGGCGATGTGCCGTTTGATGATCGCCCCAATGTCCACGCCGATGTCGCAGACCTCAAGGTCAACCTTATGGCGGATTATCTCCGTGAGGTCAAGAGCGATCTTTATCCGGCTGCCGAGTCAATGACGCCGCTTGACTTGGCGCGAAACATGCGACTGGTTGCCGGTCCTGACGAAATGTGTAAGCCAATCAACGTGGGTTTGCTCTTCTTCAATCCGCATCCGGAGAACTTCTTTCGGTGTGCGCGGATTGAGGTCGTTGACAAGCCAGATCCGACGGGACAGGGAATGTCCGAAAAGACGTTCTCTGGTCCTTTGCATATCCAGTTGCGCGAGGCGCTGGCACATATCAAGAACTACGTCCTTCAGGAGCGGATCTTCAAACATGATGACCGAGCCGAGGCCGACCGCTTCTGGAACTATCCCTATCGGGCGGTCGAGGAGGCTTTGGCGAACGCCGTCTATCATAAGTCGTATCGGACGCCCGAGCCGATTGTCGTGACGATCACCCCGGAACAGATGGAGATTTCGAGTCTGCCTGGACCGGACCGCTCGATTTCCGATGAGGATTTGAAGAACTTTCACCTCGTCAGCAAACAGTATCGGAATCGCCGTATCGGTGATTTTCTAAAGGAACTGGACTTGGTTGAGGGGCGCAATACGGGTGTCCCCGTGATTGTCAATGCGATGCGAGGCAATCAGTCTCCCGATCCGATTTTTAGTACACCTGTGACCCGTGCGTGGTTCTCGGTTATCTTACCGGTGCATCCGGCGTTTAAGCAGGGGATGTTTAATGGACTTGAAACTTCGCAGAAAATTGCGCTGAAAAAGCAAGGGCCTCTCGGTGTTGATAATTTGCCGAAATTCGGGAAAGGCGTTAGCATAACCGCAGAAGAGGAGCTTTGTCTTGTTGCGGACAGGTTGAAGGATGCTTGGAAGATTTCGCAGGAAATTTCGCAGAAAAACCTTTCTGCGAAATCACTTACCCGGTGGTCTCGTATTGTTCAGGCGATTTTGCGGGATGGGTCTGTTACGGCTTTGAGATTGGCTCAACAGTTGCATGCGACCTATCGCACAATCCAGTCTGATATGAGGATTTTGAAGACCTTAGAGGTAATTCGCAGGGATGGCCCAGACAAGGGTGGCAAGTGGATCGTTACCTTGAAGATATAAGGAACGACAGCGTGGGTTATAATATTTGTAGTTGGGAAGTGTTGATATGATTCCGACAATCGTAGGACGACAGCTTGAGGCGCGGTTTGAGAATTTGCTCAAAACGCAGTTCCGGGTTCGGCCGGACGGGGGCTTTCGCCACCTGTGGGAGGACTTCTTTGCGGATCCGAGTCGGCTGATCAAGGGGCCGTATCTTCAGCTTCCGCTGCCGTTCCGGAAATCGGCGGACGAGTCGGAGCTGACGCGGTTCGCCCCGGCGATTGCCAAGCTGCCGTTCCCGCCGTACCTTCATCAGGTCAAGAGCTTCGAGCGGGTGCAGAACTTCAAGTCCACGCTGGTCGCGACCGGCACGGGGTCCGGCAAGACGGAGTGCTTTACCTATCCGATTCTCGCGCATTGCGCCAAGTATGCGAACGACCTTGGCATCCGGGCGATTCTCATCTATCCGATGAACGCGCTGGCGACGGATCAGGCGAAGCGCCTGGCGGAGATGGTCTGCACGAACGCGGGACTGAAGGGGGTCCGGATCGGACTGTACATCGGCGAGTCAAAGGGCAAGTCGGTGCGCAAGGGTGGTGCCAAGCGCTGGCGTGAGGTCGGCTTCGATGCCGCGACGCAGAGCTACCATGTCATCACCGACCGTGAGACGATGTTGCGGGAGCCACCGCACATCTTGCTGACGAACTACAAGATGTTGGACTATCTTCTCCTGCGGCCGCGGGAGAAGCACCTGTGGGATTACAACGACAAGGCCCCGGATGTGCTGAAGTTCCTGGCCGTTGACGAGTTGCACACTTTCGACGGCGCACAGGCGGCAGATCTCGCGTGCTTGCTCCGGCGTCTCAAGGAGCGTTTGCGGATGCCGGATGCGAAGCTCTGTTGCATCGGCACCTCGGCGACCCTTGGTACGGCGGAGGATGCCAGCCAGCGCATCCGCGAATACGCGAAGAAGGTGTTCAGTTCGGACTTCCCGCCCGAATCGCTGATCACCGAGGATCGGCTTTCGTTCGATGAAATGGTGGCGCAGGTTCGCCAGCAAGCCGAGGCCAAGGGCGAGACGGAGACGATCTTTGACGGAGTGTTTCCCAAGGCGCTTTTCAACGAACTCGCGAACAAGACCCGGACAATTGACGACTTGGCGAAGGCCTTGAAGAGCCGGGCGGACAACGAGCTTTGGGACGACGCGCCGAATTCGGTGGAAGACTGCGAGGCGAAGATTGTCGATTACTGCGCAGAACTCTCCGAGACGCGGGCGATCAAGGGACGCGATTATCCCGATGTCAAAATCCAGTATTGGCTTCGCGAGCTGGCAAGGGTGGTTGCGGACGTGCCGCTCACGGCGGAGGCAGATGGAGAGTGGCATCCGCAGCTGGCGTTTGCCGATGACCTGGAGGATCCCGACAAGCTGATGTCGAAGAATGTCCGCCACTTCCCGTTGGACAACTGCAATGTCTGTGGTGCGACGGCGTGGATTGGGCTGATCAGCCATGATGGAGAGCGGCTTGAGGGATCGCGTAAGCAGATCTACGATCTTTACTTCAGCCATGGAAACGCCGCGGACGTCCGTTTCGTCTATCCGCTCGGGATGGGCGACGAGTCTAAGCTCAGGGCGGGAACGGCGGTCAAGAAGTTCTGCGGCAAGTGTCGCCGTTTGATGCCGGACGCAGCCACACGGTGTGCTTGCGGACACGAGCATCTGTTGCGCGTAGCGGTCGTGCGGACGGAGGTGCTGCCGAGTGGCAAGTATTCCGCGCCGTGTCCGTTTTGCGGCGGCGATCATTCCAGGCTGATGATCGGCATGCGGTCGGCGACGATGCTTTCGACCTGCATCTCGACGCTGACGACGTCCAAACGCAACGCGGACAAGAAGATCCTGACGTTCAGCGATAACGTACAGGACACCTCTCAGCGTGCTGGATTCTTCGGGGCGCGGACCTGGGCGGCGACGTTCCGCGCCCACCTGGCCCAGTATTTCGACTCGCTTGGAGTTTCGGAAATCGGCTACAAGGCCTTTGTCGACGGATTCCCCGCCTATCTTGCATCACGGTTCCCGGATGCTCGTGATCAGTTTGCCGAATTGATTCCGCAGGACCTGAAGTGGCTCAATGCCTGGCGTAAGCTCAAAGGAGACGATCCGCCGGCGCCAAACGAGCAGATTCTGGCGGCCTTTTTCGCGCGGCTCCGCTGGGAGATGGCGATGGAATTCGGCTGCGGGCAGGATCTCGGGCGTACGCTCAAGCGAACGGGCGTGGCCGTTCTGAAGGTCAAGTTGCCGTCCCTTGAGAACCCTGTGTGGACGACTCTGGCGGATTCCGTCTGCAATGAAACGGAGGCGTTGCGTGTTTTCGCGCATGCGCCGGAGAAGGTGCGCCAGTGCCTGGAGCTTCTGGCGGAGCGAATGATCCGCAACGGGGCGTTTGACGACGGGGACAGCGTTTTGCGCGTCGGTGCATTGGCACGTGGCAAGATGCTTTCGATCAACGGTTTGGAGCATCGCGGCATTCAAGTTTACCGAACCAAGGTCTCGGCGAACATCGCGGTTCCCGCGTATACGCAGGAGAAGTCGCTGAGGCGTCTCAAGATCATTGATTCGCTTGCGTCGGGACATCCGTTGTCGGAGGCGCTTAGGGAAGCGGGCTTCAACCTGGACGAGGAATCGCTTGCCGTGCTCTTCGCCGCATTTGAGAAGAACGGACTGGTCTGTAGCTTTGTCTACCATGACATGCTGACGTACTGGCATCTTCCGATTGATCTGCTGACGGTCGTTCGGCATCCGGAGTCGGCTTCGCAGGAGATGCTGGGCAATCCGTTTCATGAACAGTACCTGCATGGCGAGATTCACAGGATCAATCCTGCGGAGCATACGGGATTGCTCAATCGTGATGAGCGCGAGGAACTGGAGAACCGGTTTAAGTCCAAGGGGTCGAAGAAGTGGGATCCGAACCTCATTTCGGCGACGCCGACTCTGGAGATGGGCGTGGACATCGGCGACCTGTCGAGTGTGCTCTTGTGCAGCGTGCCGCCGAACCAGTCCAAGTTCATCCAGCGAATCGGACGTTCGGGACGTAAGAACGGCAGCGCACTCAACGTCACCGTGGCCGCGGCGGCTCCGCATGACCTGTATTTCTTCCGTGATCCGGCGGAGATGATCTCGGGCGCGGTCACGACGCCAGGCGTGTTCCTTGATGCCAATGCGATCCTTGAACGCCAGTATCTGGGCTTTGCCCTGAGTGAGTGGATGCTCTCTCCGGGAGAGCCTAGCCTGCCGGATTCGATCGGACGCATGTTCAAGGCGATTGACGAGGGCTCGGAGTCGGCATTTCCCAAGACGTTCTTCGCCTGGTACGATGAGAATCGCGGAGACCTCATGCAGCGTTTTCAGTCGCGGCTGGGGACTATGCATCCGGCGACGAGCGCGGCGCTTCTGTCCTTCGCCTATACGGACATCTACGGTAAGAAGGGCATTTGCGGTCGGCTGGAGGCGGCGGTGGTGTCCACTCGGACCTCGCTGAAGAACTACGACCAGAAGCAACGGGATCTCCGCAAACTGCGTGACGAGGTGAAGAAGGATCCGGGCCTGTCGGAGGAATTGCGAGCCGAGCGTCTCCTGTCGCTGGAGGTCGAGATCAAGAGCTACAGCACCTTCATCGCCAATCTCAAGAAACAGTCGGTGATGGGATGGCTGTGTGATTGTGTGGGCTTGTTGCCGAACTATGCCTTCCCCGAGCCAGGCGTCGCCCTGCAGTCGATTCTCTGGCGCAGGGAGGTAAAGACGGAACCGCCGAAGTATGAGAAGATTGAGATTTCCCGTCCGGCGTCCTCCGGCTTGACAGAACTCGTGCCGGGTTTGACCTTCTATACGCATGGACATCACATGCTGATTGATCAGGTCGACATGCAATGTTACAGCGAGGAAGAGGTCGCCTCTTGCCAATGGCGGCTTTGTCCCGACTGCGATCATATCGAGAAGGTTTCGTCGCAAACGGGGGACAGGTGTCCGGCGTGCGGAGCCGACTGGAGCAACAACGGACAGCTGCGCAACCTGTTACCGGTCCGGCAGTTCGTGACGGTGCGGCCTGACAAGGATACGTTGAACGACGATGCGTCGGATAATCGCGATTCCGCGCGTTATGAGTGCAGGAAGTTCTTTGAGAAGGATTCGTTGTCCGGGGGCGTCGTTGGCTTCAGTTGCGAGGGCGAGGGGACGCCATTTGCCTTCGAGTACGTGCCGCATCTCATCCTCAGGGAGGTGAATTTCGGATTCTGGTCGACGCCTCGTGAGGGCGAGGATCCCGCCGTCGTGAATGGGGAACCGCTGACCGGGCTTGGTTTCAGCATCTGCCGTGAGTGCAACAAGGCCGTGCCGGAACGGGGTTCGATGCCGTCTAGGATTGAGCATGTAAAGACCTGCAAGGCGCTTCTGACTGCCAAGGACGAGGGCGGAGAGGCGAAACCTGCGGTCCGTCCGCCGCTCTCCGTTTCGTTCTATCGCGAGTATCATACGGAGGCGTTGCGTATTTTCGCACCGTTTCTTGGCGAGGATAATGATACCCGCGTCATGAGCTTCATGGCGGCGATCCAGCTGGGCTTGAAGGAGCATTTCAAGGGCGAGGTCGACCACCTTCAGATGGAGGTCCAGAGCCTGCCGCTCAAGGGCAAGAGCGTCCGCCAGCACTTCCTGATCCTCTATGACGCCGTTCCGGGCGGAACTGGATATGTCCGACAGTTCGCCGAAGGGGACAAGCCGAGGCTCATCTTTGACATCTTCAAAGAAGCTCTTGCCAAGCTCAAGTCATGCACCTGTGCGAGCGATCCGACAAAGGACGGCTGCTACAACTGCCTGTACCGTTATCGCAACCAGAACGGTCGGGACGCGCTTTCCCGACGGGAGGCGATCCGAATTCTCGAGGACTTGATTCCGCGACAGAAGTTCCTCAAGAAGATCGCGGTGACCGGGGACATCGGGGCCTCGACAGCGGGGTTGATCGAAAGCGAACTGGAGAAGCAGTTTGTTCTGCGTCTGTCGGCTCTTGCCGCGAAATTGGGCGGGAAGTTTGAGGATGCCACGGTGCGCGGCTATGTGAAGGGCTGGCGTGTGACCCTGCCCGGCATCTTCAAGCTTGGCGCGGAACAGGTCGACCGTGAGTGGGAGATTGTGCCGCAGAAATTCGTCAGGCCCGAGGATGGCGTGCTGGTTCCGTCGCGGCCCGATTTCATGTTCTATCCGCAAGGGGCGAACAGCGCGAAACCCGTTGCCGTGTTTCTTGACGGATGGGAGTACCACCGGGACATTGCTGCGGACGATGTCGTCAAGCGCGTGGCGCTCATGGATGCTGGGTATCGCGTCTGGTCAATGGCGTGGGATGATGTGGCCGAGCCGATTCCGGGCAAGATGGTGGCGCCGCCTGTCCCGGTGTGGAGGCTCAATCTTGCCGAAG
Organism: Kiritimatiellia bacterium; assembly: GCA_016303225.1. GTDB lineage: Bacteria > Verrucomicrobiota > Kiritimatiellia > RFP12 > UBA1067 > UBA1067. Next base: position 19,204 of record JAEDMC010000010.1, read on the forward strand.
GCCCGGCGCGAACGCAGCTGGGCGGACGCTTCTACGGCGACAAGGGCGAACGTGCGCAGGCGTGGCATGATTATTTCAACCGGGAGTCGCAGGAAATCAATCGGTTTGTCGCCTATTTGCAGACGGCTGACGACGGGATTTTTCGCCGCCACGCAGCATTCGAGGCGGCGCTCCTGATGGTCGCCGGTGTCGAAAAGAAGGATCCTCCGCTCAAAAAGCTGCTTCCTTCGCCGTACGCAGACTACCTGGACGGAGGATCGGCGGTGTTGTCCGTCAAGGAGCCGCTGTTCTCCTGCGGCATGGTCGTACAGCCGGATGCATCGGCGTTCGGCAAGATGCGTCCGAGTCTGGCGGCTCTGCTGGATGATCGGTTGCCATTGGAAAAGGAAACCTGGCAGGGTTTTTTTGCCTTTGTCACCTACTTCCAGTTTCTCGACAGGGATTCTTTCGCGTTCACCGCGAAATGCAAAGACGATGCATTTTGGCAAAATCTGCGGACCATTCATGCGCAGACGGAGGCGAGCGGAGATGCGGTCTGGACGGAGGTGTTCGCGATAGCCGAAGGTGACGTTTTCTGCACGGGGGCGCTTAAGGCGATCAAGGCGGCCGGGCTTCCTCCTCCGTTGATGTTCGAAGATGTTGTGGCGGCAGATGGGAGCGTTCTGGCGAGTCCTTGGATGCAGTGGCCGCAGTACAAGGTCATGGCCGTACCGGAGGATTCGACTCTGGGTGCGGAATTGTGTCAGGGGTGGAGTGTTGTCAGCATCAGTTCTGCCTCGACGCCGGAATCATTTGTAGATGTGCTGAAGGAGGTTTTTCATGGTTAATCGAATCATCATCAGCCGTAAGTTCGCCGAAGAGCTGTCGGTGTTGGCCCGGCCGATCCAGAAGGGGGTGAACGGCATTTACGCCAAGCTTTCGAAGAACGCGGAGGGCGGAGGACTCAATCTGGAGTCCATTCAGGGAGCGACATCCCATTCGATCAAGTCGGTTCGGGTGAACGACAATTATCGAGTGGTCTTGCACCAGGATGGCAAGGGCACGTTCACCTTCCTGCATATCGATACGCATGATGCCGCTTGCGCTTGGGCGACGCGCAATCGGTTTGAGGTCAACCGCTATACCGGCGAAGTTCAGCTCTACGTGATCGACATACCCGAGGTCAGGGTGGCTGCCGAAGTGCGGAATGATGCGGTGGAAAGCTATGGGCCGTTTTGGAAGAAGCCAACGGATAATGAACTCAAGCGTCTCGGCGTGCCGGAGGGGCAGATTGCGCTCGTCCGGTCGCTTAAGGACGATGAGGACATCCTCGCCCATGAGCAGAATTTCTCCCAGGGCGTGTTTGACGCGCTTTTGATGTTGTTTGACGGCAAGACTCCTGATGAGGTCGCACAGGAACTTGAGATCGGCAAGAAACCGGTCGCCGTCGATGACGTGGCAAAGGCCGTCGAGGAGAGCGACGCATCTCAGAGCCAGTTCGCCTTTGCGTCCAGCGAAGACGAATTGAACGCCATCCGCAATGCGGCTCTGGCCCAATGGCGGGTCTTTCTCCACCCGTCGCAGCGCAAGATCGTCCGAAAGAACGTCAGGGGTCCAATCAAGGTCTTGGGCGGTGCGGGAACGGGGAAGACGGTTGTGGCGATGCACCGTGCGAAGTTTCTCCTTGAAAATGTGTTTGCGAAGAAAACGGATCGGATTCTCTTCACGACATTCACAAAGAATCTCTGTGATGACATCAGGACGCTGCTGGGGTCGATCTGCACGGAGGACGAGATGGCCCGGATCGACGTCTGCAATCTCGACAAATGGGCGCTTGAGTACGTGAAGTCGTTGGGGGTCGATGTCACGCCGCTTTACCGGGAGAAACAGAAGCTGGAGCTGATGGAGAGGGCCATGCTCGGCATCGAGGGTGCGGATAACTGGAGACCGGGATTCTTCCTGCGGGAACGGGCGAATGTCGTTCTTCCGAACGAGATCGACAGTCTTCCGGCCTATCTCAAGGTCTCGCGTGCAGGGCAGGGGGTTCGCCTGTCTGCGGGGCAGAAAAAGGTCGTTTGGCAGGTTCTGGAGGCATACCGCCTCATTCTGACGCGCGAGAAGCTGATGGACTTTGACGAGATTGCCATCCTCGCCGCGAATCAGATTCGTGAAAACGGTCAGCGCCCGTATGCGTCGGTTATTGTCGACGAGGCGCAGGATTTCAGCGCTCCGGCGCTGCGGCTTGTGGCGGCGATTTCCAACAACACGAAGGACGCTCCCGTGCCGAATTCGCTGATGATCGTTGGTGATGCCCATCAGAGAATCTACGGGAAGCGGGCGGTTCTCGGAAAATGCGGCATCAATGTGATGGGGCGATCTTCCAAGTTGCGGCTGAACTATCGTACGACGGAAAAGATTCGAAAACGGGCTGTTGCGATTCTCAAGGGAGTAACGGTGGATGACTTGGACGGAGCCCAGGATGACAACAAGGGCTTCCGTTCACTTGTTGTGGGCAAGGAGCCAATTGAGGCGCGTTACAAGACCTTCGACAAGGAGATGGATGCCATAGTTGAGACAATCGTCAAATGGCAAAAGGAAGATGCTCGCACGTATTCTGACTATGTGGTCTTGGCACGTCGTCAGAGCGATGTCGAGTCAATCGCGGCGGCGCTCGCCGAGCGAGGACTTAGATCCAAACAGGTCAAGACGGATTTGACGATTCGAGAATCGGAGAAAGGCAGGGTGCGAATCTCCACGATGCATCGCGCGAAAGGTCTTGAGTTCGTTGGAGTTGTCGTGGCCGAGGTGAATCCGGGCATCTGGCCGCTTCATCCCGATGAATACAAGGACATGGATCCCGTCGCACAGAAGTTCTGTGACGATTCCGAGCGCAGTCTTCTCTATGTTGCCTTGTCCCGTGCGATGAAACACGCGATGCTCACGGGCGTGGGGGAGATTTCGGCATGACGAGGTTGGAGTGATATAGGATGATTGTCAAGAACATTGATGATTTCAAGGGGCTGCGGGCGGTGAATCGGATGGCGGTGTTTCTGTCCGTCTTCCTGCCGCGGTCGAAGGGCATTCAGGAACTGACGGAGCTGCTGTATTCCGGATTTCCGCAGGTGACGGTCTCGTCCGTTGCGAGCAACGTCGAGGATTTGCGCCGGCAGGGTCTTTTGTGCAAGCCGGACCGCTGTTATGAACGCTTTGCCTTCTGCACGGCCTGGACGCTTGAGGCGCTGAAGGCGATGAAGGCGGAGGCCGACACGAAGAACTGGTGGCCGACTCGGGCGTTACTTCAAAAGGCCCAACATAAGGGCGAACACCGCTATGGCGGGATTCGCAAGGATCCGCCGTTTGAACTGGCGCTGACGGACGGCATTTGTCTTTTCCTCTTTGGATCGGCGAAGGATCCGGATGCACTCAAGGCGGCGCTCGCCGGAGACCGCGGACGCGAGCTTGCGCGCGCGGTGGCGATGTCCGTCTGCAAGATCTGCGCCGAGGAGCCCGATTTCGCCTTTGCGAACCTGGCAGATCCTCGTCTGCGAATCATGCGCTACTACCTGAATGCGGCGTTCCTGATGGGGCGGGACGTCCGGAAGGTGATGACGGCGCTTGACCGCGGCATGCGGACAAACCTGCGGATGACGGAGGCGACGAGCCGGATGTACGCCGCGATCTGCACGTGGATGGGCTGGAGGCAGGGACTGGACAATCCGGAGGTCGATGCGGAGAACCCGTTCGTGAAGGCGTGTCGGCTGCTCTTCGACGGGAAGGTCGATGCGGCGGCGCATCAATTCCGTCCGCTGGGCGGAGATCGTCTTCAGCACGATGACCGCGACTACGACAATTTCCCGGAGCGTCTTCTGCAGGCGATGGCCTGGGCGACGGCAAAACCGGAGAAGATCGGCAAGACCAAGCCCGCGAGTCTCATGAAAGGGCGCTTTGACAGTCGGGACGTCTACAGGTTCGGCATGTACCATGAAGCCGCATCCACTTATATGGCTCTTGCGCGGCGCGCATCCGAGATGTTCGGCGGACATTGGGCGCGGATTCTTTCCGGCAAGGCTGAGCTGTTGAAGGATTATCCTGGACAAGACGAGGCGGACATCCTCGACGCTCTCGTCCTGGCGTGGGACTGGCGGATGGCGGTGGTTGGCCGCGCGGCGAATGCCGCGAAGGTCGGACTTGTCCTCGATGCCGCACATCGCGCGGCGGACATTGGGTATCTGACGCTGGCCGGGCTTTACATGACGCTTACTTCCGGCTCCTACAAGAAGGATGACGAACAATCCTACCTCGCGAAGATCGATGCCGGTGCGTTTCGCTTCATGCCGTCAGTCGAGCCGGAGCCGGAGTGGAAGGGTGTTGTGCGTGCGCTCAAGGCCGTGGTCAAGAAGGCGACGGCCTCCGTCGAACGAGGTGAGGCTGCTTCGCGCGCACGGCTTATCTGGCGTGTCGAGCTGGAGATGACCGGACCGGATGGCTTTACCGCCGAAATCGAAGACATTGACGCCTATCTCCGTCACGACGGCGCGTCTGAGACGGGCGAGGAGGATCAGCGGATATCTCGCTATGATCTTTACCGGAAGAGCATCGTGCGACTGATGGACGACAAGGATGCACTGATCGCGAAAACGTTGCAGAACGGTTATGGATGGCGGGACAGTGCCGAAATCGCAAAGCTCCTCTGCGGCAAGACCAACGTCGAGCAGCGCTTTCCCGGCGGATACGGACGACGGGGGGATGTGGTCGAGCCAGTCGAGTTTGAGCAGCGCCGGTGCGAGCTGAAGACATCCGTCGGCGAGGACGGCGGCATGATCCTGAAATTGCCGACCTGGGCCATCGGACACGATGCCGACTTTGCGATCCGCAAGGTCTGCGAGGGAACCTACGCCTATATCGAGCTGACGAAGGAGGTCAGGAAGTTCTTGACCGCATTTGCGGACTACGGCGACAAGGGCGAGATCGTGCTGCCGCAGGCGGCGATGGCCGAGGCGGGCCCGATTGTCGACGACATTGCGAAGATCCTGCCGATAGCCGCGCCCACCGAGTTGGAGGCGATGACTCTGCGGCATGTCGAGGGCGAAGCGGATTGCCGCATGCGGCTTGATTTCACGGGCGGGACGCTGACGCTCAAGGCGGTCGTCTATCCGATTGCGGAGAACCGCGCCTACTTCGTCGAACCCGGCGTCGGTCAGCCCGAGAAGGTCGTCAACGGCGCGGCGGGGGCGTATCTGCTTGTCCGTTCGCTTGAGCGGGAGAAAGGCGCGCTGGAGGCGGTCCGTAGGACGCTGTCCGCCGCGGAAGGCTGGCACGACGGCAAAGGCGAATGGCGGATCGACGAGATCGGCGAGGCGCTTGACGCACTTGCCGCGTTGAAGAATGCCGCGCCGCCCGTGCCGATGGAATGGGTGGATGAGCGGCGGCTCAAGGTCTCCAAGGCGCCGAAGAGCGGTGTTGCGCTCACATCCCGGCGGACGGCGGAGGACTGGTTTAGCGTCAAGGGAGAATTCAAGCTGGATGACGGTCGCGTTCTGGATCTCGTTCAACTGATCGCCGCGATGGCCGACAGGGCGGGCAATTACGTGCGGCTTTCGGATGGCGACTACGTGGCGCTTACGAAGGAGATGGCGCGGCAGCTTGCCGCTCTTAAGGCGGCGAGCCGCCGCAAGGGCGATGGGCTTGAGATCGTCAAGGCGGCCGTGCCGATGCTGGACGGTGTATTTGGGGAGGGCGAGGGATCGCTGGAGCTGCCGGACGCGATGGCGAAGACGGCGGATGAGATCCGTGCGGCATTTGCGGCGAGTCCCGACGCACCGAAGACATTGCGCGCGAAACTGCGTCCGTACCAGATGGACGGCTACCGGTGGCTCTCGCGACTGGCAGGCTGCGGATTCGGTTCGTGTCTCGCGGACGACATGGGCCTTGGCAAGACCATACAAGTCATTGCGCTTCTGCTCGAAAAGGCCAAGGACGGCCCGTCGCTTGTGGTCGCGCCATCGTCCGTGTGCGGCAACTGGCGAAGTGAACTCCGTCGGTTCGCGCCGACGCTGAGCCCCGTGATGGCGTTCGAGAATGAAGGTCGGTTCGCTGCGGCGAAGGCGCACGAGATCGTCATCGTCAGCTATGGCTATCTGCTCTTCCATGAGGACGAATTCACGTCCGTCGACTGGAACGGCGTGGTGCTGGACGAGGCGCAGGCCATCAAGAACGACACCTCCAAGCGGGCGAAGCTCGTGAAGAGGTTCAAGGCGAAATTCCGCGTCGCGGCGACGGGTACGCCGGTTGAGAACCGGCTGGGCGAACTCTGGTCGCTGTTCGACTTCCTCAACCCCGGGCTGCTCGGACCTGCCGCATCGTTCGCCGCGCGGTTCACGGACGACGGCAAGGCCGCGCCCGAACTCAAGCGCCTCGTCAAGCCGCTCATCCTCCGACGGCTCAAGGGCGACGTGCTCGACGACCTTCCCGAGAAGACGGAGATCACCATTCCCGTCGAACTTGGAACGGCCGAACGCACGGCCTACGAGGCGTGTCGGCGACATGCTCTTGCAACATTGGCGGAACAGGACGGAGAGGCGAACCGGATGTCGATTCTGGCGGAGCTGACGCGGTTGAGACGCTTTTGCTGTCATCCGTCGCTTGTTCTCGGGTCGAACGAGGTGCCGAGCGCCAAACTCGAGGCGTTGGTCGGAATTCTTGAGGGACTTCGCCTGTCCGGACACCGTGCGCTTGTGTTCAGCCAGTTCACCGATTATCTGGCCATCGTCAGGAAGATGATGACAAGCCACGGATGGAGCCATTGCTATCTTGACGGTGCGACGCCTACGGCCGAACGCGAACGGCTGGTCAATGCCTTTCAGTCGGGCGAGGGTGATTTCTTCGTCATCTCGCTCAAGGCGGGCGGAACGGGCCTCAACCTCACTTCTGCGGATTACGTGATCCTGCTTGACCCGTGGTGGAATCCGGCGGTTGAGAATCAGGCGGCGGACCGCGCCCACCGCATCGGGCAGAAGAACCCGGTGACTGTCTATCGGCTCATCGCATCGGACACCGTCGAAGAGCGGGTTCTTGAGCTGCACAAGGAGAAGAAGGCTATTGCCGAGGACGTCCTCGACGGCACGGGCAAGTCGGCGCTCACGCCCGAAGTACTGATGAAGCTCTTTGGATGAGAGGGGTGGATGGTGCGCCAAGTAAAGCGCGATAGCAACTTGCGAAATGAAAGGAGTTCGC
>JAEDMC010000011.1 GCA_016303225.1 Kiritimatiellia bacterium
CCACACGGTGAGCCGTATGCGGGAAAACTGCACGTACGGTTCGATGAGGGGGCGGGCGTACCCGACGAGGGGCGTCCCGCTCTACTCTACACCCCAGTGAATATGTCGCAGTGAATATGTCGTTGCGCATGGCGGCAGAATTCAAAAGCGGTCGAAGGCCCCGCCGGCCTCGCCTCGCCGCGTTGGAGTTGTTCCTACGAAGACGCCCTCGGCCGCACGGTCTGCGAAACCCGTCCCGGCTTCTGCGGCGCACTCCTCGTCACCTCTAACGAGTACAACGCCGCGAACCAACTCGTCGCCAGGCGTTTCTACGCAATCGAACAATCCGAACAATCTGACGCTTGATTTTGTCCAACAATAAGTGATATAATTCGAGGCATGACTATCAAGAAGACTGTAAAGACCACACGGCCGACACCTGCTGCACCAAGTGGGAACGGTGCCGTTGCCGATCGTTTTCGGCTCGATGCTCCAGATCCTTCAGCGAAGCCGACCGCCGGAACGGCGACGACAGTTGCCGTCATTGCCGGTCTCATCGCGTTGGGCGTCGTCGGTATCCTGACTTTCGTCCTTTACAAGCATTTGGAATTCCTGATGCAGGCCTAAGGGATTGAACTCGGGGGACGGGAAATGAGTGTCCGAATCAAGGACGTGATGCGTTCGCCTCTGGCGAAAGCTGCGGTGCGTTTCGCCTTGGACGAAGACCTCGGGACGCCTTGGTGTGATGCCACGTCCGAGGCGCTGGTCGATCCGAATGCCGTAGCGACGGGAGAAATCTATTCGAAGGGCACGGGGTGCGTGGTGGCCGGCGCAACGGTCGCGGCTGCGGTGATGAAGGCGGTCGATCCGAAGATCAAGGTGAAGATTCTGAGGCCCGACGGATCGTCCGTGAAGCCGAAGGAGCCGATCCTGAAGTTCCGCGGCAAGGCGAGGTCCATCTTGGCGGCCGAGCGGACGGCCCTCAATTTCATGCAGCGTCTGTCGGCGACGGCGACATTGACGAAGAAGTTCGTCGAGGCGACGAAGCGCTACAAGACGCTGATTCTTGATACGCGCAAGACCACGCCGGGGCTTCGCGTCTTCGAGAAGTACGCCGTCACCTGCGGGGGCGGCACGAACCACCGTTTCGGCATGTTTGATCGCGTTCTTATGAAGGACAACCACCGCCGTCTCTGGCGCGGGGGGAATCCCGACGAACTCGACCAGGCTGTTGTCGCGGCGCGAAAGAAGTTTCCGAAACTGGCGGTCGAAGTCGAAGTCGAAAGCTTGCGCGAGTGCGAAAGCGCCCTCAAGGCGCGTCCCGAATGGATCATGCTCGACAACATGAGCTGCGCCGACATGAGGAAGTGCGTGAAGATGTGCCGCGGCAAGGTGAAGACAGAGGCCTCCGGCGGCATTACGCTTGAGCGGGCGAAGGAAGTCGCCGCGACGGGCGTCACGGCAATTTCGCTCGGGTGCCTGACGCACTCGGCCGGATCGATTGACCTTTCGCTTGAATGGGCGGTCGTTTAGCAGGTAGTTGGTAGCAGGTAGTTGGTAGCTAAAAAAAGGAGAAAACGAAAATGACGAAGAAGTTGTTGGTGGTGGCCGGTGGCCTGGCGCTCGCAGGTTGCTGCTGTATTTGCGGAAGCAACGAGTATCCTGAGACGATCGACGAGGGCTTCGTGTCCCTCTTCAACGGCAAGGACCTGACAGGTTGGGAAGGAGCGACCGGCATGTACGGCGTCAAGAACCTGACGGTGAAGCTCAACAACGGCACGACGAACGTGGTGCCGGTTCTCGCGTGCTTTCCCGACCGCAAGGTGGCCGGACAGCCTGGCAACCTCGTCACGGCGAAGGAATACCGCAACTTCATTCTCCGCTTTGAGTTCATGATGCCCGAGAACGGCAACAACGGTCTCGGCATCCGCGTGCCGAACGCGCAGGTCGACGCGGCCTACGACGGCATGTGCGAGCTGCAGCTCCTGGATGACGGCGGCAGTGCCTATTACGACAAGGCGGCGAAGAAGGACAAGCTGAAGCCCTATCAGTACACGGGCTCGGTCTACGGCATTGTGCCGAGTCGGCGTGACAACGTCGACAAGCAGATCTGGGGCAAGGACAAAAACTTCACGGGCGGCGGCAGCTACGTACGCCGACCGGGCATGTGGAACTTCGAGGAAGTCAAGGTCATCGGCAGCGAGATCGAGGTCTACCTCAACGGCTATCTGATCACCAAGGCGGATGTCTCGCAGTGGCAGGGCAACAAGGACACGCCAGACGGGAGGTTGCATCCGGGTCTTCACAATGTGAAGGGCCGAATCAGCTGGTGCGGTCACGGTTCTCCTGTCATGTGGAAGAACATCCGCATCAAGGAGCTTCCTGACGACGCGAAGATGGGCGAGGTCTGTCCGTGTCAGAGCATGCAGGCTCCGAAAGGCTTCAAGACCTATTTCAACGGTTGCCCGAAGCAGCTCGCTGCGAACTGGAAGGGCGTGACGACGGAAGAGGGGTTTGACAACCCGGTCGTCCGTCAGAAGGCCTCTGACAGCAAAAAGGCGACGATGCAGGCGATCGCCGACATCGGCATGAACGAACATTGGTCCGTCCGCAACGGCAACCTCTACTTTGACGGCTACAAGGGCGGTTATTCGCTTGCGACGAAGCAGGACTACGCTGACTTCGAGATGTGGGCCGACTGGCGCACGATGTCCATCACCGGTGACTCGGGGCTTTATCTCCGCGGTGCGCCGCAGGTGCAGATCTGGGACGCGTACAACCAGTGGGGCATCGGTTCGGGCGGACTTTACAACAACCAGAAGAATCCTTCGCAGGCGCTTAAGATCGCGGACAGGCAGGTTGGCGATTGGAACCGCTTCCACGTGATCATGAAGGGTGACCGCGTCACTGTGTGGCTTAACGGAGAGCTCGTCGTCGACAACACGGTCCTTGAGAACTACTGGGACCGTAAGCAGCCGATCTTCCCGAAGGAGCAGATCGAGCTTCAGTGCCACGGCGACCCGACCGAATGGCGCAATATCTTCATCAAGGAGCTGTGAAGCTTTTAGTCGTAGATGTTGGCAACACCTCCACGGCCGTAGGACTTTGGTCCGACGGCCGTGTGAGTCATGTTTCGCATTGCGACGTCGGGTTTAAAGAGGCGGCGGAGGCAGCGCGGAAAATTCTAACACTGAGACACAGGGACGCAGAGGGTGTCGAGGGATTGGCTTATGTATCTGTTGTCCCGAATGCTGATGTGGAATGGCAGCGATTTGCTCGAGAATGCGGGTTGAGTTTCTTTCAGGTCTCACACCGGCAGTTTGCACGGAAGACATCTCTGAGCCTCCGTGCCTCTGCGTTGAATCTTCGTCTTGACTATCCGCATCCCGAGACCATAGGTGCAGACCGTCTTGCCGATGCCGCAGGGGCGGTGAATCGGTACGGGGCTCCCGTCCTGGTGATGGACTTCGGAACGGCGCTTACGGCGGCGGTTGTGACGAAGGATCTCGTTTGGCGCGGAGGTGTCATTGCGCCCGGTTTCCCGTTGATGCGCGATTATCTCTTCGAGCGGACGGCCAAACTCCCGCGTATGAAACTGGGTAATGGCAGGGTTCCAAAAATCGGTCGCTCCACGGAAGATGCGATGCGTTTCGGGGCCCTCGTCGGCTACCGCGGCATGGTGCGCGAGATCGTCGCCGAACTCAGCAAGAATTTCAAGGCCGATTTCAAGCTGGTGGCGACGGGCGGTTTTGCCAAATGGGTTCTTAAAGACCTCGATCTCCCGTTCGTGATAGACCCAACCCTCACGCTCTACGGAGCAGGACTGTTGGGAAGTGAAGAAGTAAAAGGTAAGAGTGAAAAAGTTAAGCTGAAAAGCGAGACTGGAAAGCGAAAAATCGGAAACAGGGGGTGTTTATGAAGCGGCTGATGTCCATACTTTTTACTTTTTCACTTTTACTTTTTACGGGTTGCGGTCCTTTCTGGGTCGATCCCTACATTACGGTCGAAGAGAGTGCGCTCAACTGGGTGGACATCCACTACTACAATATGAGTCGGCAGCCGATTCGGCGCATTGGCGTGACGCTTCACGGCACGGGCCTTGTTGAGGTCAAAAAGGGAACAAGCGAACTTGTTTCCAATGACTTTGCCAAGCGTTACAAGGAGGAGAACTGGTCGAAGATCAAAACGTATCGGATCCAAATCAATCCAGATCAGGCGAATGACATCTTTCAGAATCTTGTTAATTTCGGTCTTTTAGACCGAGAAAAGACGTTTAGGGCGTCCAAGAAGGAATCTCACGATCGCTTTATCGCCGTGAAGGCGAACATTAACAGCAACACCTATTCCGACAACGTGAACATGTTCGAAGAAGATCCCGACCTGGCGGAACAGCTGCTTGATGTCGTTCGGGAGTTTGAACATCCGGCGCTATGAGTCGGCTCCCTTGATGAATGCAAATCAAAATGGTAGAATTATGAATGCTATGACGATTAGAGGTTTACTTGAAAAGTGGGCGGCTGCCCGGCCTCATGCCGTGGCGGTCAAATATTGCGAGAGCAAGGTCTGGAAGACGCGCAGCTACAGCGAGATGCTCAAGGGCGTTCGCGAGGTCGCTGAGGGTTACGGACAGAGGTTCGGGCTCAAGCCTCGCGACGAGAACGCCGCGGTCATTCTGCCGAACAGTCCGACCTGGATGGAGGCCTATCTCGCGCAGTGCGGCACGGGCGTCTCGGTGGTACCGATTGATCCGAAGCTCCATAACGACGAGGTTGCCTACATTCTCAAGGACGCGCGCGTCCGTGTCGTGACGACGGATACGGCTCATCTCAAGATGATGATGACGATTGCCAAGGAACTTCCTGACTTGCGAGGCGTGGTGATTGTCGACGGCATTGTTCATGACGGACAGAAGATCGACGATCGAGTCGATGTCGTCGAATATGCCAAGCTTCGCCTGGCGGGAGGAGGTGCCTGGTATGACGCCCATGTCGCCGAGGCTGGGGACATTGCCTCGATCATCTACACGTCGGGTACGACCGGCAAGCCGAAGGGCGCGATGCTGGCGCACTCGAACTTCATCGCCGACGCCGAGGGATCTCTCAAGCTCTTCGGCGGCAAGCTCTCGCCCAACGACTCCTTCTTCATCGTGCTGCCGCTTTTCCACGCGTTCTCCTTCGAGGCGAACTTCGTGGTGCCGCTGATGTGCGGCTGCTCGATGGTGTTCGTGCAGTCCCTCCGCACGGTCGGGCAGGACATCCACGACACGAAGCCGACGGTCCTCTGCGCGGTTCCGCTCCTCGCGGAGAAGCTTCATGAGAAGATCGAGGACGGCCTTCGGAAGTCGAAGGTGGCGCAGTTCCTGATGAAGATCGGTCTCCGGGGGCCTGTGATGCACATGGTGAAGCTGAAGCTCGGCGGTAAGCTCCGCTTCATGATCACCGGCGGCGCGCCGTGCCCACGGCACGTGATGGAGAGCTTCAATCGCATTCACGTCCGCTTCCTTGAGGGCTACGGCCTGACCGAGTGCTCGCCGATCGTGTCCGTCTGCCCGCCCGAGGTGAAGGAGATTGGCACGATTGGGCTTCCGATCGGCGGCATCGAAGTGCGCCTCGCCGACCAGAACGAACAGGGCGTAGGTGAACTGCAGGTGAAGGGTCCGATCGTGATGCAGGGCTACTTTCACAACCCTGACGCTTCTGCGGAGGCGTTCGAGGATGACGGCAAGGGCGGACTTTGGCTTCGTACGGGTGACCTCGCGTCGATGGACGCGAAGGGCCTCATTACGATTCGCGGACGCAAGAAGGCGCTGATCGTCAACCGCGAGGGCAAGAACATTTACCCGGAAGAGGTCGAAATCATGATTGCCAAGGAGCCGGCCGTTCAGGACGTGGTCGTCATCGGCTACACGCAGGGCGGAGATCCTGGTGAAAAGGTCGGTGCGGTCATTTATCCGAACGAGGAGTGGTTCAAGCGCGAGAACGGCGGCAAGCTCCCTGCGTGGGAGGAGATGGAGAAGGTCGCGATCAAGCGCGCTCAGGAGAAGTGCGCGGAACTCGCGGACTATAAGCGCGTCCGCAAGGTCGTTGTCTCGAAGGAACCGCTCGCCCGCACCTCGATCGGCAAGGTGAAGCGCGTCGCCTACAAGGGCACCCTTGACGAGTAACCTCTATCTCGTATGGCTTGAATGGCCGGAGAAGTGCTTCCGCATGAATGCGGAGGTGCTTTGCTATTTGCAACGAGTCATTGGAGAGAAAGGGCGCGTCGTTCGGGTTAGGAGCGAGCGGGCGTTCCTGAAGACTTTGCCGCAGGCGACGCATGCGCTCGTGTGGAACTTCAAGGAAGAGTGGTTTGCGAAGGCTCCGCGCTTGAGGGTGCTCGCGACGCCGGCGGCCGGTCGGGAGTTCGTCCCGACAAAGGGTCCGAAGGGCGTCAAAGTTCATTTCGGAAGCTTTCACGGCGAAATCATGTCCGAGACGGTCGCCGCATTCATGTTGGCGTGGCGGCGCGGCTTTTTCCGTTTGCAGGAGAAGGCGATTGCCAGCGATCCGTGGCCGCGGGCCTGGCTTTCGGACAAGTGCTCGACTGTTGTGGGTACGGAAGCCGTCGTCTTCGGCTTTGGCAATGTCGGTCGTGCGATCGGCGACTTGCTGGCTCGAGTCGGCGTGCTAGTTACCGGCGTGACCCGGCATGGCGTCTATCAGATTTTGGCGGGCAAGCGTGGTCCGAGACTGGTGGGCCTGTCGACGTTGGATGAGACGCTTCGTCGCGCGGACTGGGTGATCCTCGCGTTGCCGTCGACGACGGGGACGGACAACTTCCTGGACGCGAAGCTTATCCGCAAGTTGCCGCGCAAATGCGTCGTCATCAACGTCGGACGGGGCAACGCCGTGGACGAGAAGGCGCTTTACCGGGCGCTCAAGACGAAGCGTCTGGCGGGTGCGTATTTGGACGTCAGGAAGCATGAACCGTCCGCGACCGTTCTGGAGTCGCCGGGCTATGTGCCGGAACTTGCCGATTTGCCGAACTGCGTCTCGACCCCCCACTCGGCGGCGTTTGACGCGAAGTATTTGTATCTGTTCTTGATGGAACTTGTCCGTGACCGGTGTCTATAACGTCAGCAGCGTCGAGGAGACGTGGGAGCTGGCGCGTTGCCTCGCGCCGGAACTGAAGCCGGGCGATGTCATTTGCCTGGAGGGCGACCTCGGCGCTGGCAAGACGACGTTCACGCAGGGGCTCGCGGCGGCGCTTGGTGTTCCCGGCCGCGTCAATTCCCCGACCTTCTGCATCGTGCAGGAACACCGCGGACCTTCTCTTCTCGTCCACATGGACCTTTACCGTCTTCACACCGAAGACGACGTGATCGCCATCGGCTGGGAGGACTATCTCGCCGAGGGGGCGATCCTGATCGTGGAGTGGCCCGAACGGGCGGGGGCGCTCATTCCGCCGGATGCGCGACACATAGTCTTTACCCATCTCGAAGGCGAGGAGGCTCGCCGGATTGAATTCAAATAAGGAGGTCTCAACATGGGCATGACGATGGGTACGGTCATTTGTGCGCTCGGTGGTCTCGCCGGGGCGGTTTTCGCGTTGCCGTTTCGCGGCATCAAGGATATGCATTACGAGAGCTACTGGCTCGTCTATGCGGTCTTCGGGCTTGTCATCTTTCCGCTCTTGCTGGCGGGCGTGACGTGTCCGCGTCTCTTCGACGTTATTGGCAACGCCGAGGGCGCGACGCTTGCGCGGTGCATCGGCTTCGGTGCGCTCTGGGGGCTTGGCGGGCTCACGTGGGGACTGATGATTCGTTATCTCGGGATCGGCCTCGGGCTGGCGATCGGGTGCGGGCTCTGCTCGGCGACGGGCACGCTCATCCCGCCGATCGTGACGGGACACGCGGGCGATCTCTTCAGGGACACGTCCGCCGTCGTTACGTTCGTGTCCGTTCTCGTCTCCCTCGTCGGCATTGTCTTTGTCGGTCTTGCCGGCAAGCTCAAGGAGGGAGAGCTGGATGAGGCGGCGAAGAAGAAGGCGGTCGCCGAATTCGACTTCAAGAAGGGCCTGCTTGTCGCGCTCTTCTCGGGTATCGCGTCCGCCGGCATGAACTTCGGTTTGCAGGGCGGGGCGTCGATGGAAACTGCCGCGCGGCTCTGCGGAACGGACGCGAAGTGGATTGGCCTGCCGGTGCTGGTCGTGGTGCTGTGGGGCGGGTTTGTCGTTAACGCGGCCTGGTGCCTGTGGCAGAATCAGAAGAACAGGAGCTTTTCCGATTACTGCATTCAGATTTCAAATCTCAAATCTCACAGGGGCCTGGCGATGATGCTTGCAGGTCTGGCAGGCGTCATCTGGGCGTGTCAGTTCGTCTGCCAGAAGGTCGGCGAGCCAGCGATGGGCGAGATGCGCTACATTTCCTTCGCGGTCGTGATGGGCAGCTGCGTGATGTTCTCGTCGCTGCTCGGGATCATGCTGGGCGAGTGGCGTGGTACGGGAAGGAAGACGCGCGTGATGCTCGCGGTCGGACTCGGCGTGCTGGCCTTGTCGATCGTTCTTGCGGCGGTCGCGAAGACGTTCTGACCGGGCAATTTCATTCGGGAACCGCAGAGATCGCAGAGATACGCAGAGGCGATGTCGGCAGGTGTGATATAATATCAGACTATGAAGTTCGAAGACAACCTTAAGAAGCTTGAGGGACTTGTTGCCAAGATGGAGTCCGGAGAGATGAACCTGGACGAGATGATCAAGTCCTTCGAAGAAGGCCGCAAGCTCGTCGCCGATTGCCAGAAGGACCTCGAATCCATCCGTCTGCGCATCGAGAAAGTCACCCAGGGCGGTTCTGTCGAACCCCTGAAGGTCTGACACGCTATCAACTACCAGCTACCAACTACCAACTTCTCATGAAACAGATCTACGTTCAGGCACAGGCTGACCACATCGAATCGCTTTTCAAGGGGTCGCCGCTCGCAGCGATTGAGGAGCTCGTCTGGAACGCCCTTGACGCCGATGCCAAGGAGGTCAAGGTCGATCTCGTCACCAATCCTCTCGGTGCGGTGGAGGCGGTCCGCGTCACTGACGATGGCACGGGCATTGACGCGCTGAGGGCTGACCAGACGTTCGGTAACCTGGGCGGCAGCTGGAAGCGCGAGGGAAAGGGGACCGGGTTCTCCGGTCGCCGTCTCCACGGCCGTCACGGGCGCGGACGCTTCAAGGCCTTTGCGCTTGGTGTCAACGTCGAGTGGCGCACGACGACGAAGGTCGGAGAAGAGCTTCTCTCGTACAAGCTTTCTGGTACGGCGGACAAGCCGGGCGTTTTTGATCTTGAGGATGCGCCGATCGGGCCGGCGACCGGGACGGAGGTCTACATCACCAACGTGCGGGCGGTCGTCGATTCGCTGCTCGATGCGGGCGAGACGGTGCAGAACCTGGCGGCCAAGTTCGCCCTGTATCTGAAGAGCTATCCGGACGTCCGAATCTACTTCAACGGTCTTCCCGTGACGCCGGTCATTGTCCAAAAGCGCACGACCGACTACAAGCTGACGCTGGAGAACGGCGCCGAGGCGAAGCTCGAGGTCATCGAGTGGAAGCGCAAGTTCGTCGGTTCCGGGCGTCTGGTCTTTGCCGGACCGGATGGCTTCCAGCTTCACGAGCAGCCGGCCGGCGTCCGTTCCGGAACGGGTGCGTCCTTCACCGCCTATCTCATCGCGCCGCGCTTCCCAACGCTTGCCGCCGAGAATGCGCTGGTGATGGACGAGCTCAATCCCGAAGTGCGCCTGTATCTTGATGAGACGAAGAAAGTGCTGAAGGCCCATTTCCTCGCCCTTGGCGAAGAAAAGAGCGCCTTTGAGGTCGAATGGGAAGAGCGGATTGGGGCATTGTCCAAGGAAGAGCGCAAGTCGCTGCTGGCGATTCTCAAGCGCTCGCTCAAGGCGAAGTAAAAGAACGCCGGGAGCCATTGACTTTTGGACGCAACTTTTGATATACTTTCACCCGTTCGTTTGAGAACCATGGCGAGGTAGCTCAGTCGGTAGAGCAAAGGACTCATAAGCCTTGGGTCGAGGGTTCGATCCCCTCCTTCGCCACCATCCACTGAAAATGTCCAACTGGCAACCTGTACAACCGTATAACTTACAACTGCCAGATTGAGATGAGACAGAGACTCCCATTCCCGATCCTCTACGAAGACAACGATCTCATTGTCATTGACAAGCCGGCGGGGATGCTGACGACGCATACGCGTGCAAAGGAGACGAACACGGCCGAGGAGTGGCTCAATGACTATGTCCGCAAAGGTCAGATGAAAAGCCGCAAGCACGTGTGGCTCGTCCATCGTCTCGACCGCGAGACGAGCGGCGTCATGATGTTCGCAAAGACCGAGAGAGTCGCCGAGGCGTTTCGCGCCAATTGGAACGAGCTCACCGAGAAGACGTATGTTGCGAGGGTCGAAGGCGTTCTTGAAGAAGAGAAGGGTGTCTTCGAAAGCTGGCTTCGCGAAGACGACGACGGCTACAAGGTCAGGTCGGTCTCTGCGCCGTCTTCCGTCTTTCGCCTAAAGTCTAAAGGCCTTCGTCAGCCCAAGCTTGCGCGAACCGAATGGCGCAGGTTGTCGACCTGCGACGGTACGACCTTGGTCGAGGTCAGCTTGAAGTCCGGGCGTAAGAACCAGATCCGCGTTCATTTCAGCGAGGCAGGTCATCCCGTCGTGGGCGATGTGAAGTACGGCGGCCAGAAAGCATCACGGCTTTATCTCGATTCGCTGAGGTTGAGATTCCGCCATCCGCACACAGGCGAATGGATGGCGGTTGATCATCTCTCCCCCCTAACCCCTAACCCCTAACCCCTAAACCCTAACCCCTAAACCCTAACCCCTCTTCCATGAACGCAGTATTCTTCGACCTAGACGGCACGCTTTTCGACACGAAGGCAGACCTGGCGGCGACGGTGAACCACACACGGCGCGATCTGGGGCTCGTGGAGTGGTCGGAAGAGAATGTAATAGCCCATGTCGGGCAGGGCGCGAAGTACCTGCTGACGAATTCGATTCCGGAGTGCCCTTATGAAGAGGTCTGGGAGATTTTCAAGAGCCATTATGCCGAGCATTGCGTCGAACGGGTGCAGCCGTATCCCGGAGTCGTGAGAACGCTCGGGGAGTTGCGAGATCGTGGGTGGCTCTTGGGCGTCAACACGAACAAGCCGAATTTTGCCGTGAAGCTCATTCTGGAGAAGTTCGGTTTTACGCGCTATTTCGGGAGTGCGGTCGTAGCGGGTGGGGATGGAATTCCGCTGAAGCCGGATGCGCAGTCCATCCGCGAGTGCGCTTCGAGGCTGCGTGGACATCGCCTTTCCTCGCATGACTGGATGGTCGGCGACAGCTGGACGGACATGCAATGTGCGACCAACGCGGGCGTGAAGGGCGCGTTCTGCACTTTCGGCTTCGGGCGGCTCAAAGAGGCGCGTTTTACGGTGAAAATCAACCGTTTTGACGAACTCCTGATGCACTTGAAAGCCGAGGAGTAATTTTGATATAATATCTAGACATTTCTGTTGAAAGGAACAAAAAATCATGAAGATGACATGGCAGCCGTCGAAGCTGAAGCGGAAAAGGAAGATCGGTTATCGTGCGCGTAAGGCGACGAAGGGCGGGCGCAAGGTCCTGAAGGCCCGTCGTCAGAAGGGCCGTAAGCGCCTGACGCAGGTCTAAGGGCTATTCCGAATGTCCACGCGACTCCCCGGCGCGAGATACAAGCGTATCTTCGACCGGGGACGTTCCATAAAGGGGCGTCTCCTCGTCGCGTGGCATCTGGAGTCTCCGGACGCCGACCGCATGGCCGGCGTCGTTGTTTCCAAGAAGAGCTTCCACGATGCGGTCGACCGCAACCGCGCCAAGCGTCTCATGCGCGAGGCGTTCCGCTTGCTGGTGAAGGAGGGCGCGATGCC
Source organism: Kiritimatiellia bacterium (assembly GCA_016303225.1). Lineage (GTDB taxonomy): Bacteria > Verrucomicrobiota > Kiritimatiellia > RFP12 > UBA1067 > UBA1067. The sequence goes on from JAEDMC010000011.1 coordinate 11,905, forward strand.
CGAGAAGACCGAATGGATTTTTATCGCACGGCGCGCGATTGGTACGAAGAAATGCGCTGACGTGCAGGAGGAGATGAGATGGTGCGTTCGGCGCTTATCGCACTCGTGAGAGGCTATCAGGTGGTGCTGAGCCCGATGATGGGCGGGGCGTGCCGGTTCGAGCCGAGCTGTTCGAACTACATGATTGAGGCGCTCAATGTGCACGGGGCCGTGAAGGGAACGTTGCTGGGACTGTGGAGGATTCTGAGGTGCCATCCCTGGGGCGATTACGGGTATGATCCGGTTCCGGCGAAGGGCCGGTGGAAAAACGATTTTGAAAGGTAAGAAATGAACAAGACAGAGAAGTTGATTTGCCTGGTACTGGGCGCAGTGCTCGCGTGGTACATCTTCAGCGAGATGGGAAAATCGAAAGAAGCCGCGAAGCAGGCGGCCCTCGCCCAGACGGAGATAGCGTCGAACAGGGTCGATAGGGCCGCTCGTGAGGATAGTGATTCTAGTAGCTCTAGCAATTCTAGTGTTTCTAGTGCTTCTGGTGTCGCTCGTGCCCCTAAGGCCCTGGAAGCCGTCAGACCTTCCGTCCCCGAGAAGATCGTCACGCTCGAGAACGATGAGGTGAAGCTCGAGCTCTCGACCTGGGGCGCGGTCGTCAAGAAGGTCACACTCAAGAAGTACGCAAAGGACTGCGGGCCGATCTCCGAGGAGAATCCGCCGGTCGTCCTTGACTTCTCCGATTCGCCGCTCGGCGCGGGCGAGACGGTCGAGGCGTTCGAGGCTTCTGAGGTGACGACCGAGGAGAAGTGCAACTTTGTCAAGTTCACAAGCGGTGCGAAGTCGCGTGAAATCCTTCTTATGAACCTGGACAGCTATAAGCTTCAGTTCCGTGATGTCGGCATGTCCGGTTCGATTTCGCTCGGTGCGATGCGTATGGGCGATTCGAAGAACGATCTCTTGTCGGTCGACAGCTGGGCGATGGACGCGGGCAAGGGCAAACCGGGCGTCATCCATCACGGCGACGATGATTCGCCTTTGAAGCCGTATCTTGTCGGCGGGCTCTCCGGCGGTTGCAGCGGATCGAAGTCCGCGGCGGGAATGCCGGAGGAGACGACGGTCGAGTATCCGGGGGCGCAGACGTGGATCGCGGTCAAGAACCGATTCTTCGTGACGGCACTTGCCTCGTGCACAGAGGGGAACGCCGGTTTCTCGGCGACGGTGAAGCGCGACATGGGCGCGGCGAACTACAAGCCCGAGAGCGTATCCGTTTCGGTGAACTTCAAGGGCGATGTGACGAAGCGCACGACGACGTTCTTCGTGGGGCCCAAGAAGCAGTCGCTTCTCTGGGATCTCGGGATGAAGGACGTGATGGAGTTCGGCATGTGGCGGTGGCTCTGCTATCCGCTCGTGTGGGTCTTGAATCTCTTCAACGGATGGATTCCGAACTTCGGCGTCGCGATCATCCTCCTGACGATCCTCGTCCGTCTTCTCTTCTGGCCGCTGACGCGCAAGTCGACGGAGGGCATGAAGAAGATGCAGGAGCTCCAGCCGCTCATGAAGGAGATTCAGGCGAAGTACAAGGACAATCCGCAGCGGCTCCAGCAGGAGACGTGGCATCTGTACCGCGAGAAGAAGGTGAATCCGATGAGCTCGTGCCTGCCGATGCTCATTCAGATTCCGGTGTTCATCGCGCTCTTCAACGTGCTTCGTTCGGCGGTCGAGCTCCGCTACGCGCCGTTCCTGTGGATTGCGGACCTCTCCGAGCCGGAAGGGCTCTTCGCGAGCTGGTTCCCGTTCGGTGGACTCAACCTGCTGCCGATCCTGATGGCGGTCTCGACCGCGCTCCAGAGCTACTTCACGCCCTCGACGGGCGACAAGAAGCAGCAGCAGATGATGATGGTCATGATGCCGGCGATGATGCTCATCATGTTCTACTCGTTCCCGTCCGCCCTCAGCCTCTACTGGTTCCTCTCGAACATCTTCTCGATCGTGCAGATGTGGCTGATCCGCCGCCAGACCGCGGCGAAGCAGGCCGAGATGCTGACACCCGAGGTGATTGATCCGCCTGTCACTCGTCAGATGAAGCGTCATGGAACGGTTTGAGCTCGAGCCGAAGCTGAAGGAGGAAATCCGCGCCCGCGTGTTGGGCGAAGGCTTCATGAAGATCGTGCAGACCGTTCGGAGGAACGGCAAGCAGTTCAAGATCGCGATGCGTCCGGTGGAGATCGGCGGGGAGAAGAAGTTCCAGGCCGAGATGACGGACGACGGACAGGTCCAGGTGAAGAACCTCGACATGAATGCTGCGGCGGAGGGGCTTGAGGAAATCATCGCCCAGCGCGGCGCACGCGACATGCACCTTATGACGGCGAAGGGCGATCTCCACATGCGCGTCACCAAGAAGGGCCACGTGATGGTGACGAGGTCCGCCGAGATGGACCGTGTCGTCACCGTGCAGCCGCATGACCGCGTGAAGAAGCTGCCGCTGACGAGCTTCGACTCCGCGGCGCTCCTCAAGACGATCGGCCTCGCCGACGGCAGTGGGAAGATCCGCGCCTCGATGCGCGGGAAATATGATCAGGTCAACGAGTTTCTGAAGGTCGTCAAGGAGACGGTGCAGCCGACGGACGAGCCGTTCACCGTAGTGGATTGCGGATGCGGAAAGGCGTATCTCACGATCTCGCTGTACTTCTACCTGACGGAGGTGCTGAAGTTCCCGAATGTGAAGGTGATCGGGATCGGCCGTCGGAGTGATGTCGTTGCCGCGGCGAAGAAGATGGCTGCGCAGTTGGATGTGGCGGACAGGGTGTTGTTCGTTGAGGCCGACCCGAATGAATTTCAGATTTCAGATCTCAAATCTCAAATTGACGACTCTGTGACTTCTCAATCGAACAATCGAACAGTCGAACAATCGAACATTCGTACAATCGAACATTCGAACAAAGTCTCCATGGTTGTTTCGCTTCATGCGTGCGATACGGCGACGGACGAGGCGCTGGCGAAAGGCGTCGAGTGGAAGGCGCGGTATATTCTGTCCGCGCCGTGTTGTCAGCACGAGCTGCAAAAGATGATCGGGGTTAGGGATCGGGGTTCGGGGATCAGGGTGAGAGGCGATGATGATTTTGCGGGGTTGCTGCGGCAATCGATTCTGCGGGAGCGGCTGTGCGACATCCTGACCGATTCGTTCCGGGCGATGATTCTCCGCATCCTCGGGTTCAAGGTGCAGGTCATCGAGTTCGTGTCGAGTGAGGCGACGGCAAGGAACATCATGCTCAAGTGCGAGTATGGGGTGAAGCCGGGTCAGCCGGGTCCGATCGGCGAGTACCTGAACCTGCGCGATTACTGGAAGGTGACGCCGTGGTTGGAGACGCGGCTTGAAAAGCTGCTCGGCAAGTATTTCGAGCGGTATGACTAAATGAATCTCGATCTATTGCGAGAGCGAGCGAAGATCGTACAGGCGATTCGGCGTTTCTTTGACGAGCGGGAATTTGTCGAAGTCGAGACGGCAGTACGCATTCCCGCACCGGCTCCGGAGGAGCACATTGACTGTCCGCCTGTCGTTGGGGGCGGATATTTGCGCGCATCGCCCGAGTTGCAGATGAAGAAGCTGCTGGCCGCGGGGATGGACAAGATCTATCAGATTGGTCCGTGTTTCCGTGAGGGCGAAAGGGGCTCGCGGCACAATCCCGAGTTCACGATGATTGAGTGGTATCGGCGTGGGGCGAATTATCTGGACATCAAGAGGGACTTGGAAAGTCTGCTTGAAGGGCTGGTTGTAGCGGATTGTCGTAGTGGTAGAGCGGAGGGAGAAAACATTTTACTGCGTGTCCGCAACGCCTACCTGCGCTATGCCGGGTGGGACCCGTGGGAAGGCGACTGGGATCAAGATCGATTTGACTTCGACATGGCGACGAAGATCGAGCCTGCGATCAAAGAGCTCGGCGGCGGCGTCTTCTTGATGGACTATCCGCCTCAAGCCGCCTCTCTCGCCAAGCTGACCACAGCTCTACCAACTACCAACAACCCACGACCAACGACCTATGCCGAACGCTGGGAGTTCTATTGGGATGGAATGGAGCTGGCGAATTGCTTTACTGAACTTTGTGATCGTGACGAGCAGAAATTGCGGTTTGAAAAAGCGAAAGAGGCGCGTAAATTGCTAAAAGAGGCTGATTATCCGATAGACAGCGAATTTATTGATTGCTTGCCAAAGATTGAAAATGCGGCTGGCGTTGCGTTGGGGGTTGATCGTCTTGTCATGGTTTTGACGAAGATGAAAGAAATCTCCGCTGTTCGCGCTCAAATATGATATACTACACAAAACACTTGACAAAGTGCAGGTGGGTGAATTGTAGACTGGAGACAATATGGCCAAGGCGAAGAAGATCGTAAAGAAGGTTGAGACGAATAAGGCGGGCAAGAAGTCTGCCGTCAAGAAGCCTCTTGCGAAGAGCGAGACTGAGGAGAAGAATGTTTGGGGCGAGAAAGACAAGCAGACGATTGCCAAGAAAGTCTCGAAAGTTGAAAGGCCGAAGCGCCGCGTGAGTGATGAAGATGGGGACGATCTGCCGCCTGAAGACGTAGACGAAGTCGAAGCGGCGACGTTGGACGCGGAGTCGCTGGCGGCGGAAGTCGAGCGAACGGAGTCCAAGGCGAATGATGCGGCGGGCGAGGAGGCGGCCGCTCAGGCGCCGTTGCCGGTTGCAGCTGAAGACGAGTCGGCGGACGCATCCGACGCCGATACCATCCTTCCGTCCATGGAAGGCATGTCGATTTTGCGAGAGACCGAACTCAACGACGTCATTCAGGACGTGAAGCGTCGCAGCGAGGCCAACGGCGGGTACATCACCTATGAGGAGCTGAACCAGATTCTGCCGTCCACCATCGTGGATGCGATTCAGTCCGACAAGTACCTGAAGATCCTTGAGGCTCTGGGTGTGCAGGTGATCCGCGAAGAAGATGTCAAGAGGTACTTGGAGGCGAAAAGCGCCAAGCCGACCGATCCGAAGGCTCGTGCGACGGAGATGATCGAAGATCCGATCCGCATGTACCTGCATCAGATGGGGCAGGTGCAGTTGCTGAAGCGTGAGGAAGAGGTCGAGATCTGCGCGGTCATTGAAGAGGCGGAGACGAAGACGCGCGACATGTTCAACCGCTTCCTCTTCGCGCCGTCAATGTACGCGTCGCTGCTGGACAAGCTGGAAGGTCAGGGCGAGCGTTTCGACCGCATTGTCACGGACAAGTTCGACGACAATCGCGACGCCTACATGGAACTCATCCCGCAGTTCCGCAAGGAGATCAAGGACGTCGACAAGCGTCTTCGCGAGGCGAGTGCGAAATATCTCGCCGAAATTGCGAAGAAGCATCCGTCGCCGACTGCGGTCCGCGGAGCCGAGAAGGCGCTGAAGAACGCCCGGGAGGCGCTCCGCCAGTGCTTTGACGACCTGAGCTACAAGCAGAAGGTCCTCGAGACGCTGTGCGCGGAGGCGGACGAGCGCATCTACCTGCCGTATCGCGCCTTAGTGTCGAAGCAGGCCCAGCTCCTGACGCTCCGTGCATCGAAGAAGCGTGATCACGACCTCAAGCTCGTGAGGGAGAAGATGGCGCGGCTAGAGGCGCTTTTCGGCATGTCCGGAGAGGAGTTCGTGACGACGTTCTCCGAGCTCCGCAAGGTGCTGAAGGCCGGACAGATCGCCCGTACGAAGATGGTCGAGGCGAACCTCCGTCTCGTCATTTCGATCGTCAAGAAGTACATGAATCGCGGGCTCTCGTTCCTCGACCTCATCCAGGAGGGCAACACCGGCCTCATGAAGGCGGTTGAGAAGTTCGAGTACAAGCGGGGCTACAAGTTCTCGACCTATGCCACGTGGTGGATTCGTCAGGCGGCGACGCGTGCGATCGCCGACCAGGCGCGCACGATCCGCATCCCCGTGCACATGATCGAGACCATTAACAAGCTCATGCGTGTCCAGAAGCGGCTGATCCAGAAGCTCGGTCGCGAGCCGAACGAGCTGGAGCTGTCGAAGGAAATGGACATCCCCGTTGACCAGGTGCGTGCCGTCAAGCGCATGGCCCAGCAGCCGATTTCGCTGCAGTCGAAGGTTGGCGACAATGATGACGCGCATTATGGCGATTTCATCCCTGACTTGTCGAGCGAAAATCCCTTTGAGGTCACCGAGGGGCATTTGCTCAAGGAACGCCTGCGTGAGATTCTCAACACGCTGACGGACCGCGAGCGGCAGGTCGTGGACTTCAGGTTCGGCCTTTCCGACGGGTACAGCCGTACCCTCGAGGAAGTCGGCCGCCTGTTCAACGTGACCCGCGAACGCATTCGTCAGATCGAGGCGAAGGCGCTGCGCAAACTCCGCCATCCGAGCCGGATGAAATCGCTCGGAGACTATCGCAACAGCTGACGCCGCTGCGAAGGAAGAAGCAAGAAGGAATAAGTTAAGTAAGAAGTAGAGAAGGAGAAGAAAGAATGAACTGCTGTGTTAATGGAATGCTTGAGTTGTTCAAGAGCGGGGACACCCGGTGCTCTGCCATTGCGGTTGCCGTTGCGGCGTTTGTGCTGGGCCTGATAGTCATGTGCCTTGTGTGCAAGATCTGCTGCCCGTGCGGGAAGAAGTCGGGCAAGAAGGCCGACAGGCCGCAGAAGAAGGGCGAGGAGAAGCCCTTCGAGAAGCGCAAGCCCCATCCGGCTCCGGCGGACGGCTCCGTCGAGATCTACGTCGGCAACCTCAGCTATGACATGACCGAGGACCAGCTCCGCAAGGAGTTTGAGGCCTATGGCAAGGTCAATTCCGCGCGGCTCATCACGAACCGCTTCAACGGCAAGTCCAAGGGTTACGGGTTTGTCCAGATGCCCGTGCGCGAAGAGGCCGAGAAGGCGGTTGCGGCGCTCAATGACAAGGACATTATGGGCCGCAAGATGCGCTGCAATGAGGCGAAGAACCTCATCTGATCGTTATGGCAAAGGTCCTCATACCATTGGCGAACGGCTTCGAAGACATCGAGGCCGTCTCGATTGTTGACGTTCTGCGGCGCGGCGGCGTTGAGGTCGTGACGGCGTCCATCCACGGGACGCCAGGCGTTCGCAGCGCCCACGGCATCGACATGAGGGCCGACGCCTTGTTCGACGACGTCGAGGACGACAACTTTGACGCGATCGTCCTTCCCGGAGGCGGGGAGGGAACGGAGAATCTCAAGGCTTGCGGGCCGTTGATTCGCCGTCTGCAGCGGCAGCATGAGGAGAATCGGCTGATCTGCGCCATTTGTGCTGCGCCGACGGTCCTTGTCGCAGCCGGCGTGCTGGACGAGGATGTTCACGTGACGTGCTATCCGACCTGTCAGATGGATCTTGACCGCGAGTGGTCGCCGGCCCCGGTTGTTTCCGACGGGATGATCATCACGGGGCAGGCCCCCGGTTCGGCTCTGCTCTTTTCCCTTGTTGTCCTTCAGGCACTTGCGGGATCCCCAGTTGCCAAGAAGGTGGCGCGCGGCATGGTGACAGATGTCCTCGACTGATGGCCCTTCCGAGATTAACGTCTTTTCTGCAAAAGTTCTTTCTCGCCGGGAAAGGACTTTCTTTTACCACCGGCAAGTACTTCGGGCAGGCCGTGTTGGTCGGCGTCTTCTCAGGTTTTGTCGTCGTCGGCTTTCGCTACCTGATCGACCTTGGCGGATCTGTCATCGGGTCGGTTCCGGTGCGTCCGCTTCAGCTGGTGCTGCCTGCCGTCGGCGCGCTCCTTGGCTATCTGCTCATCCAGCGGTTTGATTCGCTGGAGCATGCGCGCGGGACGGACAGCGCGATTTTGGCCTATCACCGTCGTCACGGCTACGTGCCGCCGGCCGTGTTGCCGATCAAGTCCGTCGCCTCGGTGTTGACCGTCGCCTCCGGTGGCAGTGCGGGATACGAGGGACCGGTCACGCTCCTGGGCGCGTCATGCGGATCAATCGTCGCCTCGTGGTTCGGGCTTTCCCGCCGGGCGCGGCGAATCCTGATGACAGCCGGTATTTCGGCGGGTATCGCGGCGCTCTTTCAGGCTCCGCTTGCGGGGGCGATCTTTGGCTTTGAGGTCCTTTATTCCTCGAGTGACGTCGAGTATGACTGCATTCTGCCGTGTTTCGTCGCCTCAACGGTCGCCTATACGATCTTCGCCTGTTTCTTCGGGTGGGGGGCGCTCTTCCCGATGCCGACGGACATTGCCTATTCGAACGGACTCCGCCTGTTGCCGTATTTCGTCCTGGCGCTGATCGTCACGTTTGGTGTCCGCTTCTACATCAGCGGCTTCAATTCGGTCGAGCGGTCCTTCGGCAGCATGAACTGTCCGGGCTGGATCAAAGTCGTTCTGGGGGGAATCGTCACCGGCATTATCGGCTTCTTCGTTCCGGAGGTCCTCGGTACGAGTTATCCTGTCATTCGCCAGACGTTGACGGAACATCTGACTGGACAATCCGCGTGTCTTGCGCTGCTGGCGATCTTTTTTGCAAAGGCCGTTGCGACGTCCTTCACCGTCGGTTCGGGTGGTTCGGGCGGCGTGTTCGCGCCAGCCATCGTGTGCGGCGGCGCGCTCGGCGGAGCGGTCGGCGTCTTCTTCGAGAGAGTCCTGCCGACGTCGTGGGGCGTTCATCCCGCGGCGTTTGCGCTTGTCGGCATGGCGGGGTTCCTCGCCTCGGCGATCCGCACGCCGCTGACGGCAATCGTGATGGTCGCTGAAATCTCCGGCAACCACCAGCTGATCGTTCCCGCGATGTGGGTCTGCGGCATTGCGTTCTGGCTCAACAACGGCTGGTCGCTCTACCGCAGCCAGCCGCACAACCGAGAGGCCTCACCCGTTCACGAATAAATATGATATAATCACGCCATGAGTTACTGTTGCATATTCGCCGGTCAAGGCGCCCAGATTCCCGGCATGGGCAAGGATTTCGCTGAGGCCGATGCCGAGGCGATGGCTCTTTTCGACAAGGCGAACGCCGTCCTCGGCTTCGACCTGAAGAAAATCTGCTTTGAGGGTCCTGCGGAGGAGCTAACGAAGTCCAATGTCTGCCAGCCTGCGATCTTCGTGACGAGCTACGCCGCTTATCTCGCGTTGCAGAAGAGAAAGAAAGTCGACTTCGCCTGCGCGGCGGGACTCTCGCTCGGCGAGTGGGGCGCCCTGTGCGCGGCTGGCGTTCTCGACTTCGACTCGACGCTGAAGGTCCTGGAGGCGCGCGGGCGCTTCATGCAGGAGGCCTGCGAGGCGACGCCGTCGGGGATGATTGCCATTGTCGGGGCGACGCCGGACCAGCTGAAGGCCCTCTGCGAGAAGACGGGCTGCACGGTCGCCAACGTCAATTCGGCCGCACAGCAGGTGCTGTCCGGCTCGAAGGACGCGATTGCCGCGGCGGCGACGGCGGCAAAGGAGCTCGGCATCAGGCGGGCGATTCCGCTCGCGACGGCGGGCGGGTTCCACTCGCCGTTCATGGCGCCGGCCCGTGAGAAGCTTGCGCCGATTCTCGATACGGTGGCGTTTTCCGCGCCGAAGTTCCCGGTTCTGTCCAACGTGACGGGCCAGCCGCATTCGTCCGATCCGGGCGCCATCAAGGCGATGATGCTCGAGCAGGTGACGGGTACGACCAACTGGGCGGCGGACGTGGAAACCGCGAAGGCGCTCGGTTGCACGACGTTTGTCGAGTTCGGTCCCGGCAAGGTCCTTTCGGGGCTCGTCAAGAAGATTGACGCGGCGCTTACGACGGCGAATGTCGGCGACCTGGCGTCGCTGGAAGCGACGGTTGCAGCGGTTTGAGGACGTTAACGGAAGATGGGAGACGCTATGGGAAAGTTGGACGGCAAGGTGGCGATCGTAACTGGTGCGTCGCGCGGGATTGGCGCGGCGATCGTGAAGAAGCTGCATGAGGAAGGCGCGGCTGTCGTCGCCTGCGCGCGCTCGATTGAGTCGTGCGAAGGAGCGGCGTTCTGCCAGAAGGTCGACGTCTCGAATTCCGAACAGGTCGATGCCTGTGTCAAGGCAACGATCGAGAAGTTCGGCAAGGTCGACATCCTCGTCAACAATGCGGGCATTACCAAGGACGGGCTGCTCATGCGGATGTCGGATGAAGACTGGGACCAGGTTCTGGACATCAACTTGAGGGGCACATTCCTCTTTACGCGCGCGGTGGCGCGTCCGATGATGAAGAACAAGGCGGCGGACGGCTCGCAACTCGGCGGCGCCATCGTCAACATCACCTCGGTCGTGGGCATCACCGGCAATGCTGGGCAGGCGAACTACACGGCTTCGAAGGGCGGCGTCATCGCGCTCACGAAGACGACGGCTAAGGAGCTCGGTTCGCGCAACGTCCGCTGCAACGCAGTCGCGCCAGGCTTCATCGAGTCGAAGATGACGGAAGGGCTCTCGGACGAGATCAAGAAGTCCTACATGGATTCGATCCCGCTCAAGCGCTTCGGCAAAGTCGACGATATCGCCAAGGCTGTCGTATGGCTCGTCAGTGACGATGCCTCCTACGTGACGGGCCAGATTTTGAGCGTTAACGGCGGAATGATCTGACCCCCTTGCGCGGCGCACGGCATTTTGATACAATTCTTATATCCAAAAACAAGGAGTATAGTTATCATGGCAGGAAAGCTTGAAGATCGCGTCAAAGACATTATTGTTGAGCAGCTTGGCGTTAACGCCGAGCAGGTCACGTCCGAGGCTTCGTTCATCGATGATCTCGGGGCTGACTCGCTTGACAGTGTCGAACTGATTATGGCGTTCGAAGAGGAATTCGGTGCGGCCATCCCTGAAGAGGATGCTGAGAAGCTCACCACCGTCGGCAAGGTCGTCGACTATCTGAAGTCGAAGGGCTACGGCGATGACGGGTCCGCTCCGGCGAAGTAAGTAAAATGACTTTGGCGTTTATCCAGAATATTGGCCCTTGGCAGCTGCTGATCTGCGTGGTCGTTGCGTTCGTCCTTTTCGGCGGCGCAAAGAAGATTCCGGATTTGGCGAAGGCGCTCGGCAAGGCCAAGAGCGAGTTCAAGAAGGGCATCGCTGAAGGCGAGAAGGAGGAGGCGGAAGCCGCCAAACCTCCGGAACCCGCCAAGGAGCTCGCCTGAATGAGCTGATCAGAGAGCGGCTCAAAACCGTTCCTAACCGCCCCGGCTGTTATCTCATGCGAGATCGCCGGGGCGTCATCATCTACGTCGGCAAGGCGAAGAACCTGAAGCGACGCGTCTCGTCGTATTTTCGCCCCGGTGCCAAGCACGCGCCGAAGGTTCGATCGATGGTCGATACGGTCTATGACTTCGAGTTCATGACCGTCAAGAACGAGGCGGAGTCGCTTCTTACCGAGGCTTCGCTCATCAAGAAGTACAAGCCGCGCTTCAACATTCTGATGCGGGACGACAAGCGCTATCTGGCGCTGCGGGCCGACCCGTCCGCCGACTGGCCCCGGTTCACCTGTTGCCGGATCGTTCGGGACGACGGAGCGCGCTATTTCGGGCCGTTCCCGTCCGCTCCCGTCGTCCGTGCCGCGAAGGATTTCGTCGAGAAGCGCTATGGCATCCGCGAATGCGAGGCGATCTGTCCGGATGAGGAGTGCCACCGACATTGCCTTGCGGATGTGATCCGCACCTGCTCGGCGCCGTGCCTCGGCAGGATTTCGTCCGCCGACTACCGTTCGCGCTTCGACGAGGCCTGCGCCTTTCTCGAGGGGAAGCGTCCGCAGGTGCTCGCGGAAGTCGAGGCGAAGATGCATCAGGTTGCGCAGGAGGGCGATTTCGAGCAGGCGGCGCGCCTCAGGGACACGGTCTTCGCGCTCCGGGAGATGACAAAGGCTCACTTCATCCGCAAGTCTCCCCGTCAGCGCGAGGAGGACGCCGCGCGCGGGCTTGCGGAGCTCGCGAAGGCAATCGGACTGGTCGAACCGCCGCGGATCATCGAATGCGTCGACATTTCCAATCTTTTCGGGACCGACTCCGTCGCCTCGATGGTTGTGGCGAAGGACGGACTCCCAGACGGACGCTACTATCGCCATTTCCGCATCAAGACGATTGTCGGCGCGGACGATCCCCGATCGATGGCGGAAGTGGTCCGTCGTCGCTACGGACCCGAATCGACGCTCTTGGAGACCTCTCCGCGCGCCGATCTCTTCGTCTGCGACGGCGGCATCACCCAGCTCCGTGCCGCCCGGGCGGCCTTTGCCGAAATCGGCGTCGCGGACATCCCGACCATCGGCCTTGCCGAACGCCAGGAGGAGGTGGTCTTGGATGACGGACGCGATAATCTTCTCCTTCCGCGCGATTCGGAGGCGCTGTTCGTACTGACGCGTTTGCGGGACGAGGCGCACCGTTTCGCCATCACCTATCACCGCAATCAGCGGGAGAAGCATATCCGCGAATCCGTGCTGGATGAGGTGCCGGGCATCGGCGAGGCGAAGAAGCTGAAGCTCTTGCGCGCATTCAAGTCCATCTACGGCATTGCCCGTGCGCCGATTGCGGACATTGCCGCTGCCGCCGGCGTGAGCGAGTCCGTCGCGGCGGAGGTCCGCCGCGTTGCGGAGAGCTCCGCTGGCGAGCGAATTTGATATAATATCCTTTCAAATCCAATATAAGGCAGAATGATGAGAAAGCTACCCTTTGACAAGGCCAAACTCGAGGAGATTGCGGCGAAGTGGCCGACGCCGTTCCACATCTATGATGCGAAGGCGATTCGTGACAACGCGAAGCGCCTCAAGAAGGCGTTTGCGTGGAACAAGGGGTTCCGCGAGTACTTCGCCGTGAAGGCTGCGCCGAATCCGTATCTGATGAAGCTCCTGAAGGAGTTTGACATCGGCAGTGACTGCTCGTCTATGGCGGAGCTGGTCCTTGCGGAGAAGGTCGGCAACGTCGGCGAACACATCATGTTCACGTCGAATGACACGCCTGACGAGGAATTCCGGAAGGCCTGGGAGCTCGGCGCGATCATCAACCTCGACGACATCACGCACTGGACCCGCCTCTACGAGGCGATTTCAGATTTCAAATCTCAAATTGCAGAGGAGTCGAACGACCGAATCTTCTGCTGTCGGTACAATCCGGGGCCGCTGAAGGGCGGCAACGCCATCATCGGCAAGCCGGAGGAGGCGAAGTACGGCTTTACGCGCGAGCAGCTGTTCGAGTGCTATCGCCAGATGCGCGATGCGGGGGTGAAACGCTTCGGACTTCACACGATGGTCGCGTCGAACGAGCTGGATCCCGAGTACATCATCGACACAGCGAAGATGCTCTTCGACCTGGTGGCGGATATCCATCAGCAGCTCGGCATTGACTTCGAATTCGTCAACATCGGCGGCGGCATCGGCATCCCCTACAAGCCGGACCAGAAGCCGATGGATCTCGAATACGTCGGCAAGGGCATCGAGGCGGCGTACAAGGCGTGTGTCGCCGAGCGCGGCATTAAGCCCTTGAAGCTCTACATGGAATGCGGACGCTGCATTACAGGTCCTTACGGGTACCTCGTCGCGCGCGTGCGCCACATCAAGAACACGTACCGCATGTACGCGGGTCTCGACGCCTGCATGTCGAACCTGATGCGTCCCGCGCTCTACGGTGCCTATCACGAGATTGTGGTGCCGGGTAAGGAGAACTGTGGCGACACGACGACGTATGACGTGACGGGATCGCTCTGCGAGAACAATGACAAGTTCGCAATCCAGCGCGTGCTGCCGCTCCTCGAGCGCGGCGATCTCGTTGTCATCTGCGACGCCGGCGCGCATGGCCACGCGATGGGCTTCCAGTACAACGGCAAGCTCCGCAGCGCCGAGCTCCTGCTCGAGTCCGACGGCTCGGTGAAGGAAATCCGTCGCGCGGAGACGCTCGACGACTACTTCGCGACGCTGGACTTCAATGGACTGTGAGCTTTTAGCCCCTGCGGGTAATTTCCAGACCGCTCTCGCCGCGTTTGAGGCGGGGGCGGATGCCGTCTATTGTGGGCTGACCGAATTCTCGGCGCGGGCGTTTGCCGACAACTTCTCGCTTGAAGACCTGAAGAACCTTCTTCGCTTCGCGAAGGGATCGGGAATCGGGGGCCGGGGATTGGGGAAGAAGGTTTACGTCACCTTCAACACCGTCATTGACGAGGACAACATCGAGAACGCCATCGGGCAGCTGGCGCGGCTCGACGAGGTGCACCCCGATGCGCTGATCGTGCAGGACATTGGCGTTGCGCGAATTTGCCGCGAACACTTCCCGAATCTAGAGCTTCACGCCTCGACGCAGCTTGTCGCGCACAACCTTGAGGGCGTGCTGGCGATGAAGGAACTCGGATTCAAGCGTGTCGTGCTGGCGCGAGAACTGTCGCTCGAGGAGATTGCGTCCATCGCGAAGCGCTGCGGTGACATGGAGCTCGAGGTGTTCATCCACGGCGCGCTTTGCTATTCGATTTCGGGGTTGTGTTTGTTCGGTGCGATGGAGAAGGACCGCAG